>JADZAK010000158.1 GCA_020852595.1 Rhodospirillaceae bacterium
AGGCCGCCGCGAAGGTCACCAGGCTTGAAGGCGAGAAGGCGAAGCTTGCCGCCAGGCTCGCCGACCCCAAGCTCTATGCCGACGCCGCCAAGGCGCTCGAGGTTCAAAGGGAGATGGGGCGGGTCGAGAAGGACCTGGCGGAGGCCGAAGAGGCCTGGATGACCCTCGAAGGCGAACTGGAACAGGCGGCTTTGAATTAAGTATACTGTCCCCGCAACTAGTTTCCGCAACTAGTTGAGGGGACAGTATACTTAATTGACGGTCGCCGGGGGGGCCGGGGTCCTTGTCGGCCGGGGGCGACGATTTTAAACTTGGGCATGATGGGCGGAAGATCGCGCGCCGATCATCAGCTTATGAGAGTTCATCCCAGGGGAGGGTATTCCATGCGCATTCTGTCAATCGCCGCCGCCTTCGTTGCCATGTCACTGGCCGGACAGGCCGTCGCCCAGGCGCCGGCCGCCGCGCCGCGGCGCGAGATGTCGCCGGAGGACAAGGCGCTCAACGCCAGCCTGGTCGAGATGATCAAGGCCGTGCCGCTGCTGCCCATGGAACGCACCGAAATCAAGGTGCCGATGAAATTGGGCATGGTCTCGGCCATGGCCGTCGACAAGGCCGGCAACATCTACATCCTGCACCGCCCGAAGGACGGCGACCCGATCGTCGTCGTCGACAAGAGCGGCAAGATCCTGCGCAGCTTCGGCAAGGGGATGTACACCATCCCGCACAGTATCCACGTCGACCCGCAAGGCAACGTCTGGACGACCGACGCCAACACCTCGAAGGTCCGCAAGTTCTCGGCCGAAGGCAAGCCGCTGCTTGAAATCACCGTCGGCGAAATCCCCGATG
The DNA here is from genome assembly GCA_020852595.1 of Rhodospirillaceae bacterium. Lineage (GTDB taxonomy): Bacteria > Pseudomonadota > Alphaproteobacteria > Rhodospirillales > Rhodospirillaceae > SHVO01. The sequence goes on from JADZAK010000158.1 coordinate 847, forward strand.
AGAAGCGTCCGTTCTGCAGCGTCACGGGCGTCGCGTTCCCGGCCAGCGGCAACGTGCTCATTTCCGACGGCTACTGCAACGCGCGCATTCTTGAGTACACCCAGGACGGCAAGCGCGTGAAGACATGGGGCGCGAAGGGCAAGGGCAACGGCGAGTTCGTTCTGCCGCACGACGTGACCATCGGCACCGACGGGCGCATCTTCGTCGCCGACCGCGAAAACGGCCGCGTGCAGTGGTTCGACAAGGACGAGAAGTATCTCGGCCAGAAGCTGATCGGCGGGCGTCTTTACAGTGTCGCCGCCGCGCCGGACGGGAGCGTTTACGCCGGCGTCGCGGCCAAGGGCGGCGCGACCCTCGATGAGAACGCGAACATCTTCAAGATCAACACCAAGACCGGCGCGGTCGAAGGGCGCATCGAAATGATGTCGCACGAGACGGAAATCGGCGCCGACGGCTCGCTCTATCCGGGCCACGCGGATCTGGTGAAGAACGAGAATCCGAACGAATCGACCATCGTCGTTTACCGTCCCAAGAAGTAAGTCGGCGACAATCCAAGGGCCCGCCTCGAGCGTTTTCCGATATGAATCTAGTGCGGGTCCTTGGGCGCTTCGGGGAATTCGATCGTGAAGTGCGTCATGTTGTCCTTTGACGCCGAAAGCTTCCCCTGGATCTGACGGGACAGCGTGCGCACAAGCTGAAGGCCGAGGCCTTTGGTCTTTTCGACATCGAAATCGTCCGGCAGGCGCGCGCCCGAATCCGAGACGGTCAGGCGCACGTCGCCGCTCTCGCGCTTCAGCACGACGTCCACACACCCGTCCGTGCCGTTGGCGCAGCCGTGACGGATGGCATTGGCGATCAATTCGCCGGCAATCAGGGAAAGCGGCATGACGAGATCCATGCCCCAGGACACCGGCTTGGCGTCGACCTTGAATTCGCAGTGCGTGTCCGGCGCGGCGCGCATGGCCACATGGCACAATTCCTCGAGATGGGTCTTGAAGTCGATCTGATGGCCCGAGCGGTACAGGCTGCCGTACACCGTCGAGATGGTTGAAAGACGCCGGCCCGCGTCATTGAGGGCCGCCTGGGTCGTCGGATCCGCGCGCCGCGCTTGGATCTGCAGCAGCGACGAGACGATCTGCACATGGTTCTTCACGCGGTGCTGCAACTCGCGCAGCAATTCCTTTTCGTGTTCTTCGAAGTCGGCGACGTGCGCGGTGATTTCCATCAGCCAACTGACCATCAGCACGCCGATGGCGCCGAGGATCGTGTAGATCGCCACCGCAAGCGCGTTCGACGCCGTGATCTCGAACGAGGAGTAGACCGGAATGAAGAAGTACCAGGCGATCAGCGCGCTGGCGGCGACCGCGGCAAGCCCGGCGCCGATGCCGCCGAGGAACGTGCCGACGATGATCGCGGGGAAAAAGAGCAGGAACGGAACGGCCTGGAGCGCGTCACCGATCAGGAGGCGCAGGCCGAAGAACATGAGCACGGCGGCGATGGCGGCCGGATAGCCCTTCCAGGGCGTCGTGCGGAAACCGCGCGTGCGAAGAACGGCGCGTTGCACGGCGCTCAAGACAGGGGGAAGGCGTGCTTTGACGGGGCCTGGCATCTGGGAACGTTACATCCTCGCGCCTTACCATGGACGAGTGCGCCGCGCCTGACAACGCTACGATGTACGTTTCGCGGGCCGCGCGATTTTACGCGCGGCGGCACAACCTGGCTAAGTGTGAGCGCCAGCGCCGTCGGGCGACCATGCGTGGCCGCGCGCGACGGTGACGATCTCGGCAAGTCCCTGGCGCATGTCGGTCATGATGAATTCGCCTTTGGCGCCCGGGCCGCCCGATTTCGGGTTGGGAAACCGGATCACCCAGGCATTCATCTTCACGGTCAGGCCGCACAGCACGCTGCCGACCTTCACTTGCGTATCTTCGATGTAAGCTTTCACCTGCTCGAACTTCGCGGCCGTCAGGTTGTTCCACATGTCCTGCGACATGGTGCCGAAATCCTGGAACGTGCGCTTCAGGAAGTTCACGAGACCCTGGATCAGTTTTTCGACCTTGTCCATTTCCGCCATGAGCGGACGGTCGTTGCGCACCTGCATGCTCTTGCGCATGTCCTTCATCGCGTAGATGAAGGCTTCGAGCAGCGGCGCCAGGCGATCGAGACACTGGTTGTAGTAGGAAAGCGACATGAAGATGTCGCCGTAGTTCTCGAGGAACTTCGGAATCTGGTCGATCGAGATCTTCAGCTTCTCGGCCATCTGCTTGAGACGGGCGAGCGCTTTCTTCACGTCGGGATCCTTGAACAGGCTGACGATGTCCTCGAAACGGCTGATGTCTTTGCTGTCGTCGCCGTAGATTTCCCTGATCAGCGGCAGCGTGAAGCGCGACATGTAGCCGGTGAGTTGCTTGTTCTTTTCGTCCGACAAGCGCAGGTCGTCGTAATTGTTCACCGGAATGCCCCTGTCGCGAAGGGTGCGGCGCAGGCTGTACACGTCGAAGCTCGGCAGCGGGGCGAGGGAATGGAGAATGGAAAGGTCGGGATGGCCGGCCCCTTCTTTCCATTTGAAATGCTGCGGCAGGTCCCGGATGGAGACCTGGCCGCTTCCGGTCTCACGTTCCGCATAAAGTTCAAGAACGCCTTCGAGATGGCTGTTTTTCACCAGCCGGGACCGGTTAAGGCCCTCGGTCTTAAAAGGGATGATTTTGAGGGGCAGGATGAACAGCGAGTCGATATCGCTGTCCACAATGGGGTTTGTCATTTTCTTCCGCGCTGCGGGGGTCCCCGGTTGTAATTCTGCACACCGCTATACACTAACGGGTGTCTAAAATTCCCGTTGCGTGTAAGCGCCTCAATAAAAAGGCCAAATCTTCTACAAAAAATAGTATGGAATCACAACGAAATCACGGTCCATGGCCTAAAAGGCCTCGGCGGATCATTATCCAGAGTAGTTAACGCGGCATTAGTCGCGCCCGCGCGGTCTTAAAGTTTAGGGCCGGGATCAGCCGTCGCTGGTGGCGTTCAGCGCTTCTTCGAGTTCGAAGAAGGACGGCTGCACCTTGGTCGGCACGTTGCCGCGGCCGATTTCGACCGAGACCTGCGGCGCGTTGCCGTTCAGGTGGGCGACCAGGACGTCGCGGATGATCAGATAGAACTGATGCTCTTCGCCCATGACCTGGCTGAGGCGAACGGAGAAGGGGCCGACCACGGTATAAGCCAGGAACACCCCGAGGAACGTACCGACGAGGGCCGAACCGATCATGCCGCCGAGAACTTCGGGCGGCTCGGTCACGGACTGCATGGTGTTGATGACCCCGAGCACCGCCGCCACGATCCCGATGGCGGGCAGGCCGTCGGCCATGGTTTGCAGGGCTTGCTGAGGCAGAAGCTTTTCGTGGTGGTGCTTCTCAAGCTGCGATTCCATGGCGTCGAACACCTGGTGCGGATCGTCGAGGTTCATCGACAGCATGCGCAGGGTGTCGCAGATGAAATCGACCGCGAAGTGGTCGTGCAGGATGCGCGGATATTTCTGGAAAATCGTGCTTTCTTCGGGCTTTTCGATATGGCTTTCGATGACCAAGATGCCCTTGGACTTGATCATTTTGGTGATCGTGAACAAGAGGCAGAGCATGTCCTTGAAGTCCTGCTCCTTCCACGACGGGCCGGAGAAGACCTGTTTGATGCCTTTGCCGACGCCCTTCAGGGTATCGGCCGAGTTGCCCACGATCATCGCGCCGATGGCGCCGCCGAAGATGGTCATCAACTCGGTCGGTAGGGCGTGAATGACCACCATGATGTTCCCGCCGTGCAGCAGGAACCCGCCGAACACCATCACGAAAACGAAAACAATCCCGACAAGGCCCATCATGGCGGAAGAAGCCCCTGATACCCGTAAGCGGCCTTTAGCGCCGCTCGCCCCACTATTTCAATGGTTACCCTACCACGAAACGTTATTAAAAGGTTTAACTGTGACCGGGCCTAAAGCGCTATAAGGACGGTATAAAGTAGCGGGAATGCAGCGGCTTAAGAGCGAAATACGGGTACAGGCCTGGGTCCGGCAGTGCGCCGCCCAGGGGCTGATCGCGACGGTCGCCCGCAAGGGCGAAGGGGAGTCGGGGGCGGTGATCCTCAAGGTCAACCGCTTCGCCGCCGGGTGCGAGGTCTTTACCGGGGTCAGCGCCCCGGACGGCGGTCAGGCCTGGATGCGCGCCTGTGGCCCGAAACCTGTTTCCGAAAGGGACGCCGATGCGTATCTTGCGCGCCAGGCCAAATACGACCCTGATGTCTGGGTGCTCGAGATCGAAGACCCCAAGGCACAGTTCACACTAGACGGACCAATTCTCGATGTCTGACAAACCGAAAGCCAAAGCCACCCCGGCGCCGCCTTCAACCGATGCGGCCAAAGCGCCCGCTGCCGCCGGAGCGGAGCAGGGCGGCATGTGGAACGATGAGAAGATCGGCCGGCTGAAGAAGCTGTGGTCCGAAGGCCTCACCACGGGCGAAATCGGAAAGCGCCTCGGCGTTTCCAAGAACGCCGTCGTCGGCAAGGCCCACCGCCTGGGCCTCAAGGGCCGTCCGTCGCCGATCAAGCGCCAGCCCAACAAGCCGGTGGAAGCAAAGAAGGAAACGCGGGTGTTCACGCTGACGGATCTGTCGGCCCAGACCTGCCGTTGGCCCATCGGCGATCCCAAGCACGAAGATTTCCGCTTCTGCGGCAAGCCGGTGCACGCCGGTAAGCCCTATTGCTCCGAACACTGCGCGGTCGCCTACGTCGGTTCGAGCAAGTCCTCGCGCAGCGAAGACGCGGCCTAGAACGGAAACCGGATTCCATTCATCGACGCGCTCCAACTTTGTTGAACGATGGATCGCCCGGATAAAACCGGGCGATGACAGCGCTATGCGACTCCCCTGTCATCCTCCGGCGCGCAGCGTCCGGGGGATCCACTCCTCGACATGCGCCCGTGCCGGCGGGACGATGGATCGCCCGGACAAATAAACCGGGCGACGACAGTGGAGCTTTAAGCCACCGGGAACGGCGGCGCGCGGCCTTCCAGCACGGCTTCCATATTGTCGACGGCCAGCATCGCCATGGCGAGGCGCGTTTCGTAGGTCGCGCTGCCCAGGTGCGGCACCAGCATCGCATTGTCGAGCGTGTAGTAACGCGGGTCGATCTTCGGCTCGCCCGTGTACACATCCAGACCGATCGACGACAGTTTCCGGGCTTTCAGTGCGGTGATGACGGCGTCGTCGTCGATCAGGGGGCCGCGGCCGGTATTGATGAGGCACGCGCCGTCTTTCATCTGCGCGATGCGCTGGGCGTTGATGAGGCCCTTGGTTTCCGGTGTCAGCGGCGCGTGCAGCGATACGACATCGCTTTGCGCGAGCAGGTCTTCCAGTCTGGGCACATAGGTCGCGCCGGCTTCCATCGCCGGATCGACTCTTTTGCGGTTGTGGTAGCAGACCGACATGCCAAAAGCTTTGGCGCGTGTCGCGACGGCGCTGCCGATGCGGCCCATCCCGATGATGCCCAGACGTTTTCCCGTGATCTGCATGCCCAGGAGTTGGGTCGGGCGAATCCCGATCCATTTGCCGGCGCGCAGCAGGCGCTCGCCGTCGCTGGCGCAGCGTGTCGCGCCCAGGATCAGGAGGAGGGCGATGTCGGCGGTGGCGTCGTCGAGAACCCCGGGCGTGTTCGTTACACGAATTCCGCGGGCCTTGGCGGCGGCAAGATCGATATGCTCGAAGCCGACCGAAACGGTCGACAGCACTTTGAGGCTCGCCGGCAGCATCGCGATGGCCTCGGCGTTCAGAGGTTCTGTCGGCGTGCACAGGAGCGCGGCAGCGCCCTCGGCGGTCTTGGCCACAAGCGCCGGCGTATAGGTGGCCTCATCGTTGCCGGGACGGAACTGGAAGCGGGCGGCGACGCGGTCTTCGGCGGGTTTAACGAGGCGCCGGGTGGCGGCCACGATGGGCTTTTGAGTCATCGGGGTTAAGTCCTGGTCCGGGAAGAGGTTCAACTTGGAGTAGAGTTATTGGTTTGTCCCTAGCGTAGATTATCTTTTCCTATGATAAGCCTAGGTGTTACAAGCTATTCTTACGCGTTGTTAGAGGGCTGGCGTTGACGTTAGCGGTCAAATTCTGGGGTGTCCGCGGAAGCATTGCGTGTCCGTCGCCGGACCATGTGGTCTATGGCGGCAATACGAGTTGTCTTGAGATCTTTGCCGGCGACGAGCGGATCATCATGGACGCCGGCACGGGGATCCGCAATCTCGGGCAAGACTTCATCAAGGACGGTGTGCGCAAGGGCACGCTGCTGCTCACCCATTCCCATTGGGATCACATCAACGGCTTTCCGTTCTTTGGTCCGGCGTTCATGTCGAACAGCCGTTTCACCATCGCGGCGGGTCATCTCTATAACGCCGGCGGTATCGAAAACGTGCTCGCCAACCAGATGGCGAACCCGACGTTCCCCGTGCCTTTGGAAGCGCTCCAGGCCGCGCTCACCTTTGAGGATTTCAAGGCCGGTGAAAGCTGGGGCCTCGACGGCGGCGTGAAGATCATCACCGCGCCGCTCAATCACCCGAACGGCGCGACCGGTTACCGTGTCGAGTATAATGGTAAGTCGATCTGCTACGTCACCGACACGGAACATGTGATCGGCAAACCCGATCAGACCGTCCTCAAACTGATCGAAGGCGCCGATAGCGTCGTCTACGACTGCACCTACACCGACGCCGAATTCAAAGCGAAGATCGGCTGGGGCCACTCGACGTGGCAGGAAGGTGTGCGCCTTTGTAAGATGGCGGGCGCGCGCCAACTGGCGATCTTCCATCACGATCCCGATCACAACGACGACTTCATGCGTCAGCTGGAGTTCGAGGCGCGCAAGGAGTGGTCGGGCACCGTGGTCGCGCGCGAACAGATGATCCTTGTTGCCGGCGGCTAGGGCATGTTCCGGAAAAGTGTGAGCGGTTTTCCGAAAAGAACAGGCCCGAATAAAAAAGCGCCGCACGCTCCAGCGGCCCGGTTCCGGTAAGTCTTCTCCGTGAAATTACCAACGCTGATTCACCGGGATGAATTCCCGGCCAACACCATCACGCAAGCGAAATGGCTTCTCGGCAAACTCGTCGTCCGGCATACGGGCGCGGGGCTGATGATCGGCCGCATCGTCGAAACCGAAGCCTATTTGCACGACGACGAAGCGGCACACTCGTTCCGCGGCATGACGCCGCGCAACCGTTCGCTGTTCCTCGAGAAGGGCCACGCGTATGTCTATATCGCTTACGGCGTGTCGATGATGCTCAACGTCAGCGCCGGGAAAGAGGGTGTCGGCACCGGTGTTTTGATTCGCGCGCTGGATCCTGTAAGCGGCATCGAACTCATGGAAAAGAATCGGGGCATCGCGAAGCTGCGCGATCTCACGCGCGGGCCCGGCCGCCTCGCGCAGGCCTTCGCCATCGACCTTTCGTTGCAGGGGCTCGATCTGTGCCGCAAGGGTGAGCTGTGGCTCGCCAAGGACGTTCACAAGGTCGGCAAGATCGGCGCGAGCAAACGCATCGGCATCACCAAGAACGCCGAACCGCTCCTGCGATTTTTTGTGAAGGATAACCCCTTCGTCAGCGGCCCCAAGGCGCTGAATGGTTAGCGCGAGAACGCGGCGACGAGTTCCACATGGTGCGACCAGGTGAACTGGTCGACGACTTGTACGCTGTCGAGTTTGTAGCCGCCCTCGACGAGCAGACGGGCGTCGCGCGCGAAGGTCACCGGATTGCAGGACACGCCGACAAGGCGAGGGACCGCGCTTGCCGCAAGCGCTTTGGCTTGTTCTTCCGCGCCGGCGCGCGGCGGATCGAAAACGATCGCATCGAAGCGCTTGGTTTCATCGGCATCCAGCGGCTGGCGTCCGAGATCGCGCCTCTCCGCACGCAAGGGATGCGGGCCTTTTGCCTTGTCGAGGGCGCGCACGGCGGGATCGACGCTGTCGAAGGCGTCCACCGGACCGCGCGCGAGCATTGCGCCGCTGAAGGTGCCGCAACCTGAGAAGAGATCGGCGAAAGTGCCGCGTTCGGGCAGCGCCGCCATCACGGCGGCGGTGAGCGCGTCCTCGCCCGCCTTCGTCGGCTGAAGAAACGCGAGCGGCGGAAGCGGGACGTCGAGGATGCCGAAGCGCGCGATGAAGGGCTGAACCTCCACGAGGACTTCCGCTTCGTTGTAGTCCTTGGAGCGCCAGGAAACGCGCGCGATGCCCAGTGTGTGCGCAAGCTCCGCGGCGGCTTCGTAGACCGTGAGGTCGGGGCGGTCTTTCCTTCCGACCGCGCCGGTGATGGCGAGGTCGAATTGGGTCCCCACCATCTGAATGAAAATATCGGCGGGTTTGCCGTCGCTGAGAATCGGCGTCAGCGCGCCCGCCAGTTTTTTGCGCATCTCCATGACCGCCGGATCGGCGATCAGGCAGGCGGAGATGTCCGTCACGTTATGCGAACGGCGGCGGAAATAACCGAGCGTGACGACGTTCTTCTTTTTGAAAGCGGCGAAGGTCGCGCGGCGGCGTTTTCCTTCAGGAAGAAAAATAGGATCGCGCCATATCGCCGGCTCGAGATTCTGCCGGCTCAATGCCGTGCGCACGCTCTCGACTTTCCACGCGCGGTAGAATTCTTCGCTCGCGTGCTGAAGCGTGCAGCCGCCGCAGACGTCGTAATGCGGGCAGGGGGCTTTCACGCGGTGCGGCGAGGATTCGATGATGCGCACGGCGTTCGCGCGAACGATTCCGCCGGACGGTTTTTGAATCTGCGCCTCGACCACGTCGCCCGGCAGTGTGCGCTCTACGTAGATACGCTCGCGCCCGGCGCGGTGGATGCCGTCGCCGAGGGGAGCAAGATCGTGGATGTCGAGACGCGAAAGCATGATTCTCAAGGGGCTCCCATCTTCACCCGGTTGTAAGTCGAACCGTTCCTCATTTGCGGCGACCTAGTCCGGTGATGCAACGGAAAGCGCGTATAATCTCCGAAATGAACACAGCGTCCCTTAATCCTCACGCACCAGACCGCTAAACGCTGAACCCGAGCTGCGGCTCGCCCCTTCTTGTTTTCGGCCCAGGGGCGTGGTAATAATTTGGACTATTTAAAGGTCCAATTTATATGAATCGGCTATGAGAATTTCCGTCACCGAGGCCAAAGCACAACTGACTGAGCTTGTGCGTCGTGCGGAAGCCGGCGAGGAGATCATTCTGACCCGGCATGGTCAGGCGGCCGTGTGTCTCGCCCCTGTTAAAAAAGTCGTGGACCGGCAAGCCCGAAGGATGCTGCTCGAAGCTGCCCGCGTGGCGGGGGGCATGAAGGCCAAAGCAGGGCCCAGCGCTGCTCGTAGTCAGGATTTTCTTTATGATGAGGACGGCCTGCCGAAATGATCGCCGTCGACACGTCCGCGTTGATGGCGGTCATACTCAATGAACCGCAAGCAGATGCATGCATCGCCGCGTTTGAAGCGGAAGACAATATTCTGATTTCCGCCGGTACGGTGGCGGAAGCTCTTATTGTCGCACGGCGCCGGAATGTCGGCGAAGAACTGGAAAACCTTATCGATGGGCTTGGGTGCGACGTTGTGACAGTGACGCTCGCCGCAGCGCGGCGTGTCGCGCAGGCCTATGAAAAATGGGGCAGGGGTGTGAGCCCCGCTGGGCTCAATTTCGGCGATTGTTTTGCTTACGACGTGGCCAAGGAGCATGGCTGCCGTTTGCTGTATGTCGGTGACGACTTTTCAAAAACCGATATCGAGAGTGTGTTCTGAAAAAACGCCAAACTCTTTACCACCGGTCGCAGCCAGGCCGTAAGGCTTCCGATGGAGTTCCGCTTCGAGGGGCGTGAGGTTTTTGTGCGCCGTGACCCGAAAACCGGCGATGTGATCCTTTCCAGCAAACCCGATTCATGGGACGGCCTGTTCGAGCTTTACAGCAAGGGCGACGCGCCCGACGACTTCATGGGACCGGCCGACCGCGACCAGCCGTCTCAGGATCGCGATCCTTTCGGGGGCTGGAAAGAATGAGCGGCTATCTGCTCGACACCAATATCGCGAGCCATGTCATCCGCGGAGACCGGCCGGAAATAGGCCGGCGGCTGGCTTCCCTTCCTATGGAGGAGATCGCCATATCGGCCGTGACGGAAGGTGAATTGCTCTACGGCCTCGCCAAGCGAAACTACCCCGCCATGCTGACCGAGCGCGTCAGGCAGTTCCTTCTGCGCGTCGATGTGTTGGCTTGGGATCGCGATGTCACGCGAGCCTACGCGGATTTCCGCGCATCATGCGAAACCAAAGGCGTGTCCCTTGCGCCGCTCGATATGATGATCGCCGCCCATGCGGTCGCCGTAAGCGCCGTGCTGGTCACAAAGGACAAGGCGTTCTCGCGTGTTTCCGATCCGTTGAAGATGGAAAATTGGGATAGTGCCCGATAACCGGACGCCGGCGCGTCATATCGCGCCCTGGCGATGGGAAAGGATGGCTCCGGCGACAGGGCTCGAACCTGTAACCCCGCGGTTAACAGCCGCGTGCTCTACCATTGAGCTACGCCGGAACACATGCATCTGTGGAGGCCGAGGCCGGAATCGAACCGACGTACGGGGATTTGCAGTCCCCTGCATGGCCACTCTGCCACTCGGCCGTTCTCGGCCCATGGGAACTGAAAAACGGTCCCCATGCCGCCACCCTTTACCAGGCCGTCCCCGAAGGGCCGGTCCAGCGAAGGAAGCGCCTTATAGATGGCCACCTTAGTCGGGGTCAAGCGTCCGAGTAGGTTTTTTTACATGTGGCCAAGCCCTTGGCCGGCGTTGTGAATTTTGGGCGGGGCGCGTATAAGCTGCTTCCATAATTCCTTTTACTATTGGGGGCTTTCGATGGATTTCGCCGCCGCACGCCGCAAAATGGTGGCCAGCCAGATCCGGACCAACAAGGTTACGGACTCTCTGGTCAGCGGAGCGATGGAGCAGGTGCCACGGGAATATTTCGTCCCGGCCGAGCGCCGCGCGGTGGCTTATCTCGATGAAGATCAGCCGGTCGGCAGCGGACGCTTCATCATGGAACCCATGGCGCTCGCGCGTTTGTTGCAGCTCGCCGATATTCAGCCCTCGGACAAGGCGCTTGTTGTCGGCGCCGGCACCGGTTACAGCGCCGCCGTGCTCGCGCGCATCGCGCAGTCGGTGGTGGTGCTCGAAAACGAGACCGCGCTCGCCGACAAGGCCAGCAAGATCATGACCGAACTCGTCATCCCGAACGTCACGGTGGTGAGGGGCGATCTTGCCTCGGGCGTCGCGGCGAAAGCGCCTTTCGATGTGATTTTGATCGACGGCGCGGTCAGTGAAATTCCGGCGGCCCTGAAGAGTCAGCTTGCCGACGGCGGACGCCTGGTCGGTGTCGTGCGTTCCGGCCCCGTGGGCCGCGCGACCCTTGTCAGCCGCATCGGCGATGCCTTTGGCAGCCGCGCGGACTTCGATCTGATCACGCCGTTCCTGCCTGAGTTCGCGCCCCAGCCGAAGTTTGTGTTCTAAGCGCGAATATTAAAATTAATATCACATAGCTTGCTATTTTAATGGGCGGGTTACGTCTCCGTGATGTTGCCCTGACTTACTGAAAAGCGGTGGCATTCCCGACTTTCTTCGGATAGAGGTCGACGCGTGTGGGAACGACGCGATGGCTGGCAATATATTTTAATCGGGGCAAAGCCATATGACTAAGACCTTGAAACGCCTGCTTCTCGGCGGCGCCGCTGTCCTGCTGCTGGTGCAGCCGACCCACGCCGAAACTTTACGCGAAGCCATGGCCCTCGCATATGAGGGCAATCCTAACCTTCGCGCGGCCCGCGCCCAATTGCGCGCCGTGGACGAAAGCGTGCCCATCGCGCTCTCGGGCTGGCGCCCGAGCTTGCAGGTGACCGGCAACGCCCAGCGCAACCGCAATGAAAGCGAAATCATCAGCTCGGGAACGGGCGGCGGGGCCGTGAATACGTCCGGCACGACGCTGCGCACGCAGCAGACCTTGAACGCGCAAGTGACGCAGCCTTTGTTCCGCGGTTTCCGGACCGTCGCGGGCACCTCGCAGGCGCGCAACCAGGTGATGGCGCAGCGCGCCCGTCTTGAAGCGACGGAAGCGCAGGTGCTGCTCCAGGTCGCCACGGCTTATCTGGATGTCCTTCAGTATCAGAAGGTCGTCGACGTTCAGCGCAACAACGTTCAGGTGCTGACCCGCCAGCTCGACGCCACCAACGACCGTTTCCGCGTCGGCGAAATCACCCGTACCGACGTCGCGCAGTCCGAGGCCAGCCTGGCCGCTTCACGCGCCTCGCTGGTGCAGGCCGAGAGCGCGCTCCAGCTCGCCCGCTCCGCCTATTTGAACGTCGTGGGCAAAGTGCCTGAAGGCCTCGTGCAGCCGGAAATGCCGGCCAATCTGCCCGCCACCCTTGAAGCGGCGATCAACGCCGCCATGGCGCAGAACCCGGCCTTCCTCGCGGCGGACTACACCGCGAAAGCCGCGGAAGACAGCGTCACCGTCGTGCAGGGCGAGCTTCTGCCCACCGTGAACCTCAGCGCGACCTATCAGCGCGGCTGGAACACGCTGGCCGACAAATCGCGCAACGAAAGCGCCATTGCCGCGGCCCAAGTGATCGTGCCGCTCTATCAGCAGGGCGCTGAATATGCGCGTCTGCGTCAGGCGAAACACACCTCGGGCCAGCAACATCTGCTGGCGGATCAGGCGCGCCTCGATGCCCGCAATACGGCGACCTCGGCGTGGGAAAACTTCCAGTCCGCGACGGCGACGATCGCCAGCTACCAGTCGGCCATCACCGCCAACGAAATCGCCCTTGAAGGCACGCGCCGCGAAGCTGAAGTCGGCTCGCGCACCGTGCTCGACGTTCTGAATGCCGAACAGGCTTATCTCGCGGCGCAGGTCAGTCTGATCCGCGCCCAGCGCGATCAACTCGTGGCGGCGCATCAGATCCTCGCTTCGGTCGGGATTTTGACGGGCGGCGATTTGGCGCTGGCCGTTCAGATCTATGATCCCGTCGCGCACTTCGACGACGTCGAATACCAGTTCATCGGCAGCGATGCCGATGCCGGCGCCGACAAGCGCCACGAAAAATAAACGCGCGCCCGGCGGATGACGTGAGCAGGGTCATCCGCCGGGCGCGGCGGTCTCCCTTCAGCTATTCGGCGAAATTTACCTTTATGAACGGCGGCCGCTAATTTTGGCTGCCCCTAAATCTTTGGCCGTGTTATAGAATTCTTTAACCAATTCACTTAGGCTTCCTCGGAATAGCCGGGAAAAACCGGTGGGGAGCGTTTGGACTCATGACTGCCGAAGGCCAACAAGAACCCTCGATGGAGGACATTCTCGCCTCCATCAGAAAGATTCTGTCCGAAGACGACGGCGAGGCTGCAAAGCCCGAGCCGGCGAAGGCTGAGCCTCCGCCACCACCACCGCCCCCTCCGCCGCCACCACCACCACCGCCTCCGCCGCCTCCACCCCCGCCGCCGCCGGTTGTTGAACCGGAGCCCGAGCCGCTGGTGCTGATGCCGGAGCCGGCCATCGAGGAAGAGCCGATCGCGTCGATCTTCGATGCGCCGCCGGAAGAAGAGCCGATTTACAATCCGGAGCCCGAGCCGGATATGCCGTTGCAGCTCACCGACTCAATGATGGTCGAGGAGATGCAACATCATTACGCCGAGCCGGAGCCGGCGCCGCAGTACCATCAGCCGTACGATTACGGCGAGGGGCTTGTGTCGCATGCGGTTGCGGCCGCGTCGGGCGCGTCCATTTCACAGCTGGCCCATGCCGTTGCCCGCGAACGCGCGGTGTCCCTCGGCAACCATGGCCTCACGCTGGAAGAGCTCGTGCGCGAAATCTGCACGCCGATCCTGAAGCATTGGCTCGACACCAACCTGCCTTATATCGTCGAGCGCATCGTGAAACAGGAAATCGAGCGCATCGCCACCCGTTCAGAACGCTCGTAACCCGCGCAATTTCCTGACTTTTGTTGGCGTTGCACCCGTCTGCCTGGGCGGGTAAACCCTTGCCTTCCGTTTACCAAGGCAAGGCCGATGCTCGATAAAACCTACAATCCCCAAGACGTCGAAGAAGCGCTTTACGCCCGCTGGGAAAAGTCCGGCGATTTTGGCGCGGAGCCCACGTCGGCTGAGCGCCCCTATACCATCATGATGCCGCCGCCGAACGTCACCGGCAGCCTGCACATCGGTCACGCGCTGACCTTCACGCTCCAAGACATTCTCATCCGCTACAACCGCATGGCGGGGCGCGACGCGCTGTGGCAGCCGGGCACCGACCATGCCGGCATCGCGACACAGATGGTGGTCGAGCGTCAGCTTGAACAGTCGGGCGCGAACCGCCGCGATCTCGGACGCGAGGAGTTCGTCAAGCGCGTGTGGTCGTGGAAAGAACAATCCGGCGGGATCATCACCCATCAGCTTCGCCGTCTGGGCGCGTCGCCCGATTGGCGCCGTGAACGTTTCACCATGGACGACGGCCTCTCGAAGGCCGTGACGAAAGTGTTCGTCGAACTCCACCGCGAGGGGCTCATCTACCGCGACAAGCGTCTCGTGAACTGGGACCCGAAGCTGCACACCGCGATCTCCGACCTTGAAGTCGAGAATAGGGAGATCAAGGGCAAGATGTGGTACTTCAAGTACCCGGTGGAAGGCGCGAGCGGTACGTTCATCACCGTGGGCACGACGCGCCCGGAAACCATGCTCGGCGATACGGGCGTCGCCGTGCATCCGGACGACGCGCGCTACAAGGATCTCGTCGGCAAGAACTGTATCCAGCCGCTCACGCAGCGCCGCCTCCCCATCGTCGCCGACGAATACGCCGACCCCGAGAAGGGCACCGGCGCGGTGAAGATCACCCCGGGCCATGACTTCAACGATTTCGCGGTGGGCAAGCGCCACAAGCTGGCGATGATCAACATCTTCGACCGTGACGCGAAACTGAACGAAGAAGCGCCGGAGAAGTATCGCGGCCTCGACCGTTTCAAGGTGCGCGACATGGTGGTCGCGGACATGGAGCTTCTCGAGTTGTTCGAGAAGGTCGAGGACAACGCCATGCAGATTCCGTATGGCGACAGATCCGGCGTCGTGATCGAGCCGTGGCTGACCGACCAATGGTATTGCAACGCTGAAGTGCTCGCGCGGCCTTGCATCAAGGCGGTGGAAGAGGGCCGGACGCGTTTCGTGCCCAAGACCTGGGAAAACACCTTCTTCGAATGGATGCGCAACATCCAGCCGTGGTGCATTTCGCGCCAGCTGTGGTGGGGCCACCAGATCCCGGCGTGGTACGCGCCCGACGGCCATCCCTTCGTCGCGTATGACGAAAAAGAAGCCCATGAACTGGCCAAAAAGCACTTCGGAAAAGAAGTGACCCTGGTGCGCGACGGCGACGTGCTCGACACATGGTTCTCCTCGGCGCTGTGGCCGTTCTCGACCCTCGGCTGGCCGGACAAGACGCCCGAGCTCGCGAAATATTATCCGGGCGACGTGCTCGTCACCGGCTTCGACATCATCTTCTTCTGGGTCGCGCGCATGATGATGATGGGTCATCACTTCATGGGCGATGTGCCGTTCCGCGACGTGTACATCCACGCCCTGGTCCGCGACGAGAAGGGCCAGAAGATGTCCAAGTCCAAGGGCAATGTCATGGACCCCCTGGACCTCTGCAACAGCTACGGCACCGATGCCGTGCGCTTCACGCTGGCCGCCATGGCCGCGCAGGGCCGCGACATCAAGCTCGCCGAAGGCCGCATCGCCGGCTACCGCAACTTCGTCACCAAGATCTGGAACGCCGCGCGCTTCTGCCAGATGAACGAATGCGTGATCGTGCCCGGCTTCGATCCAAAGGGCGTGAGCACGACCCTCAACAAGTGGATCGTGGCGAAGGTCGCCGAAGCCGCGCGCGACGTGTCGGACGCCATCACCAACTACCGCTTCAATGAAGCGGCGAACGGGTTTTATCAGTTCACATGGGGCACGTTCTGCGATTGGTTCCTGGAATTCGCGAAGCCCGTTTTCCAGGGCACGGATGAGAAGGCGAAAGCCGAAACCCGCGCCACTTCGGCTTGGGTGCTCGACCAGATCCTGATCATCGGCCATCCGCTGATCCCCTACGTCACCGAGACGCTGTGGGAAAAGCTCGCCGAAGCCGCGGGCCTCACGCGCGCCTCCAGCCTCATGACCACGCAGTGGCCGCGGTACGACGGCCTTGCGGCGCCGGAAGCCTTGGCGGAAATCGATTGGGTGGTGAACCTCATCACCGCGATCCGCTCGGTGCGCGCCGAAATGAACGTGCCGGCGGGCTCGCAAATCCCCGCGCTGGTGAAGGACGGCAACGCCGACACCCGGGCGCGCCTGGCCACGCACAACGCGCTCGTCTGCGCCAACGCGCGCCTGTCCTCGATCTCTGTGTCCGATCAGGTCCCGGCGGGTTCGGCCCAGGTCGTGGTGGGCGAGGCGACGGTGCTTCTCCCGCTCGAAGGCGTCATCGATTTCGCCAAGGAGCGCGAGCGCCTCAAGAAGGAGATCGCCAAGCTCGAGGGCGACATCGCCGGCACCCGGAAGAAGCTGGCGAACGAAGCCTTTGTGTCCAAGGCGCCGCTCGAGGTGGTCGAGGAAAACCGTGAGCGCATCGCGACCGCTGAAGCGGCCCGCGTGCGTCTCAAGGACGCCCTGGCGCGCATTAGCACGTAATCTTCTTACGCCGGGTGCAGAAATGACTCCCGGAGGGGTTCACAACCGACTAGCCTAAATCCTATACGATTTTCGAATTAAGAAGGATTCACCGATGCCTGACGACGCGAAACGGCCGGCTCAGTTCGATAAATCAAGGCTTCCCAGCCGCCACACGACCGAAGGTCCCGCGCGCGCGCCGCACCGGGCGATGTATCACGCCATGGGCCTGACGGAGGAGGAGATCCACGCGCCGCTCGTGGCCGTGGCCACATGCTGGAACGAAGCCGCGCCCTGCAACATCGACCTGACGCGCCAGGCGCAGTTCGTGAAGCAGGGTGTGAAGGCGGGCGGCGGCACGCCGCGCGAATTCACGACCATCACCGTCACCGACGGCATCGCGATGGGTCATGAGGGCATGAAGTTCTCGCTGGCGTCGCGTGACTGGATCACCGATTCCGTCGAACTCACCGTGCGCGGCCACTCCTACGACGCGATGGTCGGCCTCGCGGGCTGCGACAAGTCGCTGCCGGGCATGATGATGGCCATGCTGCGCCTCAACATCCCGAGTGTGTTCCTTTACGGCGGCGCCATCATGCCGGGCCACTTCAAGGGCAAGGACGTGACCATCGCCGACGTGTTCGAAGCCGTCGGTCAACACGCGGCCGGCGCCATGTCGGACAAGGACCTGCACGAGCTCGAATGCGTGGCCTGTCCGTCGGCCGGCGCCTGCGGCGGCCAGTTCACGGCCAACACCATGGCCACCGTCAGCGAAGCGATCGGCCTCGCGATCCCCGTTTCCGCGAGCATTCCGGCCACGATCCGCGAAGCGCGCGATCGCTACGCGCGCGAAGCCGGCGCCGCGGTCATGAACCTGCTGAGGACGGGCCTGCGTCCGCGCGACATCTGCACGCGCAAAGCCTTTGAAAACGCGGCCCGCGTGGTCGCGGCGTCCGGCGGTTCGACCAACGCCGGCCTGCATCTGCCCGCCATGGCCCATGAATGCGGCATCAAGTTCTCGCTCGACGATGTGTGCAAGATCTTCGACGAAACCCCGTACATCGCCGACATGAAGCCGGCCGGGAAATATGTCGCCGCCGATCTCTATCGCGTGGGCGGCATCCCGGTGCTCATCAAGGCGCTGCTCGACGGCGGCTATCTGCACGGCGACTGCATGACGGTCACCGGCAAAACGCTTGAGGAGAACATGAAGAACGTCGTGTTCCCGGCGGATCAGGACGTCGTCTATCCGACCTCGCGCGCCATGTCGCCGCGCGGCGGCGTGACCGGCCTCAAAGGCTCGCTTGCGCCGCAGGGTTCGATCGTGAAGATCGCGCACATGGACCATCTCCAGTTCCGCGGCCCCGCGCTGTGTTTCGACAGCGAAGACGCCGCCTTCGCCGCGGTTCAGAAGCGCCAGTACAAAGAGGGCGATGTCATCGTCATCCGTTACGAAGGTCCGCGCGGCGGGCCCGGCATGCGTGAAACCCTCGCCACCACCGCGGCGCTCGCGGGGCAGGGCATGGGCCACAAGGTCGCGCTCATCACCGACGGACGTTTCTCGGGCGCCACGCGCGGCCTGTGCATCGGTCACGTCGGTCCGGAAGCCGCCGTGGGCGGCCCGATCGCGCTGGTGAAGGACGGCGATCTCATCGCCATCGACGCCGCCAAGGGGACCCTCGATCTCGAAGTCTCCAAGGAGGAACTCGAGCGCCGCCGCGCCGCCTGGAAACCGCGCAAGAACGAATACCGGTCGGGCGTGCTGTGGAAGTATGCCCAGCTTGTGGGGGATGCCTGCGACGGGGCCGTGACGCATCCGGGCGCGCAAGCTGAAACCCATGTCTACGCGGATATTTAAGGGGCGGAGATTTGCCGGCCAGGCAATTCCCTCCATTCCGGCCACCTTCCGGCGTGGTACTGTCACCCGTCACTGATCGCGCCCAGACAGGCGAACGAAGGCGGGTGGAATGAAGATCGCGACGGACCTGAAGGTTTCCGACATCGTTGCCGTGAACTTGCGCAACTATGTCTCCAATCGCGCGCGCTATGCGATGTGCGTGGTGATCGCGTTTGCGTACAGCGCGTACCTTATTTCAGACCTGGGCATGCCGGCCGATCAACGCGCCTGGTTCATCTACATCGCCGGCGGCGCGCTGTTCGCCGTTGCCTTTTTCTTGTTGTTCCTGATCGTCAACGTGCTGAACGCGGTGGTGATCGTCAGGGACACGAGCGGCGTGGTCGGCCCTCATGATATCCAGATCCTGCCGGAAGGTTTCCGCGATACGACGCCGCTGACGGACTCCCTGACGCGCTGGTCGGGCGTCCACCGCATCACGCGGCGCGGCGACTATCTCTCGTTCTGGGTGTCGCCTTATCTCGCGCACGTCGTTCCGGGGCGCGCCTTCGCCGATGCCGAAGCCTTCGCCGCTTTCGAGCGGATCGCGCGCGCCTATCTTGGCGGTGAGAACACCGCACCCGCGCCCGCGCCTGTGCCCGCGCCGGCCGTGACGCCGCGTGTCGTGGTGCAAACCGATCCGAAACTCTGGAAGCGTCCGGCTTAGCTTCTAAATATTGAGGCCGCACCACACGGGCGTGTGGTCCGAGGCCTTTTCCCGGCCGCGCGGCTTCTTGTCGATGCCGCTGGCGGTGAGGACATCCGCCGCTTTCGGAGACAGCAGCAGGAAGTCGATGAGCAGGCCGTGATCCTTCGGCCAGGCGCCGCCCTGATAATCCCAGAAGGAATATTGATGGGGCAGGGTGTTGTAGACCCGGAAGGCGTCCGTCAGTCCCAAATGCAGGAGCGAGCGGAAGCGCGCGCGGCTTTCGGGCTGCAGCAGCGCATCCTCGGCAAAGGCCTTGGCGCTGTAGACGTCGCTGTCCGTCGGAATGACGTTGTAGTCGCCGCCGTACACCCGGATCTCGTCATCCAGCACCGTCTTGGCCATATGCGCCTTCAGCCGGTCCATCCACGCAAGCTTGTAGGTGAACTTCTCGGTGCCGATGGGATTGCCGTTCGGGAGGTAGATCGACGCGACGCGGATCTTGCCGAAAACGGTGCCTTCCACGTAGCGGGCTTGCTCATCGCCTTCGCCGCCGGGCAGGCCGCGGCTGACGTCTTCAATCGGCGACTTCGAAAGGATGGCGACGCCGTTGTAGGTCTTCTGGCCGTGACTGACGATATTGTAACCGGCGTCCTCGATTTCCGTGCGCGGGAAGGCGTCGTCGATACATTTGATTTCCTGCATCAGGACGACATCCGGGGCCTCTTCTTTCAGCCAAACCAGAACATTCGGCAGGCGGGCCTTCAGGGAATTCACATTCCAGGTGGCGATCTTTATCGTACGTTGAGGGGTGGAAATGGCGTTCAAGGGGACCCTGGGCGATTGCGGATGGATGTGACGATCGGGGCTATGCTGGCACGGGGGCTGAAGCGCAGCAAGCGGGCGCCGTTTGGCGCGCTGGTCGTGTGCCTTTTCGCATCGACGGCGTTCGCGGCCGCCGCGCCGTCATGCCCGCCGGCGAAGACACCGATAAAGCTCGACTTCAAAACTCTCACGGCGCCGACCGCCTACAGTCATCGCCTCACGCTCGGTGGGATCGCCAATCTATCGCGCGCGCAGGGCGCGCAGATTGCCGGCGGCAGCCGGCCGGTCGGGCTCACCCTCGCGAACACGCTCTACGGTGTCGCGGGCGAGGTGGCGCTTGCGCCGCAGGGAAGCGGTTTTTGTGTGCATCTCACGTCGGTCAAAATCGATTTTGGCTGGGACAGCATGGACGTTTACGTCCCCGCCGAATTTCCGGAGGGATCTTGCGAATACCGGGCGGTGCGGGACCACGAAAACCAGCACGTTTCCATCTTCCGCACGTCACTCGCCGAATTCGCGCCGCGCGCCCGTGCGCGCATCGAAGCGGTGCTCGCCCGGGCGAAGCCGTTCCCGGTACGCAGCGAGAAGGCGGCCGCGCAAACCGCGCTCGCACCGGTCAATGCCGAGCTCGCCGCGCTCCAAAAGGAGTTCAACGCGCTTCATGGCGCGCGGAACGCGCGGATCGACACGCCGTCGAACTACGCGGCCGTGACGGCGCTGTGTAAGAACTGGGATGGAGCCGGGGCGAAGTAACCCGCCTACAGCGAGAAGGACGTCCCGCAGCCGCAGGTCGAGGCGGCGTTCGGATTGACGACACGGAACGACTTGGCCATCAGGTCGTCGACGAAGTCGATCTGCGAGCCGTTCAGGAGATCGAGCGAGGTTTCATCCACGATGAGCTTGGCGCCGTGAAATTCAAACACGCGGTCGTCGGCCGTCCGCTCTCCGTCCAGGCTGAAGGCATAGGAAAAACCCGAACAGCCGCCGCCCGAGATCGCCAGGCGGAGCATGAGGTTGGGGTTTTTTTCCTCCCGCAACAGGTCCTGGACCCGCGCCGCCGCGGCGGGGGTCATGGATACGGCCGAGGCTTCGGAGATCTGATTCAAGGCGCGCGCTCTCTTCTGGGAACAGGGCCAATGTAGGAGGGGGAACCGCCCCGTTCAAGCCGCATGAGGGAAGACGACAGGGAAGACGACACCAAAGGGTTGTCGGGTTCCTTTACGCCGCCCGCCATCCGTTCTTCACAAAGGCTTGTAAACAGGCCCTCCCATGAGTTGGCAAGGGACTTGCGACATCTCAGGAGCCGGTCACCCGCTCACGTATTCCGGTTTCCGGTGCGGCGGCGTCTTTTTTGGTATTGCTGGATGTTGAACGGCGGTTTCGTCCTCGAGGCCGCCGTTCCGGGCTAACGCCGCCGCCGTTCGAACGCCTTGTGAAAGGCCTTCATGTTCGCCGAGGTTTTATCGTCGGTCGTCTCGCCCCCCGTCGGGTCGGCCGATGTCACGACGTCCACACGCTTGTCGCTTTTGCCGCCGCGCACGGGCGCGAGCGCGATGGGATCGCTCGCCGGAAATGTCTCCTCAAGCGCCTCGTCGAGAGCTTCGCTCGCCTTGCCGCGAGGAGCGTGCTGACCGCTCGATTTATCTCTGGAGGCAGGCATTGGAAGTGCTCACTAAAAAAGGTAGGGGGCATAACCTTCGTGCCCCCTACCTGATCTTAGGTGGTTAGCGGTTCTGACCTGTCCCGCGGACGTTGTCTTCGTCATCGTCGCTCGCGCCGCCCTGCTGCTGGTTCTTGCGGCCGGCCTGGTTCTGCCCGCCCTGGCTCTGCTGAGAACCCTGCTGATGGCGGTCCGAACCGCTCATCTGGTTCGCGTTGCTTTCACTGTAGCCCGAGATATCCCGGCGTCCGCTCTGTTGACCCTGCTGCTTCTGCTGGTCCTGGTTTTGGCTTTGCTGACGCTGCTGGTGTTGTTGACCTTGGCTTTGTTGGCCTTGATTCTGCTGACCCTGATTCTGCTGACTCTGATTCTGATCGTGGTTCTGCGCCATGAGGTGAGTCTCCCGATTTTTGATTGCGATGTGTGACGGGGTGAGGGAAGGGACCGTCATTGAACC
>JADZAK010000159.1 GCA_020852595.1 Rhodospirillaceae bacterium
CCCGCCTCCCGCGCGCGGGTTTTGTGCATTGCCCCGGGGATTTGGGACCCGAGTCGTGGGGACCCGGGTATTTGGCCGGTTGCCTGATGCGGCCGCAATCACACTGGGTGCGATTGAATTTCCAGCAGAAAAATGCGAGGTCGAAAAAATCGCCTGCGGTTCATGCGGTTGATGCGGACGAGGTAAAAACCTTGCCCGCTCAAGCGCTTCGGCCGGCGTCCTCATGCGGACCTGCATGCGGACGGCCTGCGGACGAACGCGGCCCCACCCGTCGAGCCGGGTGGGCAAGGGCCTGATTTTCATGCCACCATTTGCCCCTGGGGTTTTCACATCGGGGGATGCTCATGACCAAGTTCGGACGTTCGGCTTTTACGGCGCTGCTCGCGGGCGCCGCGCTTTCACTGCCGCCGACGGCGGCGCGCGCCACGACTTCGGGCCAGCGCGCGCAAGCGACGGAAGGCGTGGAATCGCGCGCGAAGCTCGTCCAGGAAATGGTCGACAGCATCTTCAGTTTCGCCGAGCCCGGTTTCCAGGAAGTCCGCACGTCGGCCTACATCACGGGCATCCTCGAGAAGGAAGGCTTCAAGGTCACGCGCGGCGTTGCCGGCATCCCGACCGCCTTCACGGCGACCTGGGGCGACGGCGGTCCGCTGATCGCGCTCGGCAGCGATATCGACGGTCTCCTGGGACTCTCGCAAGTTCCGGGCTCGCCGCAGATCAAGCCGATGCTGGAAGGCGCGCCGGGTCACGGTGAAGGTCATAACTCCGGCATGCCGCTGGTGGTCGCCGCCGCCCTGGCCGCGCGCGACGTGATGATCAAGAACAACATCAAGGCCCGCCTGATGATCTGGCCGGGCGTCGCGGAAGAACTTCTCGCGACCAAGGCCTTCTATGTGAAGGAAGGCCTGTTCAAGGACGTGGACGCCTCGATCTTCACCCACGTCTCGTCGGAGTTCAGTGTGGGGTGGGGCGATCTCGGCAACACCGGCCTCGTGTCCGTGGAATACCGCTTCCACGGCAAGACCGCGCACGCGGCCGGCGCGCCGTGGCTGGGGCGCAGCGCGCTCGACGGCGTTGAACTGATGAACATCGCCTGGAACATGCGCCGCGAGCATCTGCCCGTGACGCAGCGCTCGCACTACATCATCTCGAACGGGGGCGATCAGCCCAACGTCGTGCCGGGCGAGGCGGCCGTCTGGTATTACTTCCGCGAACGCACGTTCAAGCAGATCCAGGAACTCTACGATCTCGGCAACGAGATCTCCGAAGCGGCCGCGAAGGCCACGGGCACGACAGTCACCCGCCAGGTGCTCGGCTACGCCGCGCCGAACTGGGGTAACCGCCCGCTGGCGGAAGCGGCGCACCAGAACATGGTGCGCGTCGGCATGCCGAAATGGACGGCCGAAGATCAGGCCTTCGCCAGGCAGGTGCAGGAAGCCAACGGATTTAAATTGCAGCCGCTGAGAACCGAGGTCGAGAAGATCTCGACCCCGGAAAGCCGCGGGCCCTCGAACGGCGGCGGCTCCGATGACATCGGCGATATCATGTGGACGGTGCCGACCATCACCATGCGCTATCCGGCGAACGTGCCGAACACGACGGGCCACCACGTCACGGCGGCCATGGCGATGACGACGCCGATCGCGCATAAGGGCGCGCTCGTCGGCGCGCAGGCGCTGGCGCTCACGATCCTCGATATCGCGACCACGCCGTCAATCGTCGCCAACGCAAAGGCCTACTTCAGGGACGTCCAGACCAAGGACGAAAAATATGCCCCGGTGCTTGTCGCCGGCGACAAGCCCGCCATCCATCTCAACAAGGAATTGATGACGCTCCTGCGTCCGCAGATGGAGAAGTTCTATTACGACCCGGGCAAGTACGGGACGTACTTGGAGCAGCTTGGCATCAAGTATCCGCCGGACGCTCCGGCGAAATAAGCGGCTTGCGGAAAATCGGGGGCGCGCGCAGTTCGCGTCCGCGCGCCGCTTCTTTTACTTGCGCGTCTTGTCCACGACCACGGCGCCGTCCTTCATGACCCAGCGCACATTGTTGATGATGACGCCGACGTCCTTCAGCGGATCGCCCTCCACGGCGACGATGTCGGCGAAGTAGCCCGGCGCGACGCTGCCGATCTGCCCCTCCATGTTCATCATGCGCGCGGCGGTCGTCGTCGCGGAGGCCAGGGCCTGCGCGGGCGTCATGCCGGCTTTCACGAACCACTCCAACTCGCGTGTGTTCTGGCCGAACATGTCGTAGATCGCATCCGAGCCCATGACGATCTGGACCCCGGCTTTAAGAGCCTTGCGGGTCGTTTCCAGATTCCGCTCGATATAGTTGGTGAGGTTGTCCTTCGCGCCGGGCCGGTAGCGGAAACGTTCGGCATTGTCGAAGTAATACCGGTTGTGGTCGATGGTGGGCACGAAGAAGACCTTCTTCCTGGCCATCTCGGCGATCGTGGCGTCGTCGAGGTCGGCGCCGTGTTCGACCGAGTCCGCGCCCGCGCGCACGGCGTCATGCACGCCGGTCGGACCGTAGCTGTGGACCGCGATGCGTCTGCCCATGGCGTGGGTCACGTCGACCGCGGCTTTCATCTCGTCATAGGTGACGGTCTGGAAGCCGGTGACATCTTCACCGCTGCCGGTGGAGCCGAAGATCTTGATCCAGTCGGCGCCGGCGGCGATCTGCTGGCGGGCGGCGCGGGCGAATTCATCCGCGCCGTTGCCTTCGCCGCAGCCGAGCGCGCTGCCGGCCGGGTTGTAGCGGCTGCGCGTCGCGCGCAGGCCGCAACCGACGACGTACATGCGCGGGCCCGTCCAACGGCCCATGTTGATGAGATCGCGCATGGAGATGTCCATGTACTCGGACGCGTTCATATCGCGCACCGTGGTGACGCCGGACTCCAGCGTCTTCATCAACGCGTCCTGGCCCAGCACCATGTTGACCGCGTTGGAGCGGCCGCCGCGCAGCAGCGGATCGGGTCCGTAGGTCAGATGCGTATGCGCGTCGATGAGGCCGGGGATGCCGGTATAGCGCGAAAGATCGATCACCTCGGCGCCGGCGGGCGGCGCACCCGCCGAGACGCCGGTGATCTTGTTGTCGGTGACGATGACGGTCACGTTCTCCTGAACGCGGCCCGACCCGTCGACAAGCTTGCCGAATTTGACGGCCTTGGTCGCGGCCTCGGCCGGCGCCGTGAGAAGCGCCAGTGCAACAAGGCCTAAAATGGATCCTGTCTTGAACATGGCGCTTTCCCCTTTTTACGTGCTTGCTAGGCCTTGCCGATCCGCGGCGGGCCGCCCTTGGCGGCGGTTCCGAACGCTCTATCGAGCACCCGCGAGGAATCTTCGGCCAGCGTAATGGCGTCGCTGATGAGGCTCAGGATCTTCATGTTATTGCGCATGACATGCTGCGCTTCAGGCCGCTTGTCGTCGGCGATCTTGAGCGCGCGCGTCAGCATGTCCTTGCGCACGAGGTCGAGAATGTCCTCGAGCTTGTAGCCGTCGGGTTTTTCTTCGGTAACGAGAAAGTGGGTCATGGGTCCCTCAGGGAGTGGCAATCCCACAATCCTAGAACGGAGCCAGGGTCGATGTTAGGGCCTCAAGTTGTACTTTAACTTGAACATCCCATAGATGCTGTCGGTCCGGTGGGCGCCGAAGGCCGGTCCCGGCATGAACCATCCCCCGAAAAATTCCATCTCTACGGCGGTTCGGTCCCGGTAGCCCGCCACCAGGTCGAGCGCGTTACCGGCGTTGCGCGATGCTCCGGTGGGCTGACGGTTCAAACGTCCCGCGATCAGTCCGCCATTGGCGTGCGCCAGTTCATAGTGGTGTGCGACAAGATCGATGGAGCCGAGCGTGTTCGGTTTGAAGCCGACGGCGACCGTGGCGACGGCGAGATTGCTCAGTTCCGGGTTCAGGGATTCGCCGTAATACTTGAAGCGGCTCACGCCGCCGTATTGATAGCGGTTCTCCTGGATGCCGGTCTGGCGGAAGCGACGGTCGACCCCGTCCGCGGCATTGCCGTCCCCCGACCCATAGGCATAGCTGCCCACGACGTGGAACTGCCGCGCGTCGAGGAACTTGTAGATGACGCCGGTGTCGAAGGCGTAGGAACGCATCGGGGTCGTGCCCGCCGTGCCGCGGAGCATGACGGTGTCGGCCCAATAGTCGATATGACCCGCGGCGACCGTGCCGCGGGACCGCGCGCCGAAATAAGTGCGGTCCACGCTGTCGCCTTCGGTTTTGCGGTTCTGCAGCAGAAGGAACCCGCCGCCGCGCATGCCGTTCGGGAAGTTATGTTCGAAGGTCGCGGCATAGTTCAGGCTGCGGTGCTGGTCCGACGGCTCGAAAAGGTTACTCGGCAACAGATCGCGCGCGGCGGCGACGAGCTGAAAAAAGTCGGTGTCGTCGCGGTACTGGAGCTGGATGTTGTCGTTCATGTCGTCCGAGCTCGCGAACAGCCAGTTGCGCGGATCGTTCATGCGTGAACGGCCCACGGATACGATCCCGTTCTGAAACGGGATCCAGCGCACATAGAACTCGTCGAGTTCGGCCAGCAGTTCGCGGTGCTCGGGCACCGCGCCCTCATTCACAGTGAGGTCGCGGTTGACCTTGGTGGCCGTGAAGAACCGGAAGCTTCCGGGCTGCTCGTATAAGAGGGCCAGTTTCACGCCCGGCTTGATGTTGGCGATGTCGCCTTCCGTCCCGGAGTCGAGATCGGCGTCCTTGTGGGCACGGCCTTCGAGCTGGCCCGTGATGCCCATGAACCAATGTTCGCTGAGGACAAAGGGTGTCGGCGGGGGCGAGTCTGCGTCCCGCGACGGCGGCGGCGCGGTAACGGCTGTGCTTTGCGCCTGCGCGCCCGTGGCAAGTCCCGTGGCGGTGGCAAGTAAGGTGAGAAGGCCAGCCGCGGCAGGCCGGAAAAATGAACGGATCATCGTCTTGAACGGGCGGGTCGACCCCCTGGCACTTGTCGACACGCGTCCCGCTGAGATGTCGATTCCTCACCATCCCATGGCGGTCGCCGGATTTCCAGGCCGTCAGTTCAGCCAGATGCCCTCGGCCGGTTCACGTTCCGGCGTGAGGCCGAGCCGCCGCGCGGCCAGAGCCTCCGCCGGACAAGGCTGCAGGGCGTAAGGCATCTGCGGCAAGTGAAGGCCCGCGCGGACCATCCCGATCGCCAGTTCGTTCAGATGACTGAGCACGACGCGGGCCGCCGCCGGCGGCAGAAGGCGCCACAGGACTCGCCGGGCGCCGAACTCGTTCTCGTGCTGGAGCAGCAAGAGGATCTGGAGCACGAGTTCCTCGTCCTGGCCGATTTCGATGCAGCGGATGTTGTGGACGTCGAGCGGCCGGCCGGAGGCCATCTCCATGCTGTGCAGGGCCGCGGATAGATGCAGGGCGTGGGCCATGGTGAGATGCGCCGCGTCGAAACCTTCGCGGCACAAAGGCTCGATGGCGTCGCCGGCGCGGCGCGCCTGCGTGATCAGGCGGATCGAACAGAGGATGAAAAGCTCGGAGGTGTTCAGCGCGCAAAGGCGGCGCGAGGCGATCGAAAAGGACATGGGCTCTCCAGACAAAACCGCCGCCGGATCCGCGGCATGGGGGAGCATAAGCCTAATTAAGAACGATTCGCAATGATGTTAATAATCATTCGCAATATTATAAAAATACGTATAATTTCCATCATATTAGGGCGAGGCTCGTGGGGGTCCGGAGGGCGCGGCGATTGAAATTCAGGTACAGGATCCGGCCTGTGAGGCCTGCGAGGCCGGTAGACAAGCCGGTCTCATCGGCGCCGTGCGCCGAGGCAGTGGCGCACCCAGGGTGCCGTGCGCGCCATGCAGTTCTGGATCGTCGCCTCGGCCGGCGTCTCGGCTTACGTCTCCAATTTCGGCAACCACAACGAGGCCTTCGAGTCCCTCGCGGCGGGCATCATCCGGCTGCCGTGGTTCTATGTGTGCGCCGACG
>JADZAK010000160.1 GCA_020852595.1 Rhodospirillaceae bacterium
ATCGCGTCCGCGCCTTCGCCCGCAACACCCGCAACCTCGCGGAGATCTTCTCTCATCCGCAGGTCTCGCTGATCCGCGGCGATATCCGTGACCCGGCGGCGGTGACGCAGGCCATCTCGGGCGCCGCGACCGTCATCAACCTCGCCCACGGCGGCGGCGGCGCGACCTGGGAAGACATCAGGAACGCAATGGTGGGCGGCGCGAAGATCGTCGCCGACGCCTGCCTTGCCGCGGGTGTCGCGCGTCTCATTCATGTGGGCTCGATCGCCGGCCTCTATATCGGCGACCCGCGGCGGAAGATCACATGCGACACGATGCCCGATCCCCAAAGCAAAGAGCGCGCCGACTATGCCCGCGCCAAGGCCGAAGCGGACCTCATGCTGCTCGCCCTGCACAAGGAGCGCGGTTTGCCGGTTTGCATCCTGCGCCCGGGCGTCGTCGTCGGTCACGGCACGTCACTGTTTCACAGCGGCGTCGGCACATTCAACAACGAACAGCACTGCGTAGGTTGGAACAAAGGCGACAACCCGCTGCCGCTCGTGCTGGTGGACGATGTCGCCGACGCCATTGTAAGGGCGGTCTCGGCGCCCCCCGCTATTGGGCGCGCCTATAATCTCGTGGGCGATGTGCGCTTCAACGCACGCGCCTATATGGCAGCCCTCGCCCGCGCCACCGGACGGCCGCTACGGTATCATCCGCAAGCGGTGTGGCGGCTTCACCTTGAAGACTGGGGCAAGTGGGCGATCAAGCGCGTGCTCGGCCGCCCTGCCGCCAAACCGAGCCTGCGCGATCTGCGCTCCCGCGGGTTGCCGGCGCCGTTCGACTGCAGCATCGCCAAACGCGATCTCAACTGGACTCCGGAGAACGATCCGGCGGCGTTCATCCGTCGCGCCTTCGCATGAACCAGGCGGTATCCCTCGCGCCCGGCCCGATCTCGGCGGCCGATGTCCCCTTGACATCCGCCGCCGCGCCGACCCTTCTGCATATCTTCTCGACCTTTGCGGTCGGAGGACCCCAACGCCGGTTCGTGCAACTCGCCAATCGCTTCGGCGCGCGCTTCCATCACCTCGTACGCGCGATGGACGGCCGGACCGACGCGGCAGCGCTTTTGGATGCGGCCTCATCCACGGAAGTCCAGCCGCTCGGATTCCCGCGCGGCAACACTTTGGCCAACATCCGCGGCGCGCGGCGCGTTCTGGCCGAGGTGCGGCCCGATGTGCTGGTCACTTACAATTGGGGCGCGACCGAATGGGCCGCCGCCGCCTATCGCCGCCCCGTGCGTCATATTCATATCGAAGACGGCTTCGGGCCCGAGGAGGCCCATAAGCAGCTCCTGCGCCGGGTCCTGTTCCGGCGGCTGGTTCTGAACGGGCGCAGCGCCATCGTCGTGCCGTCGCAATCCCTGAAGCGGATCGCCTTGGATGTGTGGGGTCTCGATCCTCACCGCATCCGCTACATCCCAAACGGCATTCCCACCGCACGTTTCGCGCGCGCTCCAGATCCCTCGTTTAGCGCGGCCTTCCGCGGCAAGGGCGGCGTCATCGGCACCGTCGCGACGTTACGCCGGGAGAAAGCGCTCGACCGGCTGATCGCGGCTTTTGCGTTGGTGCGCGCTCATATGTCCGCCCATCTCGTGATCGTAGGCGACGGGCCCGAGCGTGCGCGTCTGGAGGCGATTGCCGCCGAACATAGCCTCGGGGCGCATATTACTTTCACGGGCTCTATCGCGGCTCCGGAGCGCATCCTCGGGACCTTTGATGTGTTCGCGATTTCTTCGGACACGGAGCAGATGCCGCTCAGCGTTCTCGAAGCGATGGCGGCGGGGCGTGCGGTCGCCAGTACCGACGCGGGCGATATCCGCGCGATGCTGGCCGAGGAAAATCGCCCGTTCGTGGCGCCGCGTTACGACGTCGCCCTGGCCAGCATGATGATGGCGCTCTTACGGGACGATGCGCTTCGCAGCCGTCTGGGCGCCGCGAACCGGATGCGCGCCGCCGCGCACTACGACGAAGCCCAAATGTGCGCCGCTTACGGGCGCCTGTTCTCCGGCGAAGCGCTTCATTAAGCCGGAGGACAAGTTTACTGCAGGGTCGGGTGAATACGCGCCACGCGCGACATCGCCGCAAGATGCGGGGCGAGCGGCACGACGTTGGCGGCATCCTCCTCGCGGCCGGCGAGGACCGGCAGCGACTTTTCCCACGCGATGGCCGAGCGCAAGATGAGATCGAGGTTTGCGTAGCGCGGCGACCACGACAGACGTTCGCGGATCCTTGACGGGTCCGAGATCACCTGCGCCGGATCGCCGGCCCGGCGCGCGCCCATCGTATAGGGCAGCGCGTGACCCGAGATGCGCCCCGCCTCGCGGAGCACGCTTTTCACGGAATAACCTTCGCCGTACCCGCAGTTCATGACGTCGCTGGCGCCGCCGTTCATCAGGTAGGTCAGCGCCGCGACATGAGCCTCCGCGAGATCGCTCACATGAATAAAATCACGGATACAGGTGCCGTCCGTCGTCGCATAGTCGTCGCCGTACACGGTCATTCCCGGCCGCCGGCCGGCGGCAAGTTCGCTCACGACCTTGATCAGATTGGTCGAGTTCTTGACCACCTGGCCCGCGCGGCCTTTCGGATCGGCGCCGGCGACATTGAAATAGCGCAAGGCGACATAGCGGAAGGGATTGGCCGCCGCCGTGTCCTTGAGCATTTCTTCGGTCATCAGTTTCGAGCGGCCATACGGATTGATGGGGCGCAGGGGACTGTCTTCGGTCACCGGCTGAACTTCCGGAATTCCGTAGACCGCGGCCGTCGAGGAGAAGATCAATTTGTCGATACCGGCCGCCAGGCAGGTTTCAACCAGGCGGCAGCTCGCCGCAAAATTATTGTTGTAGTATTTGAGCGGACGCTCGACGGATTCCGGCACGCTGATGGAACCGGCAAAGTGAACCACCGCGTCGGGGCGCGTCTCGGCGAAGACCGTCGCCATGAAGGCGCTGTTGCCGATGTTGCCGATCCGCAGCGGAACGCCCCTCGGAACGAGATGCAGGCTCCCCGTCGAAAGATCGTCGACGATGACGACATCCCATCCGGCGTCGCGCAAAGCGAGGACGGCATGACTGCCAATGTACCCCGCGCCGCCGGTAACGACGACACGGCCGGCGGAACCATACCTATCTTTGCTCATAACAACCCACTCGCTTGAACC
>JADZAK010000161.1 GCA_020852595.1 Rhodospirillaceae bacterium
TTGGAGGCCTACCGGGCGCTGATTCCGGCGGCGAAACCGCGGCTCAAGGAGGGGGGGCGGATCCTTCTCGAAATCGGCGCAACGCAGGCGGACGCTGTGGAAAATCTGCTCACAAGGGCGGGATTCGCGCTCGAATCGCGGGTTTTGGACCTGGCCGGCAAAACCCGGGTTCTGACGGCCCGTTCGGGCTGATTTTTGTGGGAATCTAACCCTCTAGAGTCTCAAAAAAGGCTTGGACAACGCCGCCCGGGACACTAGATTTAATCCCGAAGAGCGAAATTACCGTGGCCCCGAGGGGCGAGGCTTCAGCGTTTGAAGCTGTGAATTTCGCAGAAGGCGGCCAGATTTGCCGCTGCGTGCCACCCCCAAAAAAAGCCGTGCTGTCGTGGCTCTCCGCCGCGCCAAACGTTGAGGGCGGACGTCTCAAGTGGGGCTTTTCCTGGGTCTTTAACCAATTGAATGAATATAAGCAGAATCACATGAAGGGTCGTCAGCG
Organism: Rhodospirillaceae bacterium; assembly: GCA_020852595.1. Taxonomy (GTDB): domain Bacteria; phylum Pseudomonadota; class Alphaproteobacteria; order Rhodospirillales; family Rhodospirillaceae; genus SHVO01. The sequence continues at coordinate 497 of JADZAK010000161.1, forward strand.
CGGACGTAATGGCGGCGGTGGTGGCGGTGGCGGTAAGCCGCGTCCCCCGGGTCGCAATCCTAACTTCGATGGTGGCGGTAACAACCGGCCGCGGGGCAATGCCCAGCAGCTGATGGAAAAGTACCTGGCCCTGGCGCGCGACGCCTCTTCCGCGGGCGACCGCGTGCTGGCCGAGAACTACTTCCAGCATGCCGACCATTATTACCGCGTGCTGAATGCCCGTTTCGAGCAGCAGAACAACAACGGCCAGCGCCGTTTCGAAGGCCAGGGCGGCCAGCATCAGAATTACGACAATCGTCAGGGCGGTTACGGCTATGACGATCAGCAGCCGCAGCACGGTCCGGGCGGCGGTTATCCGCAACACCAGCAGCAGCTGCAGCACCAACAGCCGCAGCAGCCCCCGCAACAGCAGCACCACACCCCGGCCCCGGAGCCGGAACCCCAGCAGGCGCATGACGCCGAAATCGCGTTGCCGCCGGGGATCCTGGGCGATGCGCCGCTTGAAGGCGGCGGGGAGCCTCAGGACGCCGAAGGTCAACCGGAAGGCGGCGAGCCGCCGCGTGAACGTGGGGGCCGCGATCGTGGTGGCCGCCGCCGCCGCGGACGGAGCGATCGCTCCTTCGCGGGCGCCGCGGGCGAGTAAGAAAAAACCGCCGGGTGAACAATCCGGCGGTTTTTTTACGACTTAAGTACCGACAAACGATGGAAGAGTTGCGGGGACACCCCCTTGCGCGGGTGACCCTAGGTCCCACATTAGCGGTGTGCCGGATTTAAGCCCGGCCCGGGAAGGACCGCATTATGGATCTTGAGAAATTCACCGATCGCGCCAAAGGCTTTCTGCAGGCCGCGCAAACCATCGCGATTCGCGAAAACCATCAGCAAATCACGCCCGAGCATCTCCTGAAGGCGCTGCTCGACGACAAAGAGGGATTGGCCTCGCAGCTCATCACGGGCGCCGGCGGCGATGCCGCGCGTGCGCTGCGCGAAACGGAAGCCGAAGTCCGCAAACTGCCGAAGGTCGAAGGCCGCGGCGCGCAGATGTACATGGCGCAGGATCTGACGCGAATCCTCGATCAGGCCGAACAGGCCGCCGAGAAGGCGGGCGACTCGTACGTCACCGCGGAATACCTGCTGCTCGCCCTCGCGCTGAGCAAGGCGCCGGCGGGGCGGATTCTCAAAGATGCGAATGCGGCGCCGACGGGCCTCGTCAAAGCGATCGGCGACCTGCGCAAGGGCCGCAAGGCCGATAGTGCGAGCGCCGAGGATCAGTACGACGCCCTGAAAAAATACGCGCGCGACCTCACGGACGCGGCGCGCGACGGCAAGCTCGACCCCGTGATCGGCCGGGATGAAGAGATCCGGCGCACGGTGCAGGTGTTGTCGCGCCGCACGAAGAACAATCCGGTCCTCATCGGCGAGCCGGGCGTCGGCAAAACCGCCATCGTCGAAGGCTTGGCGCTGCGAATCGTCAACGGCGACGTGCCGGAGAGCCTCAAAGACAAAAAATTACTCGCCCTCGATATGGGCTCGCTCATCGCCGGCGCGAAATTCCGCGGCGAATTCGAGGAGCGCCTGAAGGCCGTCCTGAACGAAGTGAGCTCGGCGGCGGGCCAGATCATCCTTTTCATCGATGAAATGCACACGTTGGTCGGCGCGGGCAAAGCCGAAGGCGCGATGGACGCTTCGAATCTGCTGAAACCGGCCCTCGCGCGCGGCGAACTTCACTGCGTGGGCGCGACGACCCTCAACGAATACCGCAAGCATGTGGAAAAAGACGCCGCGCTCGCGCGACGGTTCCAGCCGGTGTTCGTCAGCGAACCGACGGTAGAGGATTCGATTTCGATTCTGCGCGGCATCAAGGAGAAGTACGAGCTGCATCACGGTGTGCGAATCGCCGACAGCTCGCTTGTCGCCGCCGCGACTCTCTCGAATCGCTACATCACCGACCGTTTCCTGCCGGATAAGGCCATCGACCTGATGGACGAAGCGGCCAGCAGGCTGCGCATGCAGGTCGATTCGAAGCCCGAAGAGCTCGATGAACTCGACCGGCGAATCGTGCAGCTCAAAATTGAACGCGAAGCGCTGAAAAAAGAGACAGACGAAGCCTCGCGCGACCGCCTGGTGAAGCTCGAGGACGAACTCGACGACCTCGAATCGAAGGCGGCGGACCTCACGCAGCGCTGGCAGGCGGAAAAAGCCAAGCTCGCAAGTTCGACCAAAGTGAAGGAAGAACTCGAGCAGGCGCGCCAGGAGCTTGAACAGGCCTTACGCCGCAACGAATACGAACGCGCGGGACGTCTCCAGCACCAGTTGATCCCGCAGCTCGAATCGCAATTGAAGGCCGCGGAAGCGCAAAGCGCCGGCGGCATGGTCACCGAGGAAGTTCTGCCGGAACACATCGCGCAGGTCGTGTCGCGTTGGACCGGAATTCCTGTGGATAAAATGCTGGAAGGCGAACGCGAGAAGCTGCTTCACATGGAAGATCAGCTTGGAAAACGCGTCGTCGGACAGAAAGAAGCGATCGAAGCGGTCGCCAACGCGGTGCGGCGCGCGCGCGCGGGCCTGCAAGATCCGAATCGCCCGATGGGTTCGTTCCTGTTCTTAGGGCCGACCGGTGTCGGCAAAACCGAACTGACGAAAGCTTTGGCGTCGTTCCTGTTCGACGACGAGCAGGCGATGGTGCGAATCGACATGTCCGAGTTCATGGAGAAACATTCGGTGTCGCGTCTGATCGGCGCGCCGCCGGGTTATGTCGGCTATGACGAAGGCGGCGCGTTGACTGAAGCGGTCCGGCGCCGTCCGTATCAGGTCGTGCTGTTCGACGAAGTCGAAAAAGCCCATCCGGACGTGTTCAACGTGCTTCTACAGGTGCTCGACGACGGCCGTCTGACGGACGGGCAGGGGCGTACGGTGGATTTCCGGAACACGCTCATCGTGCTCACCTCGAATCTCGGCGCCGACATCCTCGCGAATCAGAGCGAAGGCGAAGATTCGAGCGCGGTGCGCGAGCAGGTGATGGAGCGCGTACGCGCGGCTTTCCGGCCGGAATTCCTGAACCGCCTCGACGAAATTCTGCTGTTCCACCGCCTGTTCAAGGCGCAGATGGCGCGAATCGTGGATATCCAGATCGAGCGCCTCGCGAAGCGCCTGTCGGACCGCAATATCACGCTTGATCTCGATGAAAAGGCGCGCGCCTGGCTCGCCGATCACGGCTACGATCCGATCTACGGCGCGCGGCCCTTGAAGCGCGTGATCCAGCGCTATCTGGAGAACACGCTCGCGATGTCGGTGCTGGAAGGCAAGATCGCCGACGGCGCCACGGTGCGGATCTCGGCCGGCGAGGACGGAATCGTCATCGACGGCCGGAAGATCAAAACCACAGGCTAGGATTTACTCGGCCGAGGCGACTTTGTCGCCGTCCTTGCGGGCGGCGGCGTACTGCTGGATGGAGTTGGTCGCGGCGTATTTGCGGTCGGTCTGAGCCAGCGTCGTCTTGAACTGGGCCAGCGTCTTTCCATCGAGTTTTTGAGCGCCCTGGAGCTTCACGGTGATCGGATTCACCTGGGCGTTATTGCGCAGAATCTCGAAATGCAGGTGCGGACCGGTGACGCGGCCGGTCGCGCCGACGTAGCCGATGATCTGGCCCTGGCGCACGCGCTTGCCGCCCGCGACTCCCGCGCCGAAGCGCGACAGGTGGGCGTAAGCGGTCGAGAAATCGCCGTTGTGGCGCACGCGGATGTAGTTGCCGTACGCGCCGTTGGGGCCGGCTTTCTCGATCACGCCGTCGCCGGCGGCCATGACGGGCGTGCCGGTGGTGGCGCCGAAGTCGACGCCGCGGTGCATCAGCGAGTAGCCGAGAATCGGGTGTTTGCGCTGGCCGAAGCTGGAGGTGAGGCGGGCGCCGTTCACCGGCGTGCGCATGAGCGCCTTGCGGATGCCTTCGCCCTTCTCGTTGTAGTATTCGACGCCGCCGTCCGGATGCTCGAATGCATAGAGTTTCAAAGGCTGGCCGCCGACATTCATCGCCGCATAAGCGATGTCGTGATTGTTCACGGTGCGGCCGTCTTCGGTGACGGTGCGTTCATAGAGCACCGAGAACGTGTCGCCCTTTTGGATGTCGCGCTGGAAGTCGACGTCGTAGGAAAACAGCTTCACAAGCGCGGCCATGACGTCCTGCGGAACGCCCTGATTCTGCGCGGCTTCGAACAGGCTGGAATCGATGGTGCCTTCGGCGCGCACGAATTCGCGGTGCGTCGGCGTAATGATTTCGCGGGCGGCAAACGTGCCGTCGCCGTTGCGCGCAACAGAGACGAGATACCCCGGCGTGACTTCGAGATCCATCTTCAACAGCGGCGTTTCGCCGTCGACGACAATGGCGTTGTACGCGAGTTCCAGTTCCTGACCGGCGCGCAGCTTCTTCGGATTGAAGACGGAATAGAGCGCATTCGCGATGTCGGACGCGGTGGAGGCATCGATGCCCGTGCGCGTCAGCGCATCTTGGAGCGTATCGCCGGCGCGCACGCGCACCGTTTCGATATCGACGCCCGTGCGCAGCACTTCCGGCAGGGATTCGAGCCAAAGCTCGGGCGCCGGAGCGGGTGGGACAAAATCCTCGGCGATCGCGGCCAATGCTTCGCTGGTCCAGCGCGTTTCGAGCGCCAGGAAGGCCGGTCCGACAGGATTGAAGTACGTGATGACAGCACCGATAAGCGCACCCATGAAGGCGTACGCTGCAGCGCCGGGATGGCTGACCCCCATCTAAACCCCTGTTCTAACAAGACAACTGAAGTGGGGCCTGCCTTGGTCCGGCGTTAGCTCCCCTCCGCCGCTAATATTCTTGCATGTGATATTATTGTCGCGGCCTTTGGACTTTGAATGACGCGACTCAGGGTGTCAACGTTGAATTCTTTTACAGATCAACGGAATGGAAAGGAGTCTTCAGGCCTTCCCGCATGGCGCGCAGAGGCCGCGGCGCCTCCCTTTGCGACGGCGTTCGGCCCCCGCTTCGTCCGAGGCTGGGTAAACGCCCGATTCTAGGGATCTGCGCCTGGCGGCATATGTGTGCATTGCACCAGTTTCGCGGATAAACCGCCAAATTCGGAAGAAGCGGCCCGAAAGCGAAAAGGCCGGATTCGTGGGCAAACAAGGCTTTAGGGGGTGCTCTCCGGCCAGAGTCTCGCATCCGGACCCCTGTTCGTCGACCCGCCGGTCAGCCGAAAATCCAAAAATTTATGTTTAAATTCAATAGTTTGTAAAATTATTGCAAAATGCGGTTGACGGGGGAAACGGTTCCCCCCTATAACCCGCCCCGTTCAACGCCTCCGGGCCGCGAACAACCATCTGAAAAATAACAATTTTTCAGGCCGTCCAAGGCAAAACGGCGTCGTTTGGCGTCTTCTGCTGAGGGCACCCCGGTGGGGAGACCTTAATTTAAGGTTAACCCGTTGGTCTGGTTCGAAAAAACGTCTTGGAAAAAAACTTTGAAAAAGTTCCTTGACGGGGGTTCGGTGAACCCTTAGAACCCGGCCTCCCAAGCCGAGGGGCTGAAACGAAAGTTTCTCGGATGGGAAAAGTTTTTCGCCGGTTCCGGCGAGTGCTCTTTGACATTGTAGATAGAGACGAAAGCGAAAGGGATGCGAAGGCGGCGTTCCGTTGTGAAACGGACGTTTTCTTGAGCATCTCTGATACGCCAA
>JADZAK010000162.1 GCA_020852595.1 Rhodospirillaceae bacterium
CACATAGTCAGTCTTAGACAAGGTCGTCTCCTGGCGAGAGTTGGCTTCGGTTTGAAAAAAGGGGGGAATAGCCGGACCCCCTTGAAAAAAGCTTAAGGGGGGTACCGGAACGCCCCGGACTTTTCAAGGGCGAGTCGGCGTTCAGGGGCGGCCCCAATGAAAAACGCCGCCGCGGGGGCCCCGCGGCGGCGTTCGGCTCAAAATGGATCCGAGGCTCAGCTCTCGACCGGCTCTTCCGTCGAGGCCAGCGACTTCGCCAGCTCATAAATACGGCGGCGGACGTGATAGTCGTTGATCCGGTAGTAGGCGCGGACCAGTTCGAGCGTCTCACGCTTGGTCATCGGATCGTTGTCGCGCGGCTCCAGGTCGCGGCTGTCGCCGGACAGGTTGCGCGGGCTGGACGACGCGGTTTCGTCGTCCATTTCCTCGAAGAAGAAGGACATCGGGCAATCCAGCACGCGCGAAAGGTCCCACAGGCGGCTCGCCCCGATACGGTTGGCGCCGCGTTCGTACTTTTGCACCTGCTGGAAGGTCAGGCCGATGGCCTCGCCCAGTTTTTCCTGGCTCATGCCCAGGAGCGTACGGCGCAAGCGCACCCGTGCGCCGACGTGGACGTCGACCGGGTTGGGTTTGCCCGAAGGCATCCGCCCGCGCGTCGAACGCATCGGCGTCGTGTCATCTTTAGTCTGCTCTTGGGGTAAACCCATGTGAACCTGCCCGTTGTAAAACTGACTGCGCAACTCAACGTTTACATAGCGCGTCATCTACCGACCGTTGAGCGGATGGTAGGCTAACACCACTCTTGGCACAAGCTTGGCCGCCATTTCCGGCCTTTGCCTTGAACCTAATGAGCGCGGGTGCCCCTTGCGAATGAGCGCCGTAGACGCAGCGGCGTATCGCCGCGCCTGAAGAACAACGCGCAGGCACCGCCGCAAGTTGCGAGCAGAATCGGAATGAAATTTCCCAATAACGCGAAGGCAGTAGCGCCCGATACAGGCATGGGTAGAGAAGCATCGAGCACGCCTCGCGCGCCGAGCGGAAGCTCGCCTTTGATCCGGCCATAACCATCGACCACCGCTGAGATTCCCGTATTGGCCGTGCGGACCAGGGGCAATCCCTCCTCGACGGCGCGCATTCTTGCCTGGGCGAAGTGCTGATGGGGGCCAAGGCTCATGCCGAACCAGGCGTCGTTGGTGAGGTTGAGCAGGAATCGGGGCCGCGGCTCGCCGCCGGCGGTGACCTGGCCCGAGAAGATCACCTCGTAACAGATGAGCGGGCTGAAGGGCGGCAGGCCGGGGACGGACAGTGTGGCCAGGCCGCTTCCAGCCGCGAAGCCGCCGGACATGCCGGTCAATTCGTCGAAGGGCACGATCCCGCGCAGCGGGGTGTATTCGCCGAAGGGCACGAGGTGGGTCTTGTCGTAGACCGCCGCGATGCCGGCGTCGGGCTTCACGACATAGAGCGAGTTGTAGACGGTCTGGGTGCCGTCCTCATTGCGCAGGCCCCGGTCGGCGCCCGTGATCAGCATGCCGTTCGAGGGCGCCGCCATGGCCGCCACGCGCCGCGCCGGCTCGTCGATGTTGAGGAAGAAGGCGATCGCGGCCTCGCCCCACACAACGTGCGTTATATCGGCGGGCCGGTTCTCGGTGCTCATGCGCACCTGGTCTTCCAGCATCTTCACCCACAAGCTCGGCCGGCTGCGGTCGGCCTGGGAGAAGTTCGCCTGCACCAGGCGGAATTTCACGCCGGGCACCGCATCGTCGGGCGCGGCCGCCAAACGCAGCGCGCCGCCGCCGCCGATGACGAGCATCAGCGCAAGCGGCGCGAGCGCGCGCAACTTTGCTTTCGCGAGCGTCGGCGTGTAGCCCAGCAGCGCGAAGGCGCCGAACAGCAAGACGGTCAGGAAGCTAAGGCCGTAGGTTCCGATCAGCGTGGTGACCTGCATCACCGCGATGCCGGCGGGCGAGTGGGTCTCGGCCCACACCAGGCTGACGGGATTCCACGGCAGTCCTGTGAAGATCCAACTGCGCACCCATTCGACCAGAGTCCAGACGGCGGCGAACAGAACGACGCGCCGCGCCGCGATACTCGCGCGGTCATAGGACATCTCATCGATATGCGCCGGCGGGATCGCATGGGTGAGTGCGCAGACAATGCCGATGAACACACCCATCGCGACGGAGAGGGAGCCGACCGCCGGGATCGCGAACGCGCCGAACGCATCGGCGTCGACGTAGAAGGCGTTCGCCATCCAGTACAGACCGGTGATGAAATAGCCCGCGCCGAAGGCCCAGCCGGTGAAGAAGGCGCCCTTCCAGGTGCGGCATCCATCGAGCAGCCACAACAGGAGCGGAAACGCGATCCACAGCGCGGGGATCATGGAAAGCGGCGGAAACGCGAGGATTGTCAGCGCGCCCGCGAATAACGCGGCGGCAAAGCGCTTCCATCCGCTGAGCGCGGCAAGCCGGTCGGCCAGCGCGGGTTTCATTATTCTTCGGGCTTCGGCGGCGGCAGATTGCGCACGCGCAGGCGCCGCACCAGGCGTGGGTCGCTGTCGGTGATCTCGAACTCGATGCCCGAGGGATGTTTCACGAGTTCGCCGCGCGACGGCATGCGTCCCGCGAGGCTGGCGACCAATCCGCCGAGCGTGTCCGAGGCCTCGCGTTCTTCCTCGCTGAAAACTTTTCCGACGCGGTCCTCGAAATCCGAGAGCGCGACGCGTCCATCGGCGATCAGCGAGCCGTCGGTTTGCGCGAGAAGTTCCGGCGCCTGATCGGCGTCATGTTCGTCCTCGATCTCGCCGACGATCTGTTCGACCACGTCTTCAATGGTGACGAGGCCGTCGATGCCGCCGTACTCGTCCACCACCATGGCCATGTGCGCACGCTTGAGGCGCATCTCGAGCAGAAGATCGAGAACACGCACCGCCGGGGAGACGAACAGGACAGGGCGCAGCAGGTCGGTGAGCATGTGCGAGCTGACGCGCGCGCCGGTTTCGCCGGCGATCTGATCCGCCGCGAAAATGGCGAGATCCTTGATGTGAATGAGGCCCGCCACGTCGTCGAGGGTCTCGCGGTAAACGGGAAGACGCGAGTGGCCTTCTTTTACGACAAGAATCAGCGCTTCGGCGACCGGTGTGACGGCTTCAATGGCGATGATGTCGGCGCGCGGCACCATGATGTCGGCGGCGGTGACGCCGCGCAACTTCAGGACGTTGGCGAGCAGCAGGCGCTCGTTGGGGTCGATGGCCGGTCCGCCGTCGGGGCGGTCTTCGATCCGCTCCTCGATCAACTCTTCGATGACGTCGCGGACGGCCTCGGCCTCTGCGATCTCGGGGGCGAGCCAACGCTTGAGCTTTGTGAAAAGACCGGGCCGGTCGTCCGCATCCGGCGCAAGGGACCTTGCGGGCTCGCTCATGTCCGGCGGCGCGCTCCCCGCGAGGTCTTCTTGGGGGCGGGCTCGGGGATGGTGTCGCGGTAGGGATCTTGGATCCCTAGGCCGGTGAGGATCTTGGTTTCCAGGCGTTCCATGGTCTTGGCGTCTGACGCGATCTCGTGATCATAGCCCAAAAGGTGCAGAACGCCATGCACCACCATATGAGAAAGATGATCTTTCAATGACTTGCCGGCTTCCTTGGCCTCTTTGACCACGGTGCCGTAGGCCACCACCACATCACCTAGTATGAGCCCCCCGTCCGAGGGCCCATCTTCGCCCGCGGGGAATGAAAGAACGTTGGTCGCCTTGTCCTTGCCCCGGTAAAGGGCGTTGAGCTTGCGGATCGCCGCGTCGCCCGTCAGGAGCACGGAAAGCTCGGTCGTTTTCGCCTTGCGTTTTTGGGCCGCCGAGGCGCCGCCGTCCCAGGCGGCTTTGGCGGCGCGCCGGACAACGGCGGCCGCGGTCGGCAGACTGCGGGTCCAGCCGGCGGCGGGCGAGAGGACGTCGATGACGGGATGCACGGCGGTTTTCATTCAGATCGTTCCTCGGACGCGCGTTCTTTGCGTTTCGCATCGCGTCGGTCGTAGGCCTCGACAATGCGCGTGACCAGGTCATGGCGCACGACATCGCGCGCCGAGAAGCGCACGAGGCCCACGCCCTTCACGCTATCGAGCGTCTCAAGCGCGTCTTCCAAGCCCGACTTCACGCCGCGCGGCAAATCGATCTGGCTGAGATCGCCGGTGACGACCATGCGCGAGTTCTCGCCGATGCGGGTCAACGCCATCTTCATTTGCACGGGCGTTGTGTTCTGCGCTTCGTCCAGGATGATGAACGAATTGGCGAGCGTGCGCCCGCGCATGAAGGCCAGCGGCGCGACTTCGATCTCGCCCGACACCAATAGCTTCGCCACCTGATCGCCCGGCAGCATGTCGTAGAGCGCGTCGTACAGCGGGCGAAGATACGGATCGACTTTCTCGCGCATATCGCCCGGCAGGAAGCCGAGACGTTCGCCGGCTTCGACGGCGGGACGCGACAGGATGATGCGGTCGATGACGCCCGCCATCTTCAAGGACACGGCCTTTGCGACCGCGATATAGGTCTTGCCCGTGCCGGCGGGGCCAAGCGCGAACACCAGCTCGTGGTCGTTCAGCGCCTTGAGATAGGCCCCCTGCCCGATGGAGCGCGCGCCGATCTGTTTCTTGCGCGTGCGGATCGCAAGTTCGCTGACGTGGTCGCCGTCGGGTTCCGCGGTGCGGACGGCGCCGTCGATATCGCCGGTTTCCAGTTCGTGTCCTTTCGCGAGTTGATCGTAGAGACGATACAAGGTGCGCTCGGCCATTTGGGCGCGGTCGGGCGTGCCTTCGATGGTGATCGTATTGCCGCGATGGTTCAGCACCACGTTCAGGCGCTGCTCGAGGCGATGGAGATTGCTGTTCTGAGGTCCCACGAGCCCCTGCAGGAGCCCGTTGTCGGGAAACTCACACCGGACGTGCGTGGCGTCACTCATGCCGTCTTGATCGTGCTCTCGGATGCGTCGGCCCACACGGCGCCGAGGCTGTTGGATTCGAGCGAGACGATTTTCAAACGCGCGATGGCGCCGATGTGTTTCGGATCGGCCATCACATGAACGGCCTGCAAATACGGGCTCTTTCCCACCAGCTGGCCCGGATGGCGGCCCGCGTGGGTCAGCAGCACGTCGAACGTGCGTCCCACGCTGGCTTTGTTGAAGGCGCGCTGTTGCTCGAGGAGCAATTCCTGCAGCGCGTAGAGGCGCGCGTCCTTCACGTCCTCGGGGACCTGTGTCCTGAGAACGGCGGCCGGCGTGCCGGCGCGGGCGCTGTATTTGAACGAGAAGGCTTGCGCGAACGTGATCTCGCGGACGAGGGCCATCGTCGCTTCGAAGTCCTTATCGCTCTCGCCGGGATAACCGACGATGAAGTCCGACGACAGCGCCATGTCGGGACGATAGCCGCGCAAGGTCGCGATGATGCGGCGGTAATCGTCGGCGGTGTGGCCGCGGTTCATGGCTTCGAGGATCTTGTCCGAGCCCGATTGCACGGGAAGATGCAGGAACGGCATCAGCGCGGGCACGTCGCGGTGCGCGGCCATCAGCGCGTCGTCCATGTCGCGCGGATGCGAGGTCGTGTAGCGGATGCGCGAAAGGCCGTCGATGTCGGCCAGCGCGCGGGCCAGGCGGCCCAATCCCCACACTTCATCATTTTCGCCGACGCCGTGATAGGCGTTGACGTTCTGGCCAAGGAGCGTGATTTCGCGCGCGCCGCTGTCGGCCAGATTTTTTGCTTCGCGCAAGATGTCGGCCACGGGGCGCGAATATTCCGCGCCGCGCGTGTAAGGCACCACACAGAAGGTGCAGAACTTGTCGCAGCCTTCCTGGATCGACAGGAATGCGGCGGGTCCTTCGGCGCGGGGCGCCGGCAGGTGGTCGAACTTCGGCTCGACGGGAAATTCGGTATCGAGAATGCCGGCCGATTTAGCGCCCGTCTTGCCGTCATGTGCGCGTGCGGCGCGCGCCACCATCTCCGGCAGGCGGTGATAGGTCTGCGGCCCGAGCACGATGTCGACGAAGGGCGCGCGGGCCATGATCTCGGCGCCTTCGGCCTGCGCAACGCAGCCCGCAACGGCGATGATCATGTCTTTACCCTCGGCGGCTCGTTCGCTGCGGTAGGCGCGCACCCGGCCCAGGTCCGAGAACACCTTCTCGGCCGCCTTCTCGCGGATGTGGCAGGTGTTCAGGATGACCATGTCGGCGTCGGCCGGGCTTTCGGCCGGCGCATAACCGAGCGGCGCCAGCACGTCCGCCATGCGCGCGGAATCGTAGACGTTCATCTGGCAGCCGTAGGTCTTGATGAACAATCGTTTGGCCGGGGCGTCGGTCATCGTTTTTGTCAAAGCGCCTGTGGATAAGACAAGGTCGAGACGCGGTTTCTAGCGCTTCACCGGCGTAAAAGCAAAACAGGGGTTTTGGCAGGGACTATAAGGGGTTAGGCCCCTTCGCGTCCCGCGAGCAGGCGGGCGAATCCGGCCCGGGTGATCCGGTCGCAGTGGGCGGCCAGTTCCTTGCGGCTGGTAAATTGCGCGACGGTCACCGGCGCGTGGAAGGTCACTTCGGCGGTGAGTTTGCCCAGACGCATGATCTGCCACATGTGGGACATCATCTCCATGTCGCCGTACCAGGCGACAAAGGGGCGCCAACCGACGCCGAGCGGCATGCCGTTGAGGCGGGTGTAAGCCATCGAGACCGGCTGCACGGTGACGGGCCGTTCGGTGCCGTCCGCGGCCACCGCGTGACGTTCGGCGACCGTGAACAGCGCGCTCTTGAACGGCTTCATGGTGTTGCCGTCGCCCGAGGTCGCTTCGGGGAACATGATGAGCGTATCGCCGGCGTCGAGGCGTTCCTGCAGTTGGTCGCGCGCCTCCTTCGTCGCGGTGCGGCGGCGGTCAATGAAAATGGTCTGCCCGGCCTTGGCCATCCAGCCGAAGCCCGGCCAGTTCGCGATGTCGGCCTTGGCCACGAAATCGCCGGGCACAACCGAACCGAGGGCCACGATGTCGAAGTAAGAGATGTGATTGGCGACCACGAGGCGCGGCGCGGCGGCGCTTTGCTTGCCGCGCGTGATCACATCAAGACCCACGAGCTTGCAAAGGAAACGGTAGTAGCGGCCCCGGAAGGCGACCGAATCGCCCGTGAGCGCATTCAGCGTCGCGGCCGTCAGGCTGGCGATGATCGCCGAGAAAACGAAAGTGGCGATGCGGACAACGGCAATGAGAGCGCCGCGCATCGGCAGCGCGGGTTCAAGCTGCGCCTCTTCAAGGTTGGGCGCGTGGATTACGAGGCTTTTTTGAATGACGCGGACTCGGTGCCGATGTCGTAGTGACGGGTGTAACGCTCTTCGATCAGATCGGTCTTCACGATGATGCAAACATCGGTGGTGTTGAACTGGTGATCGACGACGGCGCCGTCGCCGATGAACCCGCCGACCCGCAGATAACCCTTGAGAAGCGGGGGTAAACTGGCCAGCGCGCGCTTTGGATCGATCGCGTCCTTCGGCAGAAGGTTCATCTCGACTTTCCGGTGCGGCAGCGCGGTCGCGCGCAGCGCTTCGGGCGCGAGGTGATAGTGATAGAGGTACGAGAGCTGTACGGCGAGCTGCTGCGGGTCGGTCCCCGGCAGGCTCGCGCAGCCGAACATGAGATCGATGCCGTAGGCGTTCACATATTCCGACACGCCGCGCCACAGGAGCTGCATGGTCGCGCGGTTGCGATAACCGGCATCCACGCACGAACGGCCGAGTTCGAGCACCGTGCCCGGGAAACTCGCGAGCTTGGTGATGTCGTATTCGGACGCCGAATAAAAGCTGCCGGTCATGCGCGCGTGTTCGCGGCGGATGAAACGGTAGGTGCCGACCACGGGATCGTCCGTGCGTTCGGCGTCGACCACGAGCAGATGGTCGCAGATGGTGTCGAACTTGTCGAAGTCGCGGCGCGAAGCTTGCATCTGCGCGTCGGGCTTCGCGCCCATCTCGTCGTAGAACACGCGGTAGCGCAGCGCCTGGGCCGCATCGAGTTCATCGGCGGACTTGGCGAGGCGGATCACCTGGTTGCCCGCGGTCACCGGCACGAAGGCGCGCGGACCGGTGGAGGCATTCGGGAGCGGGGCGGACGGCGCGGCAAGGCCGGCGGACGCGAGCGCGCCCGAAGGCGTATTGGTGGAAGGCGGTAACAAAAGTGTCATCGGTCTGTATCCCAACCGCGCGTTCAGGCCGTGGCGCTGCGTGAGGAACCGCAGCGTGAGGCGGAGCGTCGACTGAAAGGCCGCGCCGGGCTTGCGGCTCAACGAAACTGTCTTGGATTTCAACGATTCCGTTGCCCGGCCGAGCAGGGCCAGGGGTTTCCGAAACGCACCGTCCATGCGGGATACTCTTAACAGTTAGGCGGACTGGCCGACAGCCAAAATCCCCCAAATCTAGGCCCCGCCGGCACCAGATGTCGTGTTATTCTTCTGTGGCTTTAGCAGCATCTAGGGGCAGGACATACAGCTCCAGGCGATGTCCAACGAGTTTATACCCGTGGGCATGGGCAATTTCCTGCTGGAGGCGCTCGATTTCCTCGTTATGGAACTCGATGACCTTGCCCGAGCGCACGTCGATCAGGTGGTCGTGATGGGTGGCCGGGGTTTCCTCGTAGCGGGCGCGGCCGTCGCCGAATTCATGGCGTTTGACGATCCCGGCTTCCTCGAACAGACGCATGGTCCGGTAGACGGTCGCGATGGAGATGCGCGGATCCTCGGCGGCGGAGCGGCGGTGAACCTCTTCCACATCGGGATGGTCCTGCGCTTCCGAGAGTACGTGCGCGATGATGCGCCGTTGCTCGGTCATCTTCATGCCCTTCTCGGCGCAAACTCGTTCAATGTGAGACAGGGGCCGCGTCGGCATAGCTGAATTCCTTGCTGTCGGCCGGAGGAGCGCGAAGGCCTCCGTGGAAGGAGGCCTATCATAGTGCGGACCCTCGGGCCGTAAAGAGATCAAAGACCGTCCTTGCGAGTCGCTCGCAGGAGAGTCGGGTGGCCAGTGGCCGGGGCCACGCGGAGTGGATATATGTCAGCTATGATCGCAGCGCCATTCTTCATTGATATTACGGGGGACGTCTGCCCCCTCACCTTCGTGAAAACGAAGCTGCTGCTCGAGAAAATGCCCGTCGGCGCCACGGCAACCGTACGTCTCAAAGGCGCACAGCCGCTCGACAACGTGCCGCGTTCCGTCAAAGCGCATGGGCATGAGGTGGTTTCGCTCGCGCGCGAGGATCGGGCCGCCGAGGCCGATCCCCGCGTCCCGCACATCCTAGTGGTGCGGCGCTGCTAACGTCGGCGGTTGGAGCGCGAGAGCCATGATCACCGCATCGACGCGCGGGGCCGCGCCTCTCTCATAATACTTCGCGCGCCGTCCCGTGGCGGTGAAACCGCGCTTTTCATAAAGCGCGCGCGCGGCGGTGTTGTCGTCGGCGACTTCCAGGAACAAGCGGTGCGTTCCGCCGGCGCGCAGCATGCGCGCGGCTTCTTCAAGCAGGCTTTCCGCGATGCCCCGGCGCCGGAAATCCGGGGCGACGGCGAGTGTGAGAATCTCCGCCTCGTCGGCCACCGCGCGGATCAGAATGAAACCTTGAGGTTCGGCGCCGGTCCACATCAGACCCGCGACGCCGGGCTGCTCCAGAAGTTTTGCGAACTCCTCATCGCGCCAGGGTGCGGCGAAGCTCGTACGATGCAGCGCGCCCGCGACCAGCGCATGCGCGGGCTCCAGGCGAATGATTCCGCTCACTTTGTACCCATCATGGTCTCAGTTTTCCGCCATGCGGCGCGAGGGTGATCTTCGGCGGCAGGACATAGAGCGGCAACGGACCGGCGGGATCGGGGGTGCGCGTGGCGGCAAGGCGCGCGAGCACGACGGCATCGGGCAAAGGATCGGCCGCCGACGGTGTTGCGCCTTGCAGATGTTCAAGCACCATGGCCGTGCCGTCGCCCGTGACGACGACATCTTTCTCGCCAAGCCAGCCGCCGATGTCGGCGGGCGCAAGCGCGACCGGCTCCGCGCACGGCGCGAGGTCGCGCGTGAACGACTGCGCATAGACGTCGCCGCGCTTGGTGTCGACGACGGTCAGGATATGGGCATGACGCCGCCGCTCGACTTCGGGCACCGCGGCGGCGATGGCTTCCAGCGAATTGATGCCGATGACCGGCTTTCCAGCCGCGAGACCGAGCGCGCGCGCGGTCGACAGGCCGACGCGAACCCCCGTGAACGATCCCGGTCCGATGGTGACCGCGATACGGTCCAGCGCATCGTACGCGTGGCCCGCCGCGGCCATCACCTCTTCGATCTGCGGCATCAGGATTTCCGCCTGACCCTGATCCATCAGTTCACGGATATGCGCGAGGGCCGCGCCGTCCTTCACGAGGGCGACGGAGCAGGCGGCGGCCGTGGTGTCGAAGGCAAGAACAAGCATCGCGGTTCAGAGAGAAGTGCTGAGGGCAGGGACAATATTCTGTATCATCGGCTCAAGCATCATTTTCGACATAGCACTTCGAGCCGGTATGAGCCTCATTGAAATAGCGCCTCCCGCCTTCGATGTCGTCATCGACATCGCCTATGCGACCTCCAACAACTTCACCGGCAAGCCGGTTTATGGCCGCCCCGCCTGTTATTTGAACGAAGAGGCCGCGGCCCGCCTGAGGACTGCGCTCGACCTGGCGCGTCCGCTCGGCTTTCGTTTCAAGGTGTTCGACGCGTTCCGCCCATCCGAGGCGCAATGGGTGCTGTGGAACCACACGCCCGACCCCAACTTCCTCGCCGATCCCAATCGCGGCTCGCCCCATTCCATGGGCGCCGCGGTGGATCTGACCTTGATCGACGACGCGGGCCGCGAACTCGACATGGGCACGGGCTTCGACGCCTTCACCCCCCTGTCGCATCACGGCCGCACGGATATTTCCATCGAAGCCCAGCGCAACCGCGCTATCCTGCTCGGGATCATGACCGCCGCCGGTTGGGATTTTTACCGCAACGAATGGTGGCACTATCAGCTGTTCAATGCGCGGGCGAAGTATCCCGTGCTTGGAGATGCCGCGTTGCCCGTCCCGATGATGCCCAAGATCTAGATTCAGGCCTTCGCGAGTTCCGAGACGCTGCGGGGCCCGCGTTTGCTGTCGGGTTCGCGGCGCGCGTCCAGGGCCATCTGCAGCCATTCGGTCGCTTTCTCCGAATCCCCGCGCTCCCGTGTTTCCACGTCGGCCATGAGACGCGCCGCACGGATGCGCACATCCGGCTCCATGTTCTCGGCGGTGAGCGGCGCCAAACGGTTGCGCGCCTGGCCCCACAGTTCCGCGTCGAGCGACGCGCGGGCCACGGCAAGACGTGTCTCCGGATGATCGGGGTCGATGCGCGTCAGATTGTCGACGCGCCGCGCGTAATCGAGCGCGGTCTCGCCGGGGATGAGCACGCGGTAGGCCGCGGCCAGATCGGCGTGCGGATAGGTCTCCCACATTTTCTCGACGAGATGGGCGGCCTTGCGGCCTTTGCCTTGCGCGGCCATGGCGCGCGCATAGGCCACGGTGGCCGCCACGGGAGCGCCCCCAAGATCAAGGGCCTGGCGCGCGAGCGAGGCGGCCGCCTGCGGGTCGCCGTTTTTCATCTCGACTTGCGCCTGTTGCAACAAGAGGCGCGTCTTGATGCGCCGCAGATTTTCATTGGAGAAACTGTCGCGCGCGGTCTTGGTGTCGGCGAACGCGAGCGCTTCCTGCCATTGGCCGGAGGCGATGGTGACGTCGAGCGCAAGCTCGATCGCCCAGGCCGGCGGATCCTTGCGGGCCATGGCGCGCTTGGCGAGATTGAGGGCGCCGACCGTATCGCCTTCGCCGGCGGCCTTGATCGCCAGCGCGCGCAGCCCGGCAAGTTCCGTTTGCGGGCGTTCAAGGAGAGCGGTGGCCGCTTCCTTCATTTCCTTCACGTCGCCGACCAACTCGGCGGCTTCCTTCCGCAGCATCAGCACCGCGGGGTTGGTCTGCAGCAAAGACGCGGCTTCCTTGGCGAAGCGGCGCGCGGCCGAAGTTTGGCCCGACTGCACGGCCGCAAATCCATCGGCGAGGCTCGCGAGGCCGCGGTTCACGCGGCGCTGCTGACGCGCCGCGGCGACCGCGGCGATGATGCCGCGGGCGATGGCCAGCGCGCGCAGCAGCAAGGCGACGAGCGCGGTGGCGAGGATGAACACCGCGACAAGCACGCTGGCCGACGTGTCGATGCGCCAGCCGTGCCATTCCAGCGCGACGGCGCCCGGCTCGCTCGCGAGCCAGACGGACGCGCTGACCAGAAGGGCAAGACCGGCGATGTAGAAGACGAGACGCAGCATGACGCTACTCCGTCTTCGCGGCCGGCGCGGCCGGGGCGACTGGTGCGGCCGGCGCCTCTGTCGGCTGTGCGAGGGTCGTCGCACCGGCGATCACGGATTCCTGCGCCGCCTCTTCGGCGGCGACGCGTGCCTCCGCGAGTTCGATCCAGGGCGTCGCGGCGGCGAGCGAGGCGCCGGTAAGTTTTTTCATTTCCGCGACCGCGCCCGCGAGATTGCCGCCGTCCGCCGCGCGCTCGGCGCGCACCAGGATCGCGTCGACGCCGTCACCGGCATCGACATCGGTACGGCGGACCGAGATGACCGAGAACACGCGGTCCAGCGTCTGGCGCAGCCAACCGGCCGTATCGTTCGGCAGATAGCCCGCGCGCACCGCGGCGGCGGCGGCGAGATCGAAGCGGCGCTGCATTTCAGCAAGGGTCGGTAACCCGCTGCTGGCGTATTTCGCGAACAACGTCTCCGTCTGGCTTTGGCCCTTCAGTGCTTTGACGGTATCCCATTCCTTCAGGAACGGACGGCCCGTGACCACCGCGTCGCGCCACTGGGTGGCCGCGATCGTCAGCGCCACGGCGACCGCGCGTTGATCGGCGGCGCTACGGCCCGCCTGCTCGAGCGCGGCGACGCGGTCGGCCAGCGCGAGCACGCTGTTCGCATCGGCGCTGCGGCCCGCGAGGGAGTCGACGCGGCGATTGAGCTCTTCAAGACGCGCCGTGTTGCCCAGGGCGGCTTCCAGTGTGGCGACGCGCGCCATGAGGGCGGCGATGGTCTGGTTGGAGACATCGGCGACGGGCGGTGCGGCCGCGGGCAGCGGCGCGGGCGTAACGGCTGGCGCCGGTGTCGCGGTGGGTGTCGCGGTGGGTGTCGCGGCGGGCAGCGCGGGTTTGACTTGCGGCGGCGCCGGAGCGGGCGCGCTGGCGACGGGCGCTGGCGGTTCCTTCACCAAGAGCGGCAACCAGCGATGCGACGTCATCATCGCGGCGGCGGCGATGGTGGCGAGCAGAAAGAACAGCGCGATGGAGCGGCCGGCGCCGCGCCGTCTGGCGGGGGGTTGGGCGACGGCGGCTTCAGGGACCGATTCGGCTTGCGGTTCGGCGTCCTGCGGAAGCGGTGTTTCGGGTTCGCCGCGGCCCCAATTGGCCAGGCGATCGCGCATGCGCTCGTCCGCGGCGTCTTCCGCCTGCATTTGTGCCGAGCGCCCGCCGCCGCCGCGCGCGGCCGGCTTTGCGTCGGCCAAAGATTCCGGCGTGCTCTCCGCGCCGTGGCTTTCGCGCGCCACCAACTCATCCAGCTCCTGCAGCGCCGACGGCGCCTGTGCCGGTTCGACGGCGGGGGTCTCTCTGGTGTCGCGTGCGGGGTCGGTCATCGGCGTATCATTCCATGAGGGCGCGGCGGAGGCTACCGCCGCGAGGGATTCGGTGGGGTCCTGTATCCGCGGCGGATCATGGCTGGCCACCATGTTCCACTTGGGATCGGGGCTGGGATCTGGGGCTCGTTCGACCGACGCCGCCGGTTTTCCGAAGAGGCTCGCGAACCAACCGCCGGAGCGTGTGCCTTCAGCGGCCAGGCGGATTTTCTCGGCCTTCGCTTGCGCCTTCCGTTCTTCGGCAATGCGTTTGCGTTCGGCTTTGGCGCGGTCGGCTTCTTCTTTCTCCGCGCGGCGGCGTTCAGCCTGCTCCCGCGCCAGCCGTTCCTGTTCCGCGCGGGCCTTCGCGGCCTCTTCACGCCGGGCCTGATCATCTCGGGCTTTCTGCGCGGCGGCTTCTTCCTTGAGAAGACGCTTGCGTTCGGCCTCTTGCGCAGCTTCTTCCGCCTTGACGCGTTCGCGTTCGGCTTTCTCCGCCGCGAGGCGTTCTTTCTCGAGGCGCGCGGCCTCGGAGCGCTTTTCGCGTTCGATACGTTCTTCTTCCGCGCGCTTCTCGCGCGCGATGCGATCCACTTCCGCACGTTCGCGCGCAAGGCGTTCGTTCTCCGCGCGTACGCGCTCGGCGTCCTCGCGGGCGATCCGCTCCTGTTCAAGACGTTCTTTTTCGCGCTCGGCTGCAACGCGCGCGGCTTCAGCGCGCGTGCGTTCCGCTTCTTCCCGCGCGATACGTTCTTGTTCGAGACGCTGCGTCTCGCGTTCGGCGGCGATCCGCGCGTCCTCGGCCCGCACACGCTCGGCCTCTTCGCGCGCGACGCGTTCTTTCTCGGCGCGCTCTTTCTCCCACGCCTCGCGCTCGGCGCGTTCGCGCTCCAGGCGTTCGGCCTCCCGGCGGTCACGCTCGGCGTTCTCCGCCGCGCGCCTCGCGCGCTCGGCTTCCTCCCAAAGGACGCGCTCGGCGGCCAGGCGCTGGCGTTCGGCGTCGTCGCGCGCCGCCTGTTCGCGGGCGCGTTGCTCGCGTTCGGCCTTTTCATGCGCGGCCTGTTCGGCGGCAATACGTTCTCGCTCGGCGCGCTCACGCGCCTCCTGTTCTTTGCGCAAGCGGTCTTGTTCGGCCCGGTCGGTGCGTTCACGTTCTTCGCGTTCCCTGCGAAGCCGTTCCTGTTCGGCGCGTTCGGCGGCGAGGCGTTCCTTCTCCAATCGCCGGCGCTCTTCTTCTTCGGCGCGTAGGCGCGCGCGTTCTTCCTTTTCTTTGCGCAGGCGTTCGCGTTCGGCGTCCTCGCGCGCCGCACGCTCGGCGGCCAGGCGCGCTTTCTCCGCTTTCGCGCGGGCCGCTTCTTCGGCCTGCAAACGCTCGCGCTCGGCCCGTTCAACGGCCAGGCGCTCCCGCTCGGCCTGTTCATGCGCGGCCTTTTCCGCCGCGATGCGCTCCTTCTCGATTTTGGCGCGCGCTTCTTCTTCCGCGCGCAGACGCTCGCGCTCTTCCTTTTCTTTGCGCAGGCGTTCGCGTTCGGCGTCCTCGCGGGCGGCGCGCTCGGCGGCCAGGCGCTCTCTCTCCGCTTTCTCCCGCGCGAGCTTCTCGGCACGTTCGCGCTCCGCCTCTTCTTTCCGCCGGCGCTCTTCTTCGGCGCGGATACGGCGTTCTTCCTCGCGGGCCAGGCGCTCAAACGCGGCGCGTTCGGCCTCTTCCTTGGCGATGCGCGCCCGTTCGGCTTCGAGGCGCGCGCGTTCGATTCGCTCTTCTTCGGCGCGCTTTTCCCTTTCGATGCGCTCCGCTTCTGCCGTCTCGCGGGCGATGCGTTCGTGTTCTTCTTTCTCTTCCTGCAGGCGCTCCTCTTCGGCCCGGCGGCGCGCCTCTTCTTCCTTGATCTTGCGCTCGCGCTCAAGGCGCTCGTCCTCGACCCTATCGATCAACTCACCGTCGAGGGTCGCCCACACACTGTCGGGATCGCTGGCGGAAGCGACCGTGACGCTCGTGCCTTTCAGCGCGCGCAAGGGCGCGGCGATCGCGGGTGTCGCGGTCACGGTCTTGAGGCCGGTGATGGACGGCGCGGTCTCGTCGCGCTGGATCAGCGTCACGAAGGCGCGCGCTTCGTCGGGCGACATGAACAGCGCGACATCGATGCCCTTGCTGTTCAGCTTCGCGCGGAGCTCATTTGGGATCTCCGCCACGCGCTTGATGCTGTACAGCGGTAGCGGCCGTACCGCGAAACCCATGTTGCCCAGCATGGCGCCGAGGTTCACCGGCGCGGCGGTGCTGCAGGCGTACACCAGCGCGCCGTTGGCGGGTTTAAGCGAGCGTTCCACCAGCCGCGCGAGATCTTGCGAGTCGTCCTTGGCCGCCAGCACGTCCTTGAAGCCCGCCCGCCGGGCTTCGGCGGCGGTCAGCTCGCTGTCGACAAAAATGGGAAAGCTGCGCACGCCTACATGTTCGGCCAGGGCGCGCACGCCCTCGGGGCTGGTGGCGAGGAAACCCTGCGCGCTGGCCAGGTTGATGGCGGGCGCACTTTCGCGTTCGACGGTGACCAGCGGGATGATAATGGGTTCATGGCCGCGCGCGGCCAGCGCCTTCGCCGAGATCGCAGCTTCCTGCGCCGGCTGCGTAATTAGAACCCGCATGGCCGCTTCCTGGCGTTCATTTCACAAACGTTGTAGAGCCTACCTATCTAAGTGGAAAGCCATGATTGTCCTTGGACTAGAAACCAGTTGCGATGAGACCGCCGCCGCCGTCGTGGACGGGGATGGGAACGTGCTCGCCCATGCGGTCCTTTCACAAATGGATGAGCACGCGGTCTTTGGCGGCATCGTGCCGGAGGTGGCGGCGCGCGCGCACCTCGCTCATCTCGACCGTTTGATCGCCAAGGCCATGCGTGAAGCCAAGGTGGGCTTCGCCGATCTCGACGCCGTGGGCGCGACGGCCGGCCCGGGACTCATCGGCGGGGTGCTCGTGGGCGTGATGTCCGCCAAGGCCATCGCCGCCGTGCACAAGATCCCCTTCATTGCGGTCAATCACTTGGAGGGCCACGCCCTCACCGCGCGGCTTTCGGACAAAGTCGGGTTCCCGTTCCTGCTTCTTCTCGTGTCCGGCGGACATTGTCAGCTGCTCGCCGTCGAAGGCGTCGGAAAATACCGCCGCCTCGGCACAACGGTGGATGACGCGGCCGGTGAAGCCTTCGATAAAGTCGCGAAGATGATCGGCCTCGGTTATCCCGGCGGCCCCGCCATCGAACGCGCCGCGAAGTCCGGCGACGCCGCGCGCTTTGCCTTCGCGCGGCCGATGAAGGGCCGTCCCGGTTGCGATTTTTCTTTCTCGGGCCTCAAGACCGCCGTGCGTGTCGCGGTGGAATCCTTGCCGCCGGGTCCGCTCAGCGACAAGGATGTGAACGATCTCGCCGCGTCGTTCCAGGCGGCGGCGGTCGAGTCCGTCGGCGATCGTGTGCGCCGGGCGCTCAAAACGTTCAGCGAAGCCTATGAAGGCCGCTCACTCGTCGTCGCCGGCGGCGTCGCGGCGAATACGGCGTTGCGCGCCGAACTCGAAAAGCGCGCCCGTACGGCGGGCTTCGCGTTTGTCGCGCCGCCTCTCGCGCTGTGCACCGACAACGCCGTGATGATCGCCTGGGCGGCGCTCGAGCGTTTCAAGCGGGGTCTGACGGACGGATTGGATTTCCAGGCGCGGCCGCGCTGGCCGCTTGATCCATCGGCTCCACCCGCGCGCGGCGCGGGCGTGAAGGCTTAGACCTTATAGTAGTCGCGGAACCACGCGACGGTTTTATCCAGACCTTCATCCAGAGAAACACACGGCTGATAGCCGACGGCGCGGCCCAGCGCGCTGACGTCGCACCATGTGCCTTCCACGTCGCCCGGCTGCATCGGCATCATGTTGAGCACCGCTTTCTTGCCAATGTGCTTTTCCAACGTCGCGATGAAGTCCATGAGATCGACAGGCGCGCCGCGGCCGATGTTGAACACGCGGTACGGCGCCACGCCCGAGCCATCCGGCGCGGGGTTCATCGGATCCCAGCTTTCGTCGGGGACGGGGATGTGATCGGTCACGCGCACGACGCCCTCGACGATGTCGTCGATGAAGGTGAAATCGCGCATCATCCGGCCGTCGTTGTACACATCGATGGGATCGCCGGCGAAGATGCGCGCGGTGAATTTATGCGGCGCCATGTCGGGGCGGCCCCAGGGGCCGTAGACCGTGAAGAAGCGCAGGCCCGTCACCGGGATCTTGAACAGATGCGCATATGAGTGGGCCATCAACTCGTTCGCCCGCTTGGTGGCCGCGTACAGGCTCACGGGATGCGAGGCGCTATGGTGTTCGGCGAAGGGCATGGCCCTGTTGGCGCCGTAGACCGAACTGGTCGAGGCGTAGACCAGATGGATGACCTTCAGCGCCCGTGCCGCTTCCAGCACATTCAAGAAGCCGGTGAGGTTGGCGTCGGCGTAGGCGGTGGGGTTCTCAAGGCCGTACCGCACGCCCGCCTGGGCGGCGAGATGAACGATATATGTCGGCTGGGTCTTGTCGCAGAAATCCAGGAAGGCGTCCTTGTGTGCGATATCCAGCCGGCGGCCGATGAAGCCCTGCCGCTTTTCAAGTTGCGCCCAGCGCGCCTCTTTCAGGCGTACATCATAATAAGAATTGAAATTATCGATGCCGACGACGCTGCGTCCGGCCTTCAGAAGGCGCCGGGTGACGTGGAAACCGATGAACCCGGCGGCGCCTGTCAGAAGAATGGTCATGAAGTCATCTAACCGCGAAAGGACCCGCAGGCAACGGTCCATCGGGCGCTTTCGTTCCACCCATGGACAGACACTCTTTCCCCATGCCAAGAGTTTGGCAAATTTCACCTTGTCGCGTTTTCGACGCCGAACCGCTGTCCACTTCGGCTGAAAACGCTCGTAGAATATGAACATGCAAAGACTTGGAGTCATCGGCGCCGGCGCCTGGGGAACCGCTCTCGCGGTGGTGGGCCGCCGTGCGGGCCGCGATGTGCGTCTTTGGGCCCTGGAGCCCGAGGTCGCCGCCGAAATCAATCAGCACCGGCGCAATACGCCCTACCTTCCCGGCGTCCTCCTCGAGCCGGGGATCGCGGCCACGACCGATCTGGGTGTCGCGGCCGATGTGGATATCGTGCTGCTGGTCACCCCGGCGCAGCATCTGCGCGCCACCTGTGAAAAGTTGAAGCGGCTTCTCAAGCCGAACGTGCCCGTGGTCATTTGCGCCAAAGGCATCGAGCGCGGCACCTCGGCCCTGATGACCGACGTGGTCGCCGAATGTCTGCCGGATGCGCCGCTCATGATCCTGTCGGGCCCGACGTTCGCCAAGGAAGTGGCGACCGGCCTGCCCACCGCCATTACGCTTGGGGCGTCCGATCTCGACCTCGCGCGCAAAGTCGCCGCGGCGATTGGATCGCCTGCGTTCCGTCCCTATGTGTCGACGGACATCGTCGGCGCGGAAGTCGGCGGCGCGGTGAAGAACGTGCTGGCCATCGGCTGCGGCATTGTCGAAGGCAAGGGACTCGGCGCCAACGGCCGCGCGGCGCTGCTCGCCCGCGGGTTGGCGGAGATCGTGCGCCTCGCCGTCGCGCGCGGCGGCAAACCGGAGACTCTGATGGGTCTTTCGGGCCTGGGCGATCTCGTTCTGACCGCGACCTCCACCCAGTCCCGCAACTATTCCTTGGGCGTTGCGTTGGGCAAGGGTCAGACGCTGGAGGAGGTCCTCGGTGCCCGCCGGTCCGTGACCGAAGGCGTCACGACCGCCGAAGCCGTCGTCACCCTCGCCGCCAAGCTCCATGTCGATATGCCCATCTGCAGCGCCATCGATCAGGTCCTCAATCACGGCGCGTCCATCGACGCCATGTTGAAAGGCCTGCTGGAACGCCCGCTGCGCGATGAAGTGGATACCGGCCCGAAAGCCAAATAAGCTGACGTGAGATAGAGGAACTTCCGTGACCAAACCGGTGCGTCTTTTTCCTGTGATTCTGTCGGGCGGCTCGGGCTCGCGCCTGTGGCCGCTGTCGCGTGAGGAATTCCCGAAGCAGCTTCAACCGCTGATCTCGGAGAAAAGCCTCCTCCAGGAAACCGCGCAGCGCCTGGGCGCGGCGCCGCCGGGCGCGGCCTTCGAAGTGCAGCCGCCCCTGGTCGTGTGCAACGAAGCCCACCGCTTCATCGTCGCCGAGCAGCTGCGCGCCATCGGCGTGGAACCCAAAGCGGTCATCATCGAGCCGCAGGGGCGCAACACCGCCCCGGCCGCCGCCGTCGCCGCGCTGCTTCTGGAAGAGGCGCCGGACGATCTCATGCTGATCATGCCGTCCGATCACTCCGTGCGCGATCCGGAGGCATTTCGCGCCGCTGTTGCGATTGCCGTTGACGTCGCGCGCGAGGGCCGTCTGGTCACGTTTGGAATCAAGCCCGACGCGCCCGCGACCGCTTACGGATACATCAAGCGCGGCGGCGCACTTGGAAAACACGCCTTCAAGGTGGAGACGTTCGTCGAGAAGCCCGACGCGGCGACCGCGACGCGGTTCCTGCGGGAAGGCGGCTACGACTGGAACGGCGGCATTTTCCTCTGCCCGGTCGGCCTGTATCTTTCCGAACTCGCGCGGGGCGAACCCGCGATCGTGCCCGCCTGCCGGCGTGCGCTTCAGGAGGGAAAGAACGATCTCTTTTTCTTCCGTCTCGACGCGAAGGCATTCGCGGAAGTGCCGAGCCAATCCATCGACTACGGCGTGATGGAAAAGACCGACAAGGCCGCCGTGGTCCCTGTCGACATGGGCTGGTCCGATGTCGGCTCCTGGAGCGCGCTGCATCAGGAAACCGCGCATGACGCGTCGGGAAACACCACGCTTGGCGATGTGATCGCCCTCGAAACCCAGAACACCTACATCCGCAGCGAAAAACAGCTCACGGCCGTCATCGGTCTCAAGGACGCCATCGTGGTGGTGACGCCGGACGCCGTGCTGGTCGCGGACAAGGCTCACGACCAAGCCGTGAAGAAGGTCGTCGAGCAGTTGAAGGCCCAAGGCCGCACCGAAGCGACGGCGCAAAACCGCACCTATCGCCCCTGGGGCTGGTTCCAGAACATCGACGAAGGTCACCGTTTCAAGGTGAAGCGCATCTGTGTGAAACCGGGCGCGCAGCTTTCCTTGCAAAAGCACTGGCACCGCAGCGAACATTGGGTTGTCGTCACGGGCACGGCGATCGTCACGCGCAATGAGGAAGAGTTCCAACTGCGCGAGAACGAATCGACGTTCCTGCCGGCCGGCACCATCCACCGCCTCAGCAATCCGGGTCAGGTGGAACTGCACATGATCGAAGTGCAGTCCGGTGAATATGTGGGCGAGGACGATATCGTGCGCATCGCCGACAACTATGGCCGCGAGGGCCAGAGCGACGCCCAGCCGCGCAAGATCGCCAAGTCCGTGAAGGCGGCTGCGAAGATCGCCGCGAAGGTCGCCAAGAAGGCGCGCCGCAAGATCCACCGCAAAGCCGCTCCTTCTCCGGCCGCGCGCCGGCGTGTGCGCCGCCGCGTCGTGCGTCCGCGCGCGCCGCTGATCAGCACGCGCAAGGTGGCCCCGCAGGTTGCGTCTAAAGTCGCGGTAAAGGCCGCGCCGAAAGCCGCCCCGAAGCCCGTTAAACCCGCCAAGGCCAAACCGCGCAAAGCGCCGCCGAAGCCCGGCGGCAAGCCGCCGCGCAAACCCACGAAGCCGCGCAAGCGCAAATAGGACGATCCTCCTCTGCCGCTTTCGATTACACGCTGGGGGCGTGACTTCGCCCGCGCGCGCCCGCTATCATCGCGTCCACTTATGCTTGGAGGGATGCAATGTTGGACGAAATCATCATCGATGTGCCGCCGGAGTTCGCGAAGAACGCCATCATCGACGAGCGCCGCTATAAGGAGCTGCGCGCGGAATCGAGCAAGGATCCCTTGACCTTCTGGCGCGAAGCGGGCCGTAGGCTCGACTGGATCACGCCCTACTCCAAGCTCAAAGATGTGTCCTTCGAGGAGAAGGATCTGCACATCCGCTGGTATTACGACGGCACCCTGAACGCGAGCTACAACTGCCTCGACCGTCACCTGACCCAACGCGGCAATCAGATCGCGATCGTCTGGGAAGGCGACGATCCGAAAGATTCCAAGAACATCACTTATAACGAGCTGCACGAAGCGGTCTGCCGCCTCGCCAACGTCCTGAAGTCGCACAATGTGGCCAAGGGCGACCGCGTGTGCATTTACATGCCGATGATCATCGAGGCGACGGTGGCGATGCTCGCCTGCGCGCGCATCGGCGCGATCCACTCCGTGGTGTTCGGCGGCTTCTCACCCAAATCCCTGTCCGAGCGCATCAACGACAGCGATGCCAAGCTGGTCATCACCGCCGATGAAGGCCGCCGCGGCGGCAAGCTCGTGCCGCTCAAATTGAACGTCGACGAAGCGCTAAAGACCGCGCCTTCGGTGCGCAACGTTATCGTGGTGAAGCATACCGGCAACCAGGTACCGATGAACTCGCCGCGCGACGTCTGGTATCACGCGGCCACCGAGAAGGCGCGTCCACGCTGCGACGTGGTGGAGATGAACGCCGAAGATCCCCTGTTCATCCTCTACACCTCGGGTTCGACCGGAAAGCCCAAGGGTGTCTTGCACACCACGGGCGGCTACCTCGTCTATGTGTCGATGACGTTCGAATACGTTTTCGACTACAAGCCGGGCGAAGTTTACTGGTGCACCGCCGACGTGGGCTGGGTCACGGGCCACAGCTATATCGTCTACGGTCCGCTCGCCAACGGCGCGACCACGCTGATGTTCGAAGGCGTGCCCAACTATCCCGATACTTCGCGCTTCTGGCAGGTGATCGACAAACACGGCGTGAACATCTTCTACACCGCGCCGACGGCGCTGCGCGCGCTGATGAAGGACGGCGAGGCGCCGGTGAAGCGCACCTCGCGCGCGACCTTGCGTCTGCTCGGATCCGTGGGCGAGCCGATCAATCCGGAAGCCTGGCTCTGGTATCACCGCGTTGTCGGCGACAATCGCTGCCCGATCATCGACACCTGGTGGCAGACCGAAACCGGCGGGATTCTCATTTCACCGGTCCCCGGCGCGACCAAGCTGAAACCCGGCTCGGGCACGGTGCCTTTCTTCGGGATCGAACCTTGCCTCATGGACGCCAACGGCGTGGAGATCGAAGGCGCGGGTGTTGGGAATCTGTGTCTCAAGACCTCGTGGCCCGGCCAGATGCGCACGGTCTACGGCGACCATCAGCGCTTCATCGACACCTACTTCAAGGCCTATCCCGGCAAGTACTTCACCGGCGACGGCTGCCGCCGCGACAAGGATGGATATTATTGGATCACGGGGCGCGTGGATGACGTGATCAATGTCTCCGGTCACCGTCTCGGCACCGCCGAAGTCGAAAGCGCGCTCGTGGGTCACACCTCCGTCGCCGAAGCCGCGGTCGTCGGTTATCCGCACGACATCAAAGGCCAGGGCATCTACGCTTACGTCACCTTGAAAGCAGGTGTCGAGCCGACGGACGATCTCAAGAAGGAACTCGCGGCCTGGGTCTCCAAGGAGATCAGCCCCATCGCGAAACCGGACGCGCTGCAATGGGCGCCGGGTTTGCCGAAGACGCGCTCGGGCAAAATCATGCGCCGGATTTTGAGAAAGATCGCCGAGAACGAAACCGGCAATCTGGGCGACACCTCCACCCTGGCCGATCCGGCGGTGGTGGACGATCTCGTCAAGAACCGCGTTTCGACTTAAGGGGTTTCGGCGCGGTCTTGTCGCCGACGAGCCGGTCGGGGCACGCGAGCAGGCGCGGCCTGATGTCGCTCATCAGCCAGCGCCCGGCGCGGCCCGGCGGATGCTTGGTGCTGTACACGGCGGCGATGGGCAGCTGCAGGTTCTCATAATCGGCGAGCGGAAGATGCACGAGACGGCCGGCCGCGATGTGGTCCTCCACCATGTGCAGCGGCATGTTGCACCAGCCGAATCCCGCCAGGAGATAATCGAGACGCGTCGCGAGATCGGCGAAGCGCCATACCCGATGGCTGATCACGCCGCCTGAAAAGCCCGCGGTGATCTGGGTGCGGTCGGTAAGCACCAGCTGTACTTGCGATTCCAGCACCTCCTTTGCAATCGGCCCCTTCTCTTTCGTCAGCGGATGGTCGGGCGCGGCAACAGGGACGAGGGTGATCGGTGGAAGCTCGTCCACCGTTAAGCCCTGCAATGCACGGCCCACGGTAGTGAAGATTCCGAGGCGCGCCGCGCCGTCCCGCACACGTTGCTCCGCGCCGCCGAGCGTTTCGGTGAACAGCGTCACCGGCAAGCACGGGAACAAGCCCGCGAGCGCTTTCAGGCTCTCGCGCACAAGGCCGCCCGGAAACATCGGGTCGACCGCGATGGTGAGTTCGGGCTCGATGTCCGAGGCGATCTGTTCGGCGCGCGCCCGCAGGGCTTCGGCGCCGTCCACCAGGCGCCGCGCGTCGCCGAGGATCGCTTTCCCCGCGTCCGTCAGCACCGGCGTTTTGCCGGCGCGTTCGAACAACGTGACGCCGAGGGTGCTTTCGAGGGCCTGAATGGTTTGGCTGACACCCGACTGCACGCGGGTCAGCCGCCGCCCGGCGGCGGAAAAGCTGCCGGTTTCGGCCACAGCGATGAGGGTGCGGAGCTGGTCGAGGGTCAGCCGGTCGAGCATTTATTTATCATAAATTATGATGAATATGATCACAAGTTGGCCGATTTTAATGATGGATGAGAAAGCGCATGTTTTCCCCCGGACGCGCAAAGGCGCGACTTCAAATTCCAGGAGGGTCCACATGACCACCACACGCACCGCCAACCTTCTCTTTGTCAGCTCCAGCCTGTTCAACGGCCAGTCCAAGTCCCGCGAAATCGCCGGCGAATTCATTGCCGGTTGGACGCGCGATCACCCG
This sequence comes from Rhodospirillaceae bacterium, assembly GCA_020852595.1. GTDB lineage: Bacteria > Pseudomonadota > Alphaproteobacteria > Rhodospirillales > Rhodospirillaceae > SHVO01. The sequence goes on from JADZAK010000162.1 coordinate 24,644, forward strand.
GGCGGCCGGGTGGTCGAGCGCGCCCTCGCGCCCTCGAACATCCCGCATCTGTCCGGCGCGACCCTCGCCGCCCTCGGCAAGGCCCCGGACCTTCGTACACAGGATGAACAAGCCGCCGTTGCTTTTGCGGACTCGCTGATCGCCGAAGCGGAAGCGGCCGATACCATCGTCATCGCCGCGCCCATGTACAACTTCACCATCCCGACGACGCTGAAGTCCTGGATCGATCATATCGCCCGCGCGGGCCGCACCTTCCGTTACACCGCGCAAGGCCCCGAAGGTCTTTTGAAGAATAAGAAGGTCGTGGTGGTGGTCAGCCGCGGCGGGTTTTACACGGGCAATGCGCCCGCGGCGGCGATGGATCATCAGGCGCCGTACCTTCGGACGATTCTCGGTTTCCTCGGTCTGACCGATGTGTCCTTCATCGAGGTCGAAGGTCAGGCCATTGGTCCCGACGTCGCCGCGAAAGGCTTGGATGCGGCGCGTGCCGCCGCCGCCTTGCTCGCCGGTCTCCCGCCCCAGGGTCTCCCGCTCGCGGCCTGACGACGCTCTATTTCATCGCCGGCGGAAATCCTTCGCGCAGGGATTTCCGCCGCGCCTCGAAGGCGGCGTAGTTGGGATCGTCGGGCGCGCCCTTGCCGACCCATACGATGGCTCCCGGCGCGTAGGCGCCTTCATAGACCTCCAGCGGAACACCGGTCACGCGCGGCGCGGCGCCGCGCGAGGTCATGTCCTCCAAGACAGCGAACATCGCCGTCTGATCCATGCCCCACTGCAAGATGCCGCGCTTGCGCACCAGCGCCAGATAACCCGCCGTGAGACGCAGATAGTCGCGTCCCGCTCGTGTGGATGCGATGCCAAGCACATTGGCGCAAATCTGATTCGAAGGCTCGACCCTTCCGGTCAGCAATGCGACGCCTACGTCGGCGTCCTTGAACCAATCGAACAACAGGTCCGGCGAACGGTTGAAGATCATGTCCGCGTCGAAGGCGCACAAAGGATGCGGCCATGTGTCGGCAAGCGCCGCAAGCCGGATGAACCGCACCGCATGATAGTAGCAGGCCGCGTCCTTGGTTCCGACGAGGCCGCTGGTTTCCGTACTGACGCTATACGATGTCCCTTCCAAGGCAGTGGAGAGACGTGCGCGGAAAACATCGCGGTCTTGCGCCGCCAGGTCGAAGACATGCAGATGCAAATGTATACGCGGCGCATGAAGCGCGAAGGAGCGCGCGAAGGCGCGGCCGTACTTCTCGAAGTAGATCGCATCGCACGCCATGAACACCCACGGTCCCTGTGGCGCGCCCTCGACCAGCATCTCCATCGCCGGCAGATTCTCGCCCAACCGGTGGGACGCGGCGGCGGCCTCGGCAAGGAACGCTTCGCCGAAATGTGCGCAGGCCGCGAGATCCATGCGCTGGGCGCGTACGCGCTCCAAATAGGGCTCCGCATCGCGCGATCGTCCCTCGGCGATGCGCACCATGGCCATCATCTGAAGGGCGTCGAGAGAGTCGGGCGCGGCGGCGAACCATTGCGCGGCGGCGTCTCTCCAGGCCTGAAAATCGGCGCCCGACAATGCGAAGTGAAGCTCGCTGGGATCACGCCCATCCGGCGTCAGGCCGCGCTCGGCGCGCAGCGCCTTTTCCCGATACGGCAGCATCACATAGAGCGCGAGGCAGGCGAGGTGCGGCGCGGCGCGGTGACGTTCGGCGAAGGCGCGCAACGCGCGGATTGCCTTCGGCCGGTCGTAAATCGCCTCACAGAAACCGTGACGGCGCGCCAGGTCGACGTCGTCGGGCGCGAGGGCGGCTGCAATCTCGAAACAGCGCGCGGCGGCTTTGTATAAGGCCACGCTCGTGAACCGATCGCCGGCGCGGATCAGGCGCGGCAGGTGTTTGGCTTTCACATGCTGAAGCCGGTCCGCCCACACTAATGCGTTTGCGCCGTCAAGACGCAAGGCGGCGATCTCGCACCCGAGATAGGCGGTTTCGATCAAAGGTGAAATCGCGAAGGACCGGCGCGCCATTTCCGCGGCTTCGTCGTAGCGCTCAAGCGCACGCAGGACGGCGGTGAGATAGAAGCTGGCTTCCGCCGCGGGCTCGCCGGTCTTCAAGGCTTCGCGCAGCGCGGTTTCGGCGCCGGGGAGATTCTTGGCGTGGAGCGCGGCAATACCGCGGTCGAGCGCCGCGCGGGACGGTGAAGCGGTCATGACGACCGCAAGCTTTAGATTTAAGCGCGGTGCGTGGCAAGCAGCGACAGCACATGGCTGCGCTGCATCTCGACCACCTTGGCGCTGCTTTCAAGATCGAGTTCGGCGAAGACTTGCAGCGCCTGGTCGAAAGCTTCCAGGGCCTGCTGCAGGTAAGCCGCGTCCTTGGCCGCCGCGCCCTTTTCTTTAAGCGCCGCGCCGATATTGGCCAGCGTCGCCGCCCACACGGCGGGCGCCTGCGCGCGGCTGCGGGCCTGGGCGATCTTGGTGAACACCGCGACCGCCTTGTCGAACAAGGGCGGCTGTTGGGTCAGGCGGCCCATGGTGATGAGCAGGCCGCCGAGGGAGTTCTGGATATCGGCCCAGCGCTCGGGCGCCTCGGTGATGGTCCAGATGTTGGTCGCGGCGGTGAAGGCGTCCGCGGCTTCTTTCAGATGGATCGCCTCGCCGGAGGCCTGCGCGAGGCCATGCAAAGCAAGCCCCAGGCGCGTATGCAGCGCGGCGTATTCGTCGGCGAACACTTCCTTGCGCACCATGCCGAGCGCGGCGCGATAGTATTCGACGGTCTTGTTCGAGAAGCGCGATTGCGCCGTGAGGTCGGCGATCAAAGACAAAGCGTCGGCGATATGGCTGCCGATCATCGCGCGTTCATGCAGCGGGAAGGCGTCCTCACCGAGGATCAGCGCGCCCTGATACACGGCGACCGCGCGCTGAAGCATTTTATCATTGCCGGTGCGTGCGCCCTCCAGCAGCAGAAGCGCCGCGTAGCAGGCTTGCGCCGTTGCGCATTCGGCAACGGTGCCGGCCATGTCCCCTTCGGCGAAGCGCGTCGCGGCGCGCAGGACTGGGCGGAACAGGGCGGCGCGGGCGCGAAGGCCGTCGGCGCTTTCAACGCTGACGGCGGCAAGGGCGGCGCCGAACACCAGATTGCCGGTCGCGTCGTCGAACAGCGCCGGCACTTCCAGGCGCTCGAGCGCCGAGAAGCTCGCGCTGTGCGGATGGATCGGCGTGGACAGCGACAGGAAGCGCAGGCGCCACGACGCGCGTTGCGGTCCATTGGAGAGTTTCGCGGGAACGCTTTCACCCCAGATCAGAAGATCGGCGCGCTCGCGCTTCAGCCAGCGGCGGCCCAAGTCGACGGCCATGGACACGAACAGCGGCGCGCCGTGATCGGCGCCGGGCGCGGTCAGGGCGCGATCGGCGACTTGAATGACGACGCCGGTATGCCCGGAGAGGCGGTCGCGGATATGGCGCGCGGCCAGGCCTTGCAGGTCGCCCGCCAGCGGGCTGATGAGAATGCGAAGCGGTTCAATACCGAGGGCGTCCTCGCCCTCTTCGCGCGTGAAGGTCTCGCGCTCCGCCGGCGACTCGCGCCGGCGCCGAAATAAATCTAAAAAACCGAACGGCACACCAACCCCCATCGCCCGGCGTGATCCTACACG
>JADZAK010000163.1 GCA_020852595.1 Rhodospirillaceae bacterium
ATCCTTTTGCGAGCGTGGGGGCCAAGTCCGTTGCCGTGCAGATCACCAGCGTCGTGCGCGCGTCAGACTCTTCCTATCAGGTCAAATGGCAGGAGCAGACCTACAAGCAGGGCGCGCTTGCCGCGACGGAACATTGGACCGCGATGCTGACCGTCGTCACGCAGGCGCCGCGTAATGCCGACGTGCTCCGTAAGAATCCCCTCGGAATTTACGTCAACGGTCTCGCTTGGTCCCAAGAGTTCAACGCCGCAACCAGCCGCTAACGGAGGGCAGCTAAGTGAGTATTCGTTCCCGCATTGGTCTAACGCTTTCGGCTGTTCTTGTCGCGGCTTGCACGACCAAATCCCCACCGCCCGCCATCGCCTACGACAGCGCGAGCTTTGTCCCGGCCGTGGCCGAGACAGACCCGCGGCCGGAGCCGGTCGCCGAGGTCGAGATGCCGCCCATGCCGACGTTGCCGCCGCCGGCTCCCGCCAAACCCGACCGCCGACCGCCGACGGTGCGCGTCGAGGCCGCCAACAAAGCCGCCCTGCAGGAGCCCACGTCCCACGGCTACATCAATGCCGTGCAGGTCTATCCGTTCGTGGACGGCTCACTCTACCGGCTCTATGCCGCACCCGAGCAGGTCAGCGATATTGCCCTGCAACCGGGCGAAACGCTCAGTTCGGTTTCCGCCGGTGACACGGTGCGTTGGGTGATCGGCGACACCACCAGCGGCGCGGGGGCAGAGCAGCGGGTTCATATCCTGGTGAAGCCGTTTGCCGCCGACCTCAAGACCAACCTTGTCATCACCACCAACCGTCGCAGCTATCACCTCTTGCTCGAAAGCACCGCGTCCACGGCAATGGCCGTGGTGAACTGGACCTATCCCCAGGATGCGATGGCGGCCATGCGCCGCAACGCCGCACCCGACGTGAAACAGGCCGTCTCCTTGAACACATCGCTTGAGGACATCAGGTTCCGCTACGTCATCACCGGCGATACGCCGCCCTGGCGGCCGCTGCGGGCCTTCGACGATACGAATAAAGTGTATATCGAGTTTCCTGGTCGGATCGACCAGGGCGAAGCGCCGCCGTTGTTCGTGGTTGGACCCGAGGGCGACAGCGAGTTGGTGAACTACCGCGTCCGCGGCAACTACTACGTCGTGGACCGGTTGTTTGCCGCCGCCGAACTGCGCCTTGGGCAGAAGCGTCAACAGGTCGTGCGGATCAGCCGTACCGACGTTATCGCCGATGGCCGGTGAGCAGGTCGATATGACCGAGCAAACGTACACGCCGCCGCCCAAGGAAAACCCGGAAAACCTGACCCTTCGGGCCACACCTCGGCGCGTCATCCGTTTCAAGCGCAACCTCGTGATCGGCGTCGTCGCCGTGGGATGTCTCGTGCTGTTCGGCCTCATGACCTTGGCCTTGAGACCGCCGACACTACGCTCCGCCGCCAACGGTCAGGAGCTTTTCAACGTGGACCGTAAGGCCGTCGCCGAGCAGGTAACAGCATTGCCCACCAGCTACGATAAGATGCCGGAGCCAGGGATTCCCGTCTTGGGACCACCGCTGCCGGGCGACCTCGGCGGCCCTATCCTCCGGCAAGAGCGGGAACTTGGCATTTATGAAGGGAGCGGCGGGTTCGGCCATGATGCCGAAGCCGACGACGCCCGCGCCGAGCGCATCCGCCTCGCGCAGCAAGCGCGCCGCGCCAAGGAAGCGAGCGTGTTTTTCTCATTGAACACGAATCGCGCCGGTCAAGCTGCGGCTCAAACGGCGCCGGGCGGCAGTCCCGCCGCATCCGCCGGTCCCGGAAGCGAATACCTCAACCTCGATCCCGAGCGGGATCAGAACAACCAGCAGCGCAAGATCGACTTCGTAAATCGGCCCGGCAACCAAAGCACCTATAACGCCTATCTGCTACAAGACGCGGTATCGCCCTATCAAGTGATGGCGGGCAGTATCCTCGCCGCAAGCCTCATCACCGGCATCAACTCCGACCTTCCCGGCATGGTGGTCGCGCAAGTGACCGAGAATATTTACGACACGGTATCGGGGCAATTCCTGCTCATCCCGCAAGGGGCACGTCTTATCGGTTCCTATGACAGCGTGGTTGCGTTCGGCCAAAGCCGCGCCCTCCTGGTTTGGCAGCGGATCATCCTGCCCGACGGTTCCTCCATCCAGATCGAGAATTTGCCGGCGACCGATGCGTCCGGCTATGCGGGCCTTGCCGATCAAGTGGATTTTCATACGTGGCGGCTGTTGAAGGGTATCGTTCTCTCAACACTCCTTGGCGTGGGAACGGAACTGAGTCTTGGCAGCGACGAGAGCGACTTGGTGCGGGCCATCCGTGAATCCACGCAACAGAACGTCAATCGTGCCGGCCAACGCATTACCGAACGCAATCTCAACATTCAGCCGACCATTACTGTGCGGCCGGGCTGGCCGCTGCGCGTCATCGTACACAAGGATCTCATCTTACGGCCCTATCGAGGCAGGAGGTAAACATGGCTGAATTGAAGCTTGCAAAACTCCCCGACCGGACGCCGGTCAAACATATGGTGACGGTGAGCCCGGAATTAAACGCCGACTTACACGACTACGCCGACATATACGAAAAGACCTATGGCCAGGCGGATCGTGTGCCCGAGTTGATTCCGTTCATTTTGCAAAGATTCTTGGACGGTGACAGAGGATTTGCCAAAGCACGAAAGCAAAGGTCCGAGAAATTCTCTGAGAGCGAAAGGAAGGATACCAGTAAGGGGCCGGAGGCATAGCATGAGCGACAGCAATTCCTCATCTCAACACAATCGCAGTTATCCGATCCTCGTGAAGGTCTCGCAGGCTGCGGAAATTTCCGGCTATCCGAAGTCGTTTATCCGCAAGACCTTCATCCGCGAGGAATTGCGTCCAAAGAACATTCCGCCACCGCCGCCTCATCAGCGCCGCGGCCGCGCCGTGGACATCTACGCTGACCAACTTTCGGCCTGGGTGGCGACCGTCGAAGCTTTCCTTTTGGCGAGCGGCCGGAAAAGCAAGTGCGGACGGCCTACGGTTGCCGAACGGATCGCACAACGGCGGCAGGGCGGGACGTAATACTGGATGCCTCAACGTATGGCGCGACATGGCGCAAAACGACCACTTGGGTCGAAATTCTCCGCGATCAGGCTCAAATCTGCGGTCTTGTTAACTTCTTGGGATATGCTAGAATATCTCGGAAGGAGATTTGCAGCTATGTCTCGTGTAACTGTCGGAAAGTGGGGAAAAAACCTGGCGATACGGGTTCCCTTTGAAATCGCTACCGCCTCCGGCCTGAGTGAAGGAGAGGAAGTGGATATTGAGACTAAGGACGGGGATCTTGTCATCCACCGGCCTGTAGCACACGCGCGCGCGGATGCTCAGAAGGCGGCCGAGGAACTTCTCAGGCGTCGCGGTGGCCCCACCCTCGGAGGACTGTCGATCCGAGAACTCATTGATGAAGGTCGCAGGTGACATTCATCATCGACGCTTCCATGGCGATCGCGTGGGTGATTCCAGAGCAGCAAACCGAAACTTCAAGGAAGGTTCTCGGCTTGATTGGGACCACGGGGGCCTATGCGCCATCGCTTTGGCGCCTCGAAGTGGCGAATGTTCTTCGGACCATGATCCGTCGCAAACGGTGTAAGGAAGCTTTCGCCGTAGGCTCCCTTGATCTCCTTTCGCGCCTCTCAGTTTCCATCGACCAAGAGACC
>JADZAK010000164.1 GCA_020852595.1 Rhodospirillaceae bacterium
AATATCGCGCGCATCTACATCATTATCGGGCTTGCCCAGGCCACCAACCGGCGCATCGACATTACGGCCGACCATCTCCTGTACGGCTGGGGTTTCTTCGGCGTGGTGATGCTCTGCGCGATGTGGGCCGGTACCAAGATCAAAGCGAAGCCCGCGGAACCGCGGATTCTGCCTGCTGAGGGAGACGCCGCCACACCGCCAACCCGGCAAGTGGTTCTTGCCGGACTGGCGTTTATCGTGACCGTTTCGCTTTCTCCAACCTGGGCCGCGACATCCTCCGGTCGTGCGGCGTTGGAGACACGCTTACATTCCATCATCGGACATTTCGGCGTTCGCGCTCCGGGCGCGTCCGAGCGGCCGAACGGAGAGTAGCCATGTGCGGGATTGCCGGACTTTTCGACGGGCGCGGCCGCGATCCGTTTGCGCCAAGCCTCATCAAAAATATGGCCGACGCCATCGCGCACCGCGGCCCCGATGGCGAGGGGTTCCACACGGCGCCGGGCCTTGCGCTGGCTCACCGCCGGCTCGCGATCATCGATCTCAGCGGCGGCCACCAGCCGATGTTTACCCCGGGCGGCAATCTCGCCGTTGTTTTCAATGGCGAGATCTACAATTTCATGGAGCTGCGCCGCGAACTCGAGGGGCTCGGTTATCATTTCCGCAGCCGCAGCGATACCGAGGTCATCCTGCACGCTTGGCAGGCCTGGGGCGTGCAATGTGTGCGCCGCTTCAGCGGCATGTTCGCTTTCGCGCTGTGGGACAGCCGCGCCGAAACGCTGCTGATCGCCCGCGACCGTATCGGCGAGAAGCCGCTCTACTACACGATACGGGAAAACCGCTGGCTCGCCTTCGGCTCCGAACTCAAGGCGCTCCATGCCTCGGGCTGGTCGTCACGTAAGATCTCGGCCCAGGCGATCGAGGACTATCTCAGTTACGGTTACGTGCCGGATCCGAAGACGATCTATACGGACGTCCACAAACTTCCGCCCGGCCACATGATGTGCTGGCGGCGCGGGGCCGATCCCGTCCTCACCGCCTATTGGGATCTCGATCTCGAGTCCGCGCACCGCATTTCGGAAGCCGACGCCCAGGCCGAACTCCACCAGCGCCTTCACAAGGCGGTCGGCGACCGTTTGATTTCCGATGTCCCGCTTGGCGCCTTCCTGTCCGGCGGCGTGGACTCCAGCGCGGTCGTCGCGCATATGGCCGGCTTATCCTCATCGCCCGTGAAGACCTGCACGATTGGTTTCGGGGAATCGAGCCACGATGAGCGCGCCTACGCCCGCAAGCTTGCGGCGCGCTATCGCACCGATCACCGGGAACGCGTCCTTCCGCCGGACTCCTTGTCGCCGGGTTCGGGGCTGCTCGATCGCATTTCCCATGTTTATGACGAACCGTTCGCGGATATGTCGGCTCTACCGACGTATCGGGTCTGCGCCGTCGCGCGCGAGCAGGTGACGGTGGCGCTGTCGGGTGACGGCGGCGATGAAGGGTTCGGCGGTTATCGCCGTTATCGCTTCCACCTGCGGGAGCGCATGGCGCGCAGCCTTCTGCCGCAAGGCATACGCGGGCCGCTGTTCGGCACGCTGGCCCGGCTCTACCCGCAGCTCGACCGCGCGCCGCGCTTTCTGCGGGCGAAAAATACCTTCACCGAGTTGGCGCAGGATGCCGTCGGCGCATACTTCACGAATGTCGCCATCGCGGCCGATCCAGTCCGCCGGGCGATCTATACGCCGCGCCTCGCGAGCGCGCTGTCGGGCTATCACGCCAAATCCGTCATCGCGCCGATGATCCGGGCCACCGAAGGCCGCGATCCGCTGTTGCAGGCCCAGTATGTCGACCTCAAGACATGGCTCGCCGGACGCATGCTGGTCAAGGTGGACCGCGCCAGCATGGCCAATGGACTGGAGGTGCGCAGTCCCTTTTTAGATCATGACCTGTTCCAGTGGGCGGCCTCTCTTCCCGCCGCGCTGAAGATCAGCGGCGGCGAGCAGAAATACATCCTCAAGAAGTCCTTGGAACCGCACGTCCCCCATGAGCTGCTTTACCGGCCCAAGCAGGGCTTCGGTGTTCCGCTGTCGGCGTGGCTGCGCGGACCGCTGCTGCCGACGATTCAGCGCGCCATGACCTCGCCGGTCCTGCTCGATACCGGCTACTTCCACGCGCCGGCGCTCAATACGCTGGTGGTCGAACATGCCGGCGGCCGCCGCGACCATACCGCATCGCTCTGGGCGTTGTTGATGCTGGAGCGCTTCCTGGCGCGCGAGGTCGGCCTGACGAAACCCGAGGGAGCCTCAGCCGATGTTGCGGACTACAAGTGGCCCCAAGCGGTTGGCCACGAATAGCGGCAAGTGCTTCCAAGTCGCGATCATCAGCCGGTACTTCGGATTCAGCGGATTGTTCTCCGGCATCGCGCCGCCGTTCGGCAGCAAAAACTGATGCACGATAGGCTGGGGCGCGAAGCCCCAGTTCTTCTTGAAGTCGTATGGGCCGGTCCCCACTTTGCTGCGGCCGAAATCAAACACCGTGCAACCGCGCGCCGCGGCGTGGCGCATCAAACGCCAATACATCAAATCGTTGGCGCCCAGGCGGCGCGCACTCGGTATGGAACCCGTATAAAAGGGCATCACCCGGCCCTTGAAGTAGAAGTTCAGGACGCTTGCGACAGGCGTCCCCTCCGACGATACCGTCAGCACATCGCAGTCGCTGCCGAAGGCGTTCAGGAGATTGGCGAAATACGACTTCCCAAAAACGGGCGTGCCAAGGTTACGCACGCTGACGGCGTAAAGATCCCAGAGCCGATCGATGCTCTTTTCGACATTCCATGTGAGGTTGGATTCGATCGCCTTGCGCACCACGGCGCGCTGCTTGCGGGGGATCTGCTTGAGGTTGATGTCCTCCGCGGCCGGCAAGGGGCCGGAGAAGCCCGCATAGAGGCCCACGCGCGTAGACCAGCTTTCCTTTGGTTTCACGGGATTGCGGTATTCAAGGTACCGCGCGCCGGTTCGGCGAAGGAGGTCCTCGGCGCGCGCATCGAGCGCCGCGCGGGCGCCGTCTTCGGCCGCGATCGGCCCGCCGGCAACACAGAAACCATTCGAGATCAGGGCGTGGCCGAACAACGCGCTTTTGATCTCGACCAGGGGCAATACGCCTTTGACGACGCCGTCGCGCTCGGCGAACAGGTAATGCGTCCGATGGCCAAAGCTGCGTTCGATGACCGTGCGCCAGCCGGCGCGGTGAAAGAAACTCGCTTCCGGGCACTCCTGAACGAAGGCGTCCCAGCGCTCATGCTCATGGCCGGTCAGCGCGTGGACGGCGTAGCTGCCGATCGTCTCATTTGGCCGCAAAAACATCGTCCATCCGATCCCAGGCGAAGTCCTGCACGAGGCGCGTCAGGCGCCGTTCCATGCGGTTCAAGTTGAGGTAATGGCGGAAGCGCGATTTGAGGGACAGGCCCGGTTCGCGCGGTTGGTCCGGATCGACTTCCCAGGGATGGAAGTAAAAGATCGTCGGCATCGCATCCTTCGCGTTGACCCGCGAGATCGCCCACTTCGAGACAAAGTAGGGCAGGAGACGGAAGAAGCCGCCGCCGCCGCACGGAAGATTGCGCTTCCCCAGCCGCAGCGTGGTGATCGGCAGTTCGGTTACGCCGCCCGCGCCCATGGGAAGGAACGGCCCGCGCGGCGCTTCGTCCATGCCGTAGTTGTCATGGCGGATGGGATTGATGCTCGAGGAATAGGTGTAGCCAGCGTCCTCCAGCACATCGAACGCCCACATATTTTTCCGGCCAATGGAAAAAGTCGCAGCGCGGTAGCCGCGTACCCGCACGCCGCCGATGTCTTCGAGAATCGCCTTCGTAAGCGCGATGTCGGCATGGAACTCGGCCGGCGTCTGCGCATCGACGCGGATATGCTCGTAGCCGTGACTGGCCAGCTCATGCCCTTCGGCCACGATCCGGCGGATCAGCGCGGGATGCCGCTCCGCGACCCAGCCCAGCGTGAAGAACGTCGCTTTGGCGTCATGGCGCGCGAAAAGGTCCAGGATCCGGTTGGTGGACATCTCGACGCGGCTGGCGCGCCGGTCCCAGTCCGGCCGTTTGACTTGGCCGGCCATGACCTGCACCTGAAAGTGCTCCTCCACGTCGACGGACATGGCGTTCACGGCCCGGCCGTCGCGGTGAGTGAGCGCTGTAGGCTTCAAGGCGAAGCCGCGAGTTTCGTTTTGAACGGCGTCGAGCATCAGTGTTTGACCTCCGCGAGGGCGGGCTCCTCGGCCCGCGCGGCCCGCGGGCGCCAGCCGTCGAACTCCATGCGCATGTCCTCGGCCACCTGCTGCACGACCTTGGCGTCGATGGCGTGGATCTGCTCGAGGAAGGCGTAAAGCAGGATACGGCTGAAGAGCACGTTGATCAGGCGCGGCACGCCGTTGGTGGCGTGATAGGCGGCCAGATATCCGTCACCGGTGATCGCCGGGTCGTTCTTCCAGCCGGCCTGGGCGAGGCGGTGGCGCACATACTCGCGCGTTTCATCCGGCGTAATGGGGCCGAGGTGATACGTCGCGATGATGCGTTGGCGCAGCTGCGCGAGATCGGGGCTGGCCATCTTTTTGCGAAATTGCGGCTGGCCGAGCAAAAGAACTTGAAGCGAGGGCGGGCGGCCCACTTGCAGGTTCGAGAGCATGCGCAGCTCCTCGATGGCCTGCATGCCGAGGTTCTGCGCTTCGTCCACGATGACGATGGCGCGGCGGCCGCGCGCGGAGACATCGCGCAGGAAGGTGTGAAGCCGGCCGAGCACGGAGGCCTTATCGAGGCCTTCCTGCGGAATGTCGAAGTCGGCCGCGACCATCCGCAACATGTCGTCGCCGCCAAGCTGAGTTGTGACCACCGTCGAGGTCACGAATTTGTACGGGTCGAGAGTCGCCATCAGGTGAGACACAAGGGTAGTTTTGCCCGCGCCGACGTCGCCGGTGACGACGACGAACCCTTCACCCTGGCTAAGGCCGTAGGTGAGGTATCCCATTGCGCGCTTGTGGACGCTGCTGGGGAAGAAGTAGCGGGCGTCCGGCGTGAGCTGGAACGGCGCCTCGTTCAGGCGAAAGAATTTCTCATACATAACGGGCGGCTTTCACTTAAAAGGCCTTGCTGAGACTGAGGATCAGCGCATTTTCGCGGTAGCGGACCAACGTCGTGGTGCGCTGCATGTGGGCGTAGCGCAGCGAGGTGCGCACCGTGCGGGTGACTTCGTAGTCGAGCCGCGCGCCAACCGAGGTGGTTCTGGAATCGCGCAGGCTGATGGACAGGCCGGGGTCCGCGGTGGTTTTGGAATATCCGGCGGAGAGGCTGCCTTGCAGGCGTGGGGTGATATCGCGCCCCAGCGTTCCGTTCGCCCCCCAACTTTCGCCGCCACGCCCGTCGGCGTCACGGCGTTCGTAGTCGCCGTTGAGACTGTAAAAGTTCCGCTGAAAGCGGCCGTACATGCTCACCCGTACCTGATCGCGCTTGAAAGCCTGATTGGTCAGATCGAAGCGGATCGCGTTGGGATCGGGCGGAAGGCCGGTGATGGGATCGATCAGGTCGCCGAACTCATCCCGGCCCAGGTTGCCGAGCCGGTCCAGGAGGAGGCGCTGATCGCTTTGCACGTCGCGGCGGTAGGACGCCGACACCACGAGCGTCTGGCTCAACTGATATTGCACCTGGGCTTCGCCGTTGAAGTCGCGATAGCGATAGCCGGCTTCCGCACGGACCAGGGTGCGGCGTGACGGGCGCCAGATCGCGCCGACCAACCCGTAGGCGCCGTCCGGTTGAACCGCGAGCGTTGGTTCCTCGATCCAGTCATAGCCGCCGCGCGCGAGCAGTGACCAGGGTCCGGACAGGCGGTATTCGGTGCGCGCTTCGCCGCCGGCGCGCTGAGGCTGAGTCCCGATGAAATTGTCGACGTGGGATTTTTCATAATAGCCGCTCGCGGACCACAGAAGGCGCGCCGCCGTCGAGTCTTCCGTTCCGATTTGTACGCGGCCAATGTGGCGCGTCGTGTCGCCGGCGCGGATATTGGCGGCTCCGGCCGGCGGATCGAGGAAGTTGATGGCTGAGAAGTCATAGGACGCTTCGCCGTCGATGCCGCCGCCGAATCGGCGGTGCAATGTCGGGGTTACGCCGTAGTTCAGGATCTGAGTCTGATTGCTATCGAGATTGCGGCGAATGGCCGGGACGCGTTCCTCGCTGCTGATCTGCTGAACGTCGGTGGCAAGGCGCGCATCGACGGTCAGCGTGTCTTCGATGACGTTCGCGAAACCGTCCAGCAACGCGCTGGGCCGCGCCCCATTGAGGCGCGTATTTTTGGTGTAGTAGTCGTAAGTGACGTCGAAATCGGCGTTGAGGATGCTGCGCGCGGTCGTGCGCCGTGCGGTCAGGCCCGCGCTCGGCGAGATGATGAAATCGCTGAGCCGGTTGGTGTCGGTCAGATAGACGTTGTCGGTATACGTAAAATCCGCGGCGCCGGTGGCGTAGAACGACCAGCCGCCCCGAACAAAGGCCGGTTCATCGGCGCCCGGCACACGGGCGCCGGGGGATGTCCGCTCGCCCGTTGCGATGGGCGGTGCAGCGGCTTGGTCCGGCGCCGCGGCGGCGGCGGCCGGCATGGACGCATGAAGGCCGGACCAGGCGATCGATCCGAGCGCGAGATAAGACCAAATCCACCGGCGGCCATGCCGCCGTGGAATGCGAATCACGCCTACGATCCCACCCACTGGTCCCCGCCCTCTTGGTGATAGCTGTATCGGCCGAAACGATCCATTCCGGCGGACATCGTGACGCGGTTCAGAACGAAGCTGATATGGGGGCAGGCATCGACGAGGCCGAGAGCTTGAGCGACCGCCTGGCGGCTGGTCTCATTGGCCTGCACCACCATGATCACCTGACCGACGTGCGAGGCCAGCACACCGGCCTCGCTCGAGGCCAGGGCGGGCGGGGCGTCGAAGAGGATGAAGCGGTTGGGATAACGCGTGGCGATATCCGTCATCATGCGGGTCATGCTCTGGCTCGCGAACACCTCGGTCGGCGCGTCGATGATCTGCCCGGCCGGGACCACGGAAAGGTTCGGGACGTCGGTGCGCACGATGACATCGCTTAAGGACATGGCGGGATCCATGAGTACGTCGATCAGGCCCTTGCGGCCGGCCGCGCCGAGAAGACGGCTGAGGCCCATGCGGCGCGCGTCGCCGTCGATCAGAAGGACGCTCAGGTCGCGCTCGGAGGCGATGCTGAGCGCGAGATTGACGGCCGTGAAGGTTTTGCCGTCGCCGGGCGCCGGGCTGGTGACCATGGCGATGTGTGAAACGCCGTTTCGCTGGGCGCGATTGTCGCGGCCAAAAGCGGTGCGCAGAAGCGGCCGCTTGATGAGGCGAAATTCCTCCGCCGTAAGTGAGCGCCGGTTTTCGGGGGTCAGGAAACCTTCGCGCTCGAGGTGCAGCCAGTTGAACTCGAGTGGTGTCGGGGCGGCTTTCGGCGCAACCGGCGCGGGGTCGACGGCGCGGTCGACCGTCGGGGCTTGCGCGATGACCGGTTCGGCCGGCGGCGCCGGACTTTCGGCGACGGCGGGCTCCGGCTTTGCATTGAGGTCGATATGTTCGGCGGCGCGGCCGACCAGATCGATAAGGCCACCTCTATTCATCATGACGCCATCCGATTCATAAAGCTCTGCGAGATCGCGGAGAAATTGGGACCGATCAGCACCACCACAAGAAACACAGTGGCGAGTGCGCCGGTCGCGACAAAGAATTTCCGCAGTTGTTGGTGATCGAGTTCGCGCCGCCGCGGCGTGGCGACGGCCGAGACGCAGCCCAGCACGGGGATTTCACCCACCGCGTACAGGTCGTCGGGCGCCGCGATCCGGTCCTCGACCTGCATCAGCAGGAAGACGAAGCCGGCGCCGGCAATCAGGCCGAGGACCAGCACAAGCGAGTTGAACAGCGCGCGGTTGGGGCCGGCGGCCGTCGCCGGAACTTCAGGCGCCGCGACGACGCGGAATTGCACCGGTTCCGTCGTCGAGTCCGCGGCCTCGGCGATGCGCGCGGACTCGCGGCGCTGCAGAAGACCCTCGTAGCTGGCTTTCAAAACCTGGTAGTCGCGGTTGAGGTTCGTGAATTCGGCCTCGATCCGCGGCGCATCGGCGGCCCGCTTCTCCATGTCGGAGACGATTTCCTTGGCTTCCTCCAGCTTGCGGCCGGCGCTGCCCAGATTCGCTTCGGCGTCCGACAGGCGCAGGGAGAGCTGATCGTGCACGGTGTTGGGAATCTGAGCGCGGGCGAAGGCCGGCGTATCCTCGCCGCTGCTGCGCGCTTGCTTCTGCTGCTCGATCAGATTCTCGAGCTGTTGCTGCGTCTGAATGACGTCAGGGTGCTTTTCCGTGTACTGCAGGCGCAGTTCGGACAGCTTGTTCTGAAGGGCGAGAATCCTCTGTTGCGGCGTCCCGGCGACGGTGTTGGCGCCGCCGAGCATCTGCGGCAGCGCATCGTAGGACAGAAAGCGCGGCGTCGCGGCGAGTTGGTTCTTGAGCTGATCGCGCTGCGCCACGGCGTCACCGTAGTCGGCTTGAAGCTTCTTGACGTTGTCGCGCGCGCCCTCAAGGCGCACCGCGAAGCTCTCCGCGTTCGAGGACAGGAAGTTCATGTTGCTGACTTTGAAGTCGGCCAGCCGGAGTTCCGCCGCTTTCAGCTGGCTTTCGTATTCGGCGATCTGACCTTCGATAAAGGATTTCGCGGTCTGGATGTCTTCGCGTTTGTCGCCGACGCTGCTTTCGACAAAGATCGTGAGCAGGGACTGGACGACATCGCGGGCTTTTTGCGGGGAATTGTCGGTGAACTCGACCTGGAAAAGATTGGCGCCCTGGCTCTTGATCGTGATGCGCTCTTCCAGGCTCCGGATAAGGCCCTGAAGCTCGGCGTCGCCGGACGTCGTTTTGTCCAGATCCGTCATCTGGGCAACCTTCAGAAGGTTGGGCCGGCTGGTGAGGGTGCGCTGCATGAGCTGCACCTGCTCGTCGCGCCCTTTATCGTCGGCGTTGACCGAGATCCCCTTCAGGAGCGGGTTCAGGAGCGACTGGGTGTCGACGTAGAAACGCGCCTGGGAAACGTACCGGTTCGGCATCATCGCGACCACGAACCAGCCCACCAGGCATACCGCCCATGTGAAGGCGAGAGCGGTCCACCGCCGTCGCCACAGTTGGTCGAGAAAGATCAGCACTTGGCGCTTCAAGTCGGTCATGGACAGCCCTCAACATTCCATATTCGGGCGCGTGGGGAGCGCTTGGCGCGGCCCGATCTCGCCGCCCCCCAAGGCCCTCGGCTTTAGAAATAACTCTGCGGAATAATGATAACGTCGCCCGGCAGCACGGGGGCGTTGGCCGCGACGTCGCCTTCCTTCAAAAGATCGTTCAACCGCAGGCGATAGTTCTCACGGCTGCCGCCGGAGCCGCTCCGCACGAGCACCGCCCGGTTGCCGCTGGCGAACTCGGTAAGGCCGCCAACCTGGATCATGACGTCGAGCACGGTCATGTTGCGCCGGAACGGGATGGCCTGCGGTTTCGCGGCCTCGCCGACGACGCGGATCTGGCGATCGAACGGTCCAACGAAGTTGGTCACGATCACGGAGACCTTCGGGTCTTGAATGTACTGCTTCAGTTGGCCCGTGATCGCGCGGGCAAGCTGCGTCGGTGTCTGGCCTGCGGCCTGCAGGTCGTCGATGAGCGGAACGGAAATGCGGCCGTCGGGGCGCACGATGGCCTGCGTCGACAGCTCGGGCTGGCGCCAAACGAAGATGTTCAGCTGATCGGTGGGCCCGATGACGTAGGAACTGTCGCTCTCGTTGGCGGCCACCGCGGCCGGCAGGGTGCTCGGCGCATCCGGCGCGTTCACGCTGCTACAACCAAATAGGGTTCCGAGCGTTATCACGCCGACGACGCAAGTCGCCATTGCCCGCAGCACAGGACAACGGATCAGGTGCATGGTGGGTCTCCGTTAACGGCAGAAAAAAGGGGTTTGGAGATGTCGCAGGTGTTTGACGCTCACAACAACGCCATGAGTTGCGATTTGTTGCAGTGTTACCCGCTCCCCGATTTTCGCGTTGCCGCAACACTCAAGGGGCGAATTCAACGTCCTCTTTCCGCGCCAAAGCCGCAGGGCATGTGACCGCCGATGAACTTTCTCGCGCCTCGCGATCTCCTCGTGACGGTCACGACGGAATCTTGCCCCCTATGGGGTGAACTCGAAGCCCGCTGGCGGGATCTCGAAAACAGGGCCGACGGCTCGTTCTTCACGTCATGGACCTGGATCGGGGCCTGGCTTGCGACCTTCGGCGGGTCAGGGCAGGCGCCCCGGGCGCATCTTCTGATCGCGCGCGCCGGCGACGCCATTGTCGGCCTCGCTGTGGTCGGGGAACGGCGTGCCGGCGGATTCCTGAGGTCCGGCGTTGCCGCCGCGCTCAATCAGAGCGGCGAGCCCGAGGACGATGCGCTCTTCATCGAGTACAACGATTTCCTGCTGGACCGGCGGTTCGCGCCGCAGACCCGCGCCGCTATGTTGCGTTTCATCGCCGATACGGGCGCAAGCCGGCGCGAATTCCGCCTCAGCGGCGCGACGCCCGCTTTGCACCGGGCCGTCACGGAGTCCGGTCTTTCCCACTGGGTCGTCCGGGATCGCGTTTGCCCCTGGATCGATCTGACCAAGGTGCCGCCGGGACTCTCAGGCTATCTCGCGGTCCTGTCCCGCAATACACGCCGGCAAATCCAGCAAAGCCTGCGCCTCTATGAAGCGGAAGGAAAAGTGCAGCTGACGCCGGCGCGCACGGCGGCCGATGCGGAAATCATGCTCGATGAGATGCACACCCTTCACCGGAAAAGCTGGCGCGACCGGCGAGGCCATGAGGGCGCATTCGGTTCGTCCCGCTTTATGCGGTTCGCGCGGCATCTTGCGGCGAAGGGAACCGCGCATGGCTCGGTTCAACTCATGCGGGTGAGTTCAGGACCAAATTCCATCGGCTATCTCCTGAACTTCGTTCACCGCGGGCAGATCTATGCCTACCAGAGCGGCTTTTCCTATCGCGACGACAACCGGTTTCGCCCCGGCTTGGTCACCCACGCGCTGGCCGTTGTGCAGGCGCGGGAACAAGGCTGCCTCGGTTACCATTTCATGGCGGGAGAGGGACGCTACAAAGCCTCGCTCGCCAATACAGATGAACATTTATTCTGGATGACGCTCCGCCAAGGCGACTTCATTGCGCGCGCCGAGGATTCGGTCCATGCGCTGAAAGACCGTTTGCGGGCGCTCCTGCGCCGTTAGCCGGGGATACGCATGAAAATTCTCTATCACCATCGTACGCTGGCGAAAGACGGCCAGAATGTCCACATCGAGGAACTCATCGGCGCTTTCCGGCGTGCCGGCCATCAGGTGCACATCGTCGGGCCGGCGGCGCATCGGAAAGCCGCGTTCGGCTCCGACAACGGCTTCGCGAGCTGGATCCGCAGCAAACTGCCCGCCGCCGTCGGCGAACTTCTGGAGCTCGGCTACTCCGCGCTGGCGTTCTATCGCCTGCTGAAGGCTTACCGGACCTTCAAACCCGACGTCATCTACGAACGCTATAACCTGTTCCTGCTGTCCGGCGCATGGCTGCGCGCGATCACCGGTTTACCGCTTTTCCTGGAAGTGAATGCGCCGCTGGTCGAGGAGCGCCGGCTGAACAGCGGTCTCGCGCTGCGTGAGCTGGCCGCATGGTGCGAGCGGGTCGTCTGGCGCGCGGCCGACGTCGTGCTGCCGGTCACACATGTCTTGGCAAAGGACGTCATCAGGGCCGGCGCCGATCCCCGGCGCATTGAAGTGCTTCCGAACGGGATCGATCTCAGGCGCTTTGCTCCCGCCACGTCAGGCGCGCGCGTGCGCGCCGCTTATGGTCTGGATGGCAAGGTCGTGATCGGCTTCACCGGCTTCCTGCGGGAGTGGCACGGTCTTCCGGCGATCGTTGAGGTCGTGAAGGACCTGAAGGCGCAAGGTTATGCGCTGCACTTCCTGGTCGTCGGCGACGGTCCCGGCCGGCCGGCGCTCGAAGAGGCGGCGAAAGGCGCCGGGATCAAAGACTGCATCACGATTACAGGTGTCGTGGACCGCGACGACGTTCCGGCCCACGTCGCCGCGTTTGACATCGCCGTACAGCCCAAAGCAACGGAGTATGCCTCGCCGCTCAAGCTGTTCGAATACATGGCGTTGGGCCGCGCGACCCTCGCGCCCGATCAGCCGAACCTGCGCGAGATTCTCACCCACGGTGAAAACGCGCTTCTGTTTGCGCCGGACGACACGGCGTCCCTGTCGCAGGCTTTGTCGCGCCTTATCCTCGATACGTCGTTGCGTCAGCGTGCCGGCGCGGCGGCGGCGCGAACCGTGCGCGATCTCGACCTGACCTGGGATGGCAACGCCCGGAAGATCGCCGCGGCCATGGAAGCCATGACGGCCCAACGCGCTCGAAAGCCGGCGGCGGCGGTCGCCGTCATGGACGACCCGCTGCGGCCAGCCTAGCCCAGCGGGGCCTCGTCCTCTTATATATATAAAGAGAGAGCGGTTTACCCGCGGGGCACGGCCAGGGGCGGCTATGTATAATATTATCAAAGAGTTCGTCTTACCCCCGGGCAGCCTTTGGCTGCTGCTCCTGGCGGGGTTCGTCCTTCTGTGCCTGCGCAAACGCAGGGCGGGGCTCATGGTCGCCGGCGCCGGGCTCGCCGCCTTTTATCTTCTCGCGGCCCCCGTTGTCGCCGGACGCCTGAACGCGCTGGTACAGACGACGCCGGCGTTGTCCGACGCCGCCGCGCGCGATGCGTCCGCACAGGCGGTCGTCGTGCTGTCCGCCGGTTTGCATCTCAATAGCGCCGAGTACGGCGGAGCGACCGTTGACGAAACGACTCTCGAGCGGATTCGCTACGGCGCGCGCCTGCACCGGTTGACAGGTGCGCCGATGCTCGTCTCCGGCGGCCGGCCGCCGGGTTCCACGGTGACTCTCGCCGGCGCGATGAAGGAAGCTCTCGACAAGGATTTCGGCATCACGGATGTTTTTGTGGAGGACCGCTCGCTCGATACGCATGAAAACGCCGTCTTCAGCGCAGAATTTCTATCCCTGAAAGGCATCCACAAGGTCCTGCTCGTGACGCACGCCAGCCATATGCCGCGCGCCGCGCAAGCTTTCCGCGATGCCGGACTGGACGTCGTACCGGCGCCGACGATCTTCACGCATGTTTCCGCCGATTCGCCCGCGAGCTTCATTCCGCGCCTCAGCGGCCTGCGTG
>JADZAK010000165.1 GCA_020852595.1 Rhodospirillaceae bacterium
AACCCGACGATGGAAGTCACGGTGAGCACCAATCTCGCCGCGCAGGATCCGGAGCATTGCTGCGAGTGGGATCTCCAGGTGCGCGTCACCGAAACCGGCGGTCTCGAGGGACATCTGCGTCTCAAGACCAAGTCGGACGAAATCGTCATGTCCGGCGACGGCGACCAGTGGGGTTTGGACCGCGCGCGCAGCGACGTGCTGCCGTCCGGGATCGTCTGCGGTCTTGCGCCGAAAACGTCCTGCTCGCGGGCCGGCGGCCGCTGGATGCTGATCTCAGCCCCCACACCGAAGAAATAATTATCCACAGCCTGGCGATCTGGATTGTCCGGAGGGATTGTTCCGGAGGGGCATGCAAATTTTCCGTGCGTGACGGCCTGATTTTTCCCCGCGCCTTTGGAACCTCGGACGGGACCGGGCGTTTACCTTGTGTTCCGGCGCCCGAAGCCCCCTCCCCCCACGATATCCCCAGGGCGCGGAACAACTTTCAATGGCCCGCGGTTCCCCCGCCGCGGGCCTTATCTTATCATGCGAGGAGTATCAGTTTAGACCATCGTGTGCGATTTAAGAATCGCGCACGATGGTCTAACTTGTCGTTTGGTCGCATCGTCTTTGAGGAAAACCGGTACCCACTTTTCCGCACGATGCTCTAGGGGAACTCGCACATGCTGAAAGAATTCCGTACGTTTGCTTTGCGCGGCAACGTCATCGACCTCGCCGTCGGTGTGATCATCGGCGCCGCCTTCGGCAAGATCACCACCTCGCTCGTGAATGACGTCATCATGCCGCCCATCGGCTTGCTGCTTGGGCGCGTCGACTTCTCCGACCTGTTCGTGGATCTTTCCGGCGCCAGCTATCCCAGCCTGACGGCCGCAAAAGACGCAGGCGCCCCGGTGATCGCTTACGGCGCGTTCGTGAATACGATCATCGAATTCACGATCATCGCTTTTGCGGTCTTCATGCTGGTGCGCCAGGTGAACCGCCTGCAGGCGCGTTTCAAGGACGCTCCCGCGCCCACCACGGAAAAGAACTGCCCGCGCTGCGTCTCGGCGATTCCCATCGCCGCGACGAAGTGCAAGTTCTGCACGAGCGATCTTTAGGGCTTCACCGCCGGATCGAACAGGCGCGAGTGCTCGTCGAGCGCGAAGCGGTCCGTCATGCCGGCGATATAGTCCGCGACGCGGCGCGCCGTGCGCGGGCTATTGGGGACCTCGGTTCCGTCGCGCCAGTCGTCCGGCAGCAGCAGGGGTTCGGCCAGGAGCAGGGAGAACAGATCCTTCACCACGCGGCGCGCCTTGCTGGTCATACGATTGACCCGCGTATGCCGGTACATGTGTGAGAAGAGAAACGCGCGGATCGCGGATTCCGCTTCGTCGACCTCATCGGAGAACCCCACGAGCGGTTTGCCCATGGCCCGCACCCCCGCCGCCGAACCCGGCTTCGCCGCCAGCCACCGGCGGTGCGTTTCCAGGATCACGTCGTCCACCATGGCCGCGATCAGGCGGCGCAAGGATTCGTGGATAAGCCGCGTACGCTCAATCCCGGGATGACGGTCCATCACGGATTTGAAAATCGGTCCGACCATCGGCAGGGCGAGAACATCTTCAAGCGGGAAGAGCCCCGCCTTGAGGCCGTCATCGAAGTCGTGGGCGTTGTAAGCAATACCATCCGCGAACGCCGCGACCTGCGCCTCGGCGCCCGGCCATGTCGCGAGTTCGAGGTCATGCCCGCTGTTGTATTCGGTGATCGCAAGCGGAATAGGCCGGCCTTTGCGCTTGGCGTCGGCCGCCGGACCGACGATCGGCCCATTGTGCTTCACCAGACCTTCGAGCGCTTCCCAGGTCAGATTGAGACCGTCGAAATCGGCATAACGATGCTCGAGCTTGGTCACGATGCGCAAGGACTGGGCGTTGTGATCGAAGCCGTTGTAGCCGGCCATGCACTCCTGCAAGGCGTCCTCGCCCGCGTGTCCGAAGCAGGTGTGGCCCAGGTCGTGCGCCAGCGCGAGCGCTTCCCCGAGATCCTCGTTGAGACCCATGAAGCGGCAGAGGGACCGGGCGATCTGCGCGACTTCAAGGCTATGAGTGAGACGGGTGCGATAGTTCTCGCCTTCGCTGTAGACGAAGACCTGCGTCTTGTATTTCAGCCGGCGGAAGGCGCCGCAGTGGATGATGCGGTCGCGGTCACGTTGAAACGCGGTGCGGGTCGCGGATTCTTCTTCCCTGTGAAGCCGCCCCCGCGTCTGCGACGGCTCGCAGGCGGCCGGAGTCAGAAACCCTTGTAATGTGGCGATGTCCCCCATGAGCCGCAAAGTAGCGACCCGGCCGTCCCAGGGCAATGATCAGAAAGCGGTTTTCAAATCCGATTGCGGGCCAGTGAATGGCGGCCACTGCCGGTCATGGCCTCTATGAGCATATCCCTTCCCGACCGCATGCGTGGCTTCATCCGCAACCGCGTGAAGTCGGGCGCGTACCACAACGAAAGCGAATACATCCGCGACCTTATCCGCCGCGACGAGGAACGCCTGCGTTCCGACGAACTGCTCCTGCGCGATCTCAGGGCCGCGGAGAAGTCGGGCGTCAGTTCCCGGAGCCTGGGCGATATTGCGCGGGCCGTGAAGCGTACCGCGAAAAAGGCTTGAGCCAAGCGCTCCGTTACCGGCTTACGCGCCGCATTTCAAAACGGTGGCCGCCCGGAACCGAAATTCCGGGCGGCTTCTCCCTCACCCACCTTCGGCGCCGCTTTGGGCGGCCGCCGAAGAGTTGCGTTCAAGGACGGCGGCGATGCCGTAACGGAAAGCGCGCGGGGTTGGTTCCAAATTCACACTCAACGGGTGTGCGTGCGCGGGTCATTTCCAATTCGCGCACGCGGGAGTAGCGCGCGGCTTGTAATCGGAACAAAGCGGTACACGCGCCGTTGGTTCAATGACGGTCCCTTCCCTCACCCCGTCACACATCGCAATCAAAAATCGGGAGACTCACCTCATGGCGCAGAACCACGATCAGAATCAGAGTCGGCAGAATCAGGGTCAGCAGAATCAAGGCCAGCAAAGCCAAGGTCAACAACACCAGCAGCGTCAACAAAGCCAAAGCCAGGACCAGCAGAAGCAGCAGGGTCAACAGAGCGGACGCCGGGATATCTCGGGCGACAGTGAAAGCAACGCGAACCAGATGAGCGGTTCGGACCGCCATCAGCAGGGTTCTCAGCAGAGCCAAGGCGGGCAGAACCAGGCCGGCCGCAAGAACCAGCAGCAGGGCGGCGCGACCGACGATGACGAAGACAACGCCCGTGGGACAGGTCAGAACCGCTAACCACCTAAGATCAGGTAGGGGGCACGAAGGTTATGCCCC
>JADZAK010000258.1 GCA_020852595.1 Rhodospirillaceae bacterium
AGAGCGCGTCCGAACCGTACGCGGCGCTGGCGCCGCCGGTCACGACGTCCACGCGCTCGATCAGCGCGTTCGGGAACGAGTTGATGTCCGGCGCGGAGCCGCCGGCGGTGATCGCCGAGTTGATGTAGCGCTGGCCGTCGAGCAGGATCAGCGTGCGGTTGGTGCCCATGCCGCGCAGGTTGAGCTGGCTGACGCCGGTGGCGCCCGAGGACAGGTTGCCGTTCGACGAGCGCGGGTTCACCGAACCCGAGAAGCCCGGCAGGATGTTCACCGCGTCGGCGATGTTCACCGCGTTCATGGAATCGAGTTCTTCGGCGCCGAGCACCGAGACCGGCGTCGGGGCTTCATAACCGTCGCGCACAATGCGCGAACCGGTCACGATGATTTCGTCAACGGCGGCCGGTTCCTGCGCGGTCTGCTGCGCGGACGCCGGAGTGGCCATCGAGCCCACAATAAGGGCGACGGCCGAAGTCGTCGCGAACGAGCGCGCTTTAATGCGCGCCGTCAAAGATACGGTCATGAAAAATCCCCTTCGAGGAAATCAAAGTTAGATGCGTGGCGCCATCCCGACGCCGACTCCCGTATATGCCCCGGAGGGCACATAGGTGGAGCCCCTTAAAGGAAACCCGTATCCAAGACAACTCCTCTTGAACCATTTGAATAAAAACGCATGACAGGTATGCAGTTACAAAATCGCGCCATTTACCCGCAAAATGCGCAAAAAATGAGACCGCCCACGCGGGCGGCCTCAGTCCGTGTCGTCACCTTGTCGTCGTTCACCTTATATATGTGTGCGTTGAGCAACACTCGGCGGCGATACATTCGAACGTTAGAGGCGGAAACAAGAAGCGAGGCCGACTTACGCCGGCCTCGCCCTCAGGTTGTCGACCATGTCACGGCGCGCGACTTCGCCCCGCGACACGATTGCTAGAACTGAAAACGCATCCCCACACGATATTGACGACCAAGGCGATCATATTGAGCGTTACCCTGTCCCGACCAATAGGTTGAGCCGCGGCTGCCGCCGATGATCGGCGGCTGCGCGTTGGTCAGGTTTTCGACCGTCCCGAACAACTCGATATTCCGGTCGTCGAACGGCTTATAAGTGCCGGCAAGGTCGATCGTCGTCATGCTGTCGACATGATTGCCGCCGAACGTCGGGGCGCCCCCCGTCGACACGGGGCAGCCCGTCGTGCACTCGATGAAGCCGTTGCCGTAAACGCCGGCCGCTGTGTAACGCGCGGTCAGACGCAGCGTGATCGGGTCGCCGTTGTAGGCGACCGACATGTTGCCGCGGAACTTCGGCGCGTTCAGTTTGCCGCTGAACGGTGGGATCCCGCCCCATCCGCCGACCACGCCGACGCCATCGTAAGTAACGCCGGTCGTATCGGTGGTGTCGAGGGTCATGACGCGGCTGCCCATGGCGCGGACCGCGATCTCGCCGCCCCACGATTCAACGAGGTCGGCGAGCTGGAAGCGATAGCTGGCTTCGAAGTCGATGCCGTTCGCCTTTTGACCGATCAGGTTTTCAGGCTGCGTCACGACCAGGAAGATCAGGCCCGTGTTCGGATCGCGCTGGATGC
>JADZAK010000166.1 GCA_020852595.1 Rhodospirillaceae bacterium
AGAGCGCGTCCGAACCGTACGCGGCGCTGGCGCCGCCGGTCACGACGTCCACGCGCTCGATCAGCGCGTTCGGGAACGAGTTGATGTCCGGCGCGGAGCCGCCGGCGGTGATCGCCGAGTTGATGTAACGCTGGCCGTCGAGCAGGATCAGGGTGCGGTTGGTGCCCATGCCGCGCAGGTTGAGCTGGCTGACGCCGGTGGCGCCCGAGGACAGGTTGCCGTTCGACGAACGCGGGTTCACCGAACCCGAGAAGCCCGGCAGGATGTTCACCGCGTCGGCGATGTTCACCGCGTTCATGGAATCGAGTTCTTCGACGCCGAGCACCGAGACCGGCGTCGGGGCTTCATAACCGTCGCGCACAATGCGCGAACCGGTCACGACGATTTCGTCGATGGACGCCGGCGCCGGTGCCGGCGTTTGTGCTTGCGCGACCGAAACCGAAACGGCGGCCAGCGCCACCGCGCTGACGGTCGACAACGTCCAGGATTTGACGCGACCGCGTGAACTGGCAATGCGAATCATGTGTTTTCCCCTCATTGACGTGCCCCTCACCTTCCGGCGCGAAGGCACGAACGCGACGCGCGCGCCCTGCGGCGGCGAGAATCGCTCCTTGATGATTGAATTCAGGTCCCCGGACGGTCGTCCGTCTCCCTCGGGACGCGCAGGCAACTCCCGTCGGAGTCCTTACGCATATTCATAAGGGATGAGTATACGAGGTCCCCTTATCGCAAACGGAAATGGGGCGTTACACAGCCTGTTATTACAAAATAAATACGAGCGCGGGCGCGTTATACGCGCTTCCCTTACAGCTCAGGATTTGGGCGGCCCGCGGGATGCGCGGCGATCATCCCGCGGCAATCATCCAAAGAAAAAGGCGAAGCCGGATGCCCGGCTTCGCCTTCTTGAACAGCAGCTAGGACGGATATCTTAGAACTGGAAGCGCATCCCCAAACGATACTGACGGCCGACGCGGTCATAGTCGGCGTTCGCCTGGCCCGACCAGTGCGTCGACGAGCGGCTGCCGCCGATAATGGGCGGCTGCGCGTTGGTCAGGTTTTCGATGGTCGCGAACAGTTCGATGTTCTGATCCTCCAACGGCTTATAGGTACCGGCCAGATCGAAGGTCGTCATGCCGGCGATATGATTGTCTTCGATGGTCGGGGCGGCCGAGGTCGACACAGGGCAGCCGCTGCGGCACTCGATGAAGCCGTTGCCGTAAACGCCCGCCGCCGTGTGGCGAACGGTGAGGCGCATCGTGATCGGATCGCCGTTGTACGCGACCGACACGTTGCCGCGGAACTTCGGCGCGTTGAGGTTGCCGCTGAAGGGCGGAATACCGGCCCATCCCCCGACAACGCCGACGCCGTCATAAACTTTACCGTCGGTGTTCTGCGTATCGAGGGTCAGCACACGGCTTCCCATGGCGCGGATCGCGATCTCGCCGCCCCACGATTCAACGAGGTCGGCCAACTGGAAGCGGTAGCTGGCTTCGAAGTCGATGCCCGCCGCCTTTTGACCGATCAGGTTTTCGGGCTGCGTGACCACCATGAAGATCTGCCCCAGAGTGGAGGAGATCGGATCGCCGGCAACGACAGGGTTACGAAGGACGGCTTGGCAGAGCACCGTGTTGCCCTGGAAGCAGAGGTCGATCACGGTCTGGGCGCTCGGCGACTGCACCGTGCCCTTCACGTCGATGCGGTAATAGTCGACCGACGCCTGGAAGCCCGGCAGGAACGTCGGCGCCATCACCACGCCGATCCCCGTCGTGTCCGCCTTTTCGGGCAGCAGCGCCGGGTTACCGCGCGTGAGGGTGAAGTTGTTCGGGCGCGATTCAGGCTGGCCGTTCACAAGACGGAACGGATCGGTCACGACCCCGCCCGAACCGGTCTGGCCGGCCGTGAACAGTTCGCCCAAGCTCGGCGCACGGATGTCGCGCGAACGCGTGACGCGGAAACGCAGGTCGTCGATCGGACGCCAGGTCAGGCCGCCCTTCCACGTCGTCACGTAGCCGGAGGTCGAGTAGCTGGTGGCGCGTACGGCGGCGTTCAGGTCGAGTTCCTGAGCCCACGATTCATTGCGCGCCAGCGGGACGACGGTTTCGACGAAGCCTTCCGTGACGTTCAGCTTACCGGTGCTGGCCTTGTAGTTGCCGGCGAAGTACTCGGTGCGCTCATCGCGGTCGGTCGCGATGCCCTTCACGCTTTCGGTGCGGTGTTCGACACCGAACGCCAGCGAAACCGGGCCCGCCCACATTTCGAACGGCTCGCCGTTGACGCTGAAGGCCGCCACGTTCTGGCGCAGCGATTCATAACGGTAGGAAACGCCCAGCACATAGTTGAGCGCCTTCGCGTCGTTCACGCCGATCCCGAACATATTGTACGGCACGCACGCCGGATCGTCGTCGGTGGTGCTGGCATTCGCGTTCACGCGACAGACCGGCGCGCCGTTGACCATGACGGAATCGATCGCCTTGAGGTAACCGGGCGTCCACGCGTTGTTATAGGTACGCGGCGACAGACCGGTCTGGCTGTGCTGGATGTAGGCATCCCACGTCCAGTCGGTTTCCATGGCCGTGAAGCTGCCGTCGAAACCGCCGGAGACGCGGCGCACGGTACGGCGATAGTCGCCGATGAAGCGGCCCATGTCGGCGTGCGTCGAGCCCATCACGAATGTGGTCTGACCCGCCGCGACCAGCGCCGCGCGCAAGGACGCCGGCAGGTAGGCGTTGTCGACGCTCATCGTATTGTTGCCGAGACGGCGGTTCGGGTTCGCGACGTTCACGGTGTGCGAGTTCGACCACTGGGCGTCGGCGTAGGCGGTGACGGTGTCGGTCAGGTCGTAGCTGACGCGGGTATAGCCGACGTAGCGATTGATCATGCCGGCGATGTCGATGCCGTTTTCAATGCGCGAGTAACGCCAATCGCCGCCTTCCTGGAGGTTGTTGCCGACGTTGACGCCGAAGTTGTAGCCGCCGGTCACGACACCGCCGGGACCGAAGTACGTGCCCTTGAGCACGCCGGAGGTGATGATTCCGCCCGGCGTACCGGCCGACAAACCCACATCGCGCCGCACGACGTTCTGCGGATTGCCGGTGCTCTGGCCCGCGCCCGTTCCATAGAGCGGATTGATGATGATCGCGGCGGGCAGTTCAGCCCACGGGCGGCCCTTCGTCCCCTTGATACCGTCGTTGTGCGTATGTTCGCCCGACAGCAGGAAGTGACCGCGGCCGTTCGCGAAGGGAGTCCCGTAGGTCAACTGGCCGCTGTAGTTCTTGTCGTCGCGGTACTTCGTCATGCCGGCCTGGACTTCACCTTTGATCCCGGTGAAGTCACGGTCGAGGATGAAGTTGACGACACCCGAGAGCGCGTCAGAACCGTAAGCCGCCGAGGCGCCGCCCGTCACGACGTCCACGCGCTCGATCAGCGCGTTCGGGAACGAGTTGATGTCCGGCGCCGAACCGCCCGAGGTGAGCGCCGAGTTGATGTAGCGGTGACCGTCGAGCAGGATCAGCGTGCGGTTCGTGCCCATGCCGCGCAAGTTGAGCTGGCTGACGCCGGTGGCGCCCGAGGACAGGTTACCGTTCGATGTGCGCGGGTTCACCGAGCCGGAGAATCCGGGCAGCACGTTGACCGCGTCGGCGATGTTCACGGCGTTGAGCGAGTTCAATTCCTCGGCGCCGAGCACCGAGACCGGCGTGGGCGCTTCATAACCGTCGCGCACAACACGCGAACCGGTGACCACAATCTCATCAAGCGAAGCGGCTGGAGCGTCTTGCGCTTGCGCCCCGGAGATCGAAACACCGACTAATGCCGCGGCGCTGACAGTCGAATAGGCGAGCGCCTTGAGGCGGCGACGAGACACGCTGAATCGAGCAAATGACATACTGGTTTCCCCCCTGATAGACCGGCGCAGGCCGGCACGAACTACGACTTGAACGGTTCTAAAAACTTCCTGACGCGTGCAACAACACACCACGCGTTCACGCGAGCCGCAGAAGCGAGCGCGTGTTTCTCCCTCATGACGGGCAAAGCACTCCATATGCCGCGTCACCGGTCCTTACGCTAACACGGCTGAACCGGACGGTGGGAAGCCTTATTGGTAAATCCCTATAGGGAATGCCGAAGACCAGAGGCAAAAATTCGCCTAGGTGCAGCGCGGTAAAATCTAAACCGTTGGCGCCACGTAGGCCATCATCTGCCGGATCGAGGCCTCAAACTGTGGCGGCGGCGGCGGCGTTTCCTGAAGACCTGCAAACAAGTCCCTTCCCGCCAGCCATTGCGCCTCGGCGTCCGGTGCGCTCAGGGCCACCGCGACAGCGCTGTTCATCTCATAGACCCCGTCCCTCAGACCCGCGAGCCGCAGCGCCGCAAGCAGCAGCATGCGGCAGGCATACAGCACCGAAATGGAATCGTTCGGCATCGGGATGTCCGGTGTTTCACCGCGCGTGAAGGCCGCGATGCAGGCCTCGAGGCTGGTCGACACGAAGCCACGGCAGCCCAAAGGACGGGCCGCATATATAGAGCAGATCGCGTCGCTCAAAAGCGGACAGAAGATGTTCCGCCCAAGCCGCTCTTCCAGTGTGAGGTTCCCGGCTTCACGGGCGATCGCCGCGACGGCGGCCGAGGTCTCGGGGCGCTTGCGCAATTGCGCGGCGACGTAGAACGCCTCCGGCGCGGTGAGCACGACCATCTGCGAGCAACAGTGCGAGCAGCCTTTCCGGCAGGCGAGCATCTTTTCCGTCTGCTTCGGCACGGTCCGGTCATGCAGCGCGCCGATATGCGCGACCGCATCCGAGGACGGCGACTTCGATGTCGGCGAGCGCAGCGCCTGCACCACGTAGCGCAGGTGCGCGGCCATGGAGCGCGGATCCCCCCCCATGTGCAACGGCTGCGACAAATAGGGCTTATCGTGCCGCTGAAGATCGCGCCGCTCGGTCCGGGAAAGCCGTGTGTTCGCCGTTGTATTCATGGGCGAACCTTAACATCCTCACCCCTTAGAAACGCTATTGAATTTCGTGGGGAATGCGAACACGCTGGCGCCTTCACAGGGGGGATCCGACATGAAGCGCCTTGCGACCGCCGCCGTTCTGCCGTTCACCGCCGCCGTGCTGATGGCCGCCGCCGCGCCGCCGACAACGCCGCCGCCGGTCGACCCCGCGAAGATCACGATTGAGACCATCAAACTCGCGCCGGGCGTCGCCGTGCTGTTCGGCGCGGGCGGCAACATCGGCGTCTCTTACGGCGAAGACGGCACCTTCTTCGTCGACGACCAGTTCGCGCCCCTCACCCCGAAAATCCTCGAAGCGACCAAAGCGCTCGATCCGAAGCCCGTGCGTTTCGTGGTCAACACGCACTGGCACTTCGACCACAGCGGCGGCAACGAGAACCTCGGCAAGGAAGGCACGGTCATCGTCGCGCATGACAACGTCCGACGCCGCATGGCCGTCGAAGGGTTCATCGAGGAACTGAATGCGAAGTTCCCCGCCTCGCCCCACGCCGCCCTGCCCTCGGTCACCTTTGCCGAAGGCGTGACGTTCCACGTCAACGGCGACACGCTGAAGGTCGTCCATGTTCCTCCGGCGCACACCGACGGCGACGCCATCGTGAAATGGGAAAAGGCCAACGTCCTGCACATGGGCGACGTCTATAACGCCTCCGGCGTTCCGTTCGTCGATCGCACCTCGGGCGGCACGGTCGCCGGGATGGTCGCCGCCATGGACATCGCGCTCGGCCTCGCCGACGACAACACCAGGGTCGTTCCCGGCCACGGCAAGATCAGCACCAAGGCGGACATGAAGATGTACCGCGACGCCGTGGACGCCGTGCAAAAGCGCGTCGCGAGCGAACAAAAGGCCGGCAAGACGCTCGATCAAGTGCTGGCGCTGAAGCTCATGTGGAAAACGCCGATGGGCACGGAAATGCCGGCGGACCGCCTGGTGCGCTCGGCCTATAACGATTTGGCGTCGAAAAAATAACCACGTCACCCCGGCGAAAGCCGGGACGACAGGCGCGTGTTCCAGCGGTTCAGGAAATCGGGGTGTAAAGCCTCGCGGCGCGGGCTTCGAACGCCGAGACCATCCGGTGCACGGCTTCTTCGAACAAAACGCCGATCAAGGTCTGTAAAAGTCGCGAGCGGAATTCGAACGACAGGAAGAAATCCACTTCAGTTCCCTTGGGGGACGGCGCGAACTTCCATTCGTTGGTCAGATGCTCAAACGGCCCGTTCAGATACGTGACCGCGATCGCATTCGGACGCTCGAGAGTCACACGGCTGGTGAACTGCTCGCGCACCATTTTGAAACCGACTTGCAGATCGGCGGTGAACGAGGCCGGAGTTTCCTGCTTGCGAATACGGCAGGCCACGCACCACGGCAGGAATTCCGGGTACTTCTCGACATCCGCCACCAGGGCGAACATCTGCTCGGGCGTATAAGGCAGAACCCGTTTTTCGCGGTGGATGGGCATCGCGGATTTAGGAGCGCGCGAGGCTCTTTTCGCGCGCCTCACGCAGGCGGGCGAAATCCGCGTCCGCATGATAGGACGAACGCGTCAGCGGTGTCGCCGAAACCATCAGGAAGCCCTTGGCGCGCGCGATGCGCTCATACTCGGCGAACTCCGCCGGCTCGACGAACCGCTCCACCGCCGCGTGGCGCGTGGTCGGCTGGAGGTACTGGCCGATGGTCAGGAAGTCGACATTGGCGGCGCGCATGTCGTCCATCACCTGCAGCACTTCTTCCTTCGTCTCACCGAGACCGACCATGATGCCCGACTTGGTGAACATCGCGGGCACGATTTCCTTCACGCGCTCCAGGAGGCGCAAGCTCGTGTAATAGCGCGCGCTCGGGCGGATCTTGCGGTACAGCCGCGGCACGGTTTCCAGATTGTGGTTGAAAACGTCCGGACGGGATTCGGCGACGAGATCGACGCAGCCGAGCTTCTTACGGAAGTCCGGGGTCAGGATCTCGATCGTGGTGTCCGGGTTCGCCGCGCGCACGGCCTTCACGACCGCGACCCAGTGATGGGCGCCGCCGTCGTCGAGATCGTCGCGGTCCACCGACGTGAGCACGACGTGCTTGAGGCCGAGGCTGCGCACGGCTTCGGCGACATGCGCCGGCTCTTCCGCGTCAACCGCGCCGGGCTTGCCGGTCTTCACATTGCAGAAGGCACAGGCGCGCGTGCAGATGTCCCCGAGGATCATCATCGTCGCGTGCTTTTGCGCCCAGCACTCACCGATGTTCGGGCACGCGGCCTCTTCGCACACGGTGTGCAACTTGAGGTCGCGCATCAGCCCCTTGGTCTCGTGATAGGCCGGCGAGACCGGCGCTTTCACGCGGAGCCACGAGGGTTTCGGCTGGCGCGGCTTGTTTTCCGCGATGGGTTTCACGTTGGTCATGGGCTCTATTTAGCGCAATTTTGTTAAACCTTCACCTCTCCCCTGGAGAGATGGACGCATTTCGCTCAACGCCCCCACTCGTCGCCCTCGGACTTGTTCCGGGGGGCCAGGGTTCTGGAACTTGCTGGATGCGGCGCCATCCGCGCTCTCGGCATCGTTTGCGCGCCACACCCTGGATCGCCGGGACAAGTCCGGCGATGACCTCGGTGTTTTAGAAATTAATCGCCTTGCCATAAGCGTCCAACACGGACTCGTGCATCATTTCGGAAAGGGTGGGATGCGGAAATACCGTGTGCATCAGGTCTTCTTCCGTGGTCTCGAGCGTCTTGGCGATCGTATAGCCCTGAATCATTTCAGTGACTTCCGGACCGATCATGTGAGCGCCCAGCATCTCGCCGGTCTTCGCGTCGAACACGGTTTTGACGAAGCCGTTGGTATCGCCCAAGGCAATGGCCTTGCCGTTCGCGATGAACGGATAGCGGCCCACCTTCACCTCATGCCCCTTCGCCTTGGCCGCCGCTTCGGTCAGGCCGACGCTGGCGATCTGCGGATGGCAGTAGGTGCAGCCCGGGATGCCGAGCACGTTCAGCGGGTGCGGATGGAGCCCCGCGATCTTCTCGACGCAGATCACCGCCTCGTGGCCGGCCTTGTGGGCAAGCCACGGCGGACCGGTGAGATCGCCGATGGCGTAGATGCCCGGTTCGTCCGTCTCGCAGTACTTGCCGGCGACGACGTGTGTCTTTTCGACTTTGATCTTGGTGTTCTCGAGGCCGATGTTCTCGACGTTGCCGACGATGCCGACGGCCGAGATCACGCGTTCGAACGTCTGTTCTTCGGTCTTGCCGTTCTGCTCGATGGTCGCCGTGACGTCGCTGGCGTTTTTCTTCAGCGCCTTCACGCCGGCCTTGGTCTTGATGACCATGCCTTGTTTCTCGAACTGCTTGTGGGCGAAGGCCGACACTTCGGCGTCTTCGACCGGCAGGATGCGGTCCATCACCTCGACGACGGTGACCTTGCTGCCCAGGGTCTGGAAGAAGCTCGCGAACTCGATGCCGATGGCGCCCGAGCCGATGACGAGCAAGGTCTTCGGAAACACCTTGGGCACAAGCGCATGTCTATACGACCAGACCAGGTTGCCGTCGGCTTCCATGCCCGGCAGATCGCGGGCGCGCGCGCCGGTGGCCAGGATAATGTGCTTGGCGGACAGATCGGCGACCGGCTTGTTGTCCTTGGTCACCGACAGCCTGCCCTTGCCGGCGAGCTTGCCGTGGCCTTCGAACACCGTGATCTTGTTCTTCTTCATCAGGTGTCTGATGCCGCCGTTGAGCTGGCTGGCGACGCCGCGTGAACGTTTCACGACCGCGTCCAGATCGAACGCGACGTTGTCGGCTTTCAGGCCGTAGTCCTTGGCGTGCTGCATCAGGTGATAGATCTCCGACGTGCGCAGAAGCGCCTTGGTCGGGATACATCCCCAATTGAGACAGATGCCGCCGAGCAGTTCGCGCTCGACGATGGCGGTCTTCATGCCCAACTGCGCGGCACGGATCGCCGCGGTGTAACCGCCCGGGCCGCTGCCGAGGACGATCAGGTCAAAGGTGTGTTGTTCGGCCATGGTCGTCGTCCTAGAGCAACATCCGGAGCGGATCTTCCATGATGCGCTGGAAGGCCTGCATGAACTCGGCGCCCACCGCGCCGTCGACCGAGCGATGGTCGCACGACAGCGTGCAGGTCACGACATTGGCGACGACCATCTGGCCGTTCTTCACGACCACACGCTCCTCGCCTTTACCGACAGCCATGATGCCCGACTGCGGCGGATTGATGATGGCCTGGAACTCGCGGATGCCGAACATGCCCAGGTTGGAGATCGAGAAACCGCCGCCCTGGAATTCGTCGAGTTTCAGCTTCTTCGCCTTGGCGCGCGACGCAAGGTCGCGCATCTCGGTCGAGATCTGCGCCACGCTCTTCTGATCCGCGTTGCGGATGATCGGCGTGATGAGACCGTCGGGCGTCGCGACGGCCACCGAGATGTCGACATTCTCGTACAGAAGCACGGCGTCGTCGGTCCAGCTCGAGTTGACCTGCGGCACCTTGCGCAAGGCCAGCGCGACGGCCTTGATCACGAAGTCGTTCACCGACAGCTTCATCTCGCCTTCGGCGCGCTCGTTCAGCTTCTTGCGCAGCGACAGGAGTTCGTCGATCTGGCAATCGAGCGACAGATAGAAGTGCGGGATCGTGCTCTTGGCTTCCGTGAGACGCTTGGCAATCGTCTTGCGCACGCCGCTGTTCGGCTGCGCCTTGTAGGGCTGGCCAAAGATATCGACGGTGCCCGAAGCGCCGGCGGCGGTGGCCGGCTTTCGCTTCACGCCGCCGGCGATGGCGCGTTCGACGTCCACGCGGACGATACGGCCGCGCGGGCCGGAGCCCGTGAGATCGGCCGGATCGAGCCCCGCGTCTTTCGCCAAGCGGCGCGCGAGCGGGCTGATGAAGATGCGCTCACCCTTCGCCTTGGCAGGCGCGGGTGCGGCAGCCGGCGCCGCGGCCTTGGGCGCGGGCGCGGCTTGGGGCGCGGGCGCCGGAGCGGCGGCCGGTTTCGCTTCCGCTTTCGGCGCGGGAGCGGGAACAGCGGCCTTCGGCGGCGGAGCCGCGCCCATCTTCTCGCCTTCTTCGAGCAGAACGGCGATGGGCTCGTTGACCGAAACCTTCTCGGTGCCTTCCGGGATCAGGATCTTGCCCAGGACGCCCTCGTCCACGGCTTCCATTTCCATGGTCGCCTTGTCGGTTTCGATTTCGGCGATCACGTCGCCGCTCTTGATCTTGTCGCCTTCTTTCTTGAGCCACTTGGCGAGCTTGCCCTCGGTCATCGTGGGCGAGAGCGCCGGCATCAGGATTTGTGTGGACATGGTGCCCTCGCTTTAGCGGTACATGGCCGCTTTCGCGGCGGCGACAATGTCTTCCACCTGCGGCAGCGCCATGTGTTCGAGGTTCGCGGCGTACGGCAGCGGCACGTCCTTCGCGCAGACACGTCCCACCGGCGCGTCGAGATAATCGAACGCCTGCTCCATGACGAGCGCGGCGATTTCCGAACCGATCCCGCAGGTGACCCAACCTTCTTCGCAGTTCACGAGACGGTTGGTCTTCTTCACCGAGGCGACGATGGTGTCGATGTCGAGCGGACGGATCGAGCGCAGATTGATGACTTCCGCGTCGATGCCTTCTTCGGCCAGCTTCTCGGCGGCCTTCAGCGCCTTGCCCACCATGATCGAGTAGGCGGTCAGGGTGATGTCCTTGCCCCGACGCTCGATCTTGGCCTGGCCGATCGGAATCACCAGTTCGCCTTCCGGAACCGGGAAGCTCTGGCCGTACAGGATTTCGTTTTCGAGGAAGATCACCGGGTTCGGATCGCGGATCGCGGCCTTGAGAAGGCCCTTCGCGTCTTCGGCCGACCACGGCGAGAGAACTTTAAGACCCGGAACGTGCGCATACCAGCTGGCGAAGTCCTGGCTGTGCTGCGCGCCCACGCGCGCCGCGGCGCCGTTCGGACCGCGGAACACCATCGGGCTGCCCATCTGACCGCCGGACATGTACAGCGTCTTGGCGGCCGAGTTGATCAGGTGATCCATGGCCTGCATGGCGAAGTTGAAGGTCATGAACTCGACGATCGGCTTCAGGTTGCCGAACGCGGCGCCCACGGCGAGGCCGGCGAAGCCGTGCTCGGTGATCGGGGTATCGATCACGCGGCGCGCGCCGAATTCCTGCAGCAGACCCTGGCTGACTTTGTAGGCGCCCTGATACTCGGCGACTTCTTCACCCATGAGGAACACGCGGTCATCCGCGCGCATTTCTTCGGCCATGGCGTCGCGCAAGGCTTCGCGCACGGTCATCATCTTGGTCGGACCCGTCGGGATGCTGCCCTGCGGGGCCGCGGCGGCGGGCGGCGGCGGCGGAGCGGCTTGCGCCGGGGCTTTCGTTTCCCGCGCGGGCGCGGCTTCGGCCTTCGGGGCCGGCGCGGCGGCGGGCGCGTCCTTGATGTTCGCGGCGCTTTCGCCTTCTTCCAGCAGCACGGCGATCGGCACGTTCACCGCGACACCTTCGGTGCCTTCGGCGACGAGGATCTTGCCCATGACGCCTTCGTCCACGGCTTCCATTTCCATGGTGGCTTTATCGGTCTCGATCTCGGCGATGACCTTGCCGGTCTGCACTTTGTCGCCTTCCTTCACGAGCCACTTGGCAAGCTTGCCTTCGGTCATGGTGGGCGACAGGGCGGGCATCAGAATCTGAACGGACATATCTACACCCTCCCCTTAAGCGACCAGCACGTCGGTCCAGAGCTCCGACGCATCGGGCTCGGGGCTCGTCTGCGAGAACTCGGCGGCGGCGATCACGATATCCTTGATCTCCTTGTCCATGGCCTTGAACGACTCTTCGTCGCCGGCTTTCATGGCGATCAGCTTCGCGCGAAGCCCGTCGATGGGATCATGCTCGGCGCGCATCTTCTCCAGCTCTTCCTTGGTGCGGTACTTCGCCGGGTCGGACATGGAGTGGCCACGATAACGATAGGTCTTGGCTTCCATCAGCACCGGGCCGTTGCCCGCGCGGATGTACTCGGCGGCTTCGAGACCGGCTTCGCGCACCGCCAGCACGTCCATGCCGTCCACGACCATCGTCTTCATCTTGAAAGGCACGCCGCGCGCGGCAAGATCGCCGCCGGCGGTCGAACGCTCGACCGAGGTCCCCATGCCGTATTTGTTGTTCTCGACGATGAACAGCACCGGCAGCGACCACAGCGAGGCCATGTTGAAGGACTCATAGACCTGGCCCTGGTTGAAGGCGCCGTCGCCCATGTAGGCCATGGCGAGACCGCCGTCGCCCTTGTACTTGTGCGCGAACGCAAGGCCCGCGCCGATCGGCACCTGCGCGCCGACGATGCCGTGGCCGCCGTAGAAACCTTTCTCGCGGCTGAACATATGCATCGAGCCGCCCTTGCCCTTGGAGTAGCCGTCCTTGCGGCCGGTCAGCTCGGCCATGACGCCCTTCGGGTCCATGCCGCAGGCGAGCATGTGGCCGTGATCGCGGTAGCTGGTGATGATGGAATCGCCCGGCTTGCAGCAGGACTGCAGACCGACGACGACCGCTTCCTGACCGATGTAGAGGTGGCAGAAGCCGCCGATGAGGCCCATGCCGTAAAGCTGGCCGGCGCGTTCCTCGAACCGGCGGATGAGAAGCATCTCCCTATAAAAACTCATCAGCATCTCTGCCGAGGGTTTTTCGGTGGCGCCCTTGGACGCCGGCTTCTTTATGGCCATCAAATCTCTCTCCCGTTGGATCAGTCCCATCGAAGGCACGGAGTCTGCCAGCGTGTGCACTGCACGGCCAACCGCAAAGAGATATAAGTGATTGTTATTCCGCATCTTTCGCAATGCGGCGGACATTTAATTGCGATACAAATCGTATCGAAATAACTTTGTTTCGTTCGACAATGTCGATTTAAATTGCTTGCTATTTAAATTCCCGAATCGCGGGCATCATTATAATATCAAGCTATGTACTTGTTACGGAGCCTGGGAGTCCGCGGCTGGATCCGGGACGATCAGGTCGCCCTTGCCGACGACGCCCAGCATGGCGCGGGCGCGCTCTTCGAGCATGTCGCGGTCCAGGCTCTCCGGACGCAGCAGGCTGACGCGGTGTTCGATCTTCTGCTTCTCGGCGGTGACGGCGGCGAGTTCGTAGTCCGTCTTCTCGATCTCATAGCGCAGATTCCACCACGCGATGAGACCGCGGTCGCCCTGAACGGCGTGATAGCCGAAGTACGTGATCAGCGCGATGCCGGCCAGCGGGCCAAACACCTGACGAACCCTCGAACGGAGATTGTCCTTACGCGTGATCATGCACATAGAGAATCACGCGCGACTCGCAGGGTCAATGTGGCAAAATTGACTCACAACAAGGGCGCGCGGGACTCACATTCAAAGCGCGAAAACGATTCGGCTCTCACCCAACTCAGCGAGATCGAATCAGCCTTTGATGCCGCGCTTCTTCTTGAACATCGCGCCGCCGTACACAGCGGCCGGGCCCAACTCGCCTTCGATGCGGATGAGCTGGTTGTACTTGGCCAGACGGTCGGAGCGCGACAGCGAGCCGGTCTTGATCTGCCCGCAGTTCGTCGCCACCGCGATATCGGCGATGGTTGAGTCTTCGGTTTCGCCCGAGCGGTGCGACAGCACGGCGGTGTAGCCGGCCTTGTGCGCCATCTCGACGGCCTGAAGGGTTTCGGTCAGCGTGCCGATTTGGTTCACCTTCACCAGGATCGAGTTGGCGAGGCCCTTATCGATGCCGTCCGACAGGCGCTTCGGATTGGTGACGAACAGATCGTCGCCCACCAACTGACACTTATGTCCGATCGCCTTGGTCAGCGCGGCCCAGCCTTCGAAATCGTCTTCGGCCATGCCGTCTTCGATGGACACGATCGGGTAACGGTTCACGAGGTCTTCGTAGAACTTCACCATGCCGGCGGCGTCGAGGGTTTTGCCTTCGCCTTCCATGGCATATTTGCCGTTCTTGAAAAACTCGGTCGACGCGGAATCGAGCGCGAGCACGATGTCGCTGCCCGGCTTATAACCGGCCGCTTCAATGGCCTTCATGATGAACGCCAGCGCGGCGTCGGCGCTGGCGAGATTCGGCGCGAAGCCGCCTTCATCGCCGACGTTCGTGTTGTGGCCGGCATCCTTCAGCTGCTTTTTCAGGGCGTGGAAGACTTCGGCTCCCATGCGGATGGCGTCGGCCCCCGTGGGCGCGCTCACCGGCATGATCATGAACTCTTGGATGTCGATCGGGTTGTCGGCATGGGCGCCGCCGTTGACGATGTTCATCATCGGCACCGGAAGCACATGCGCGCCCGCGCCGCCGATGTAGCGGTACAGCGGCAGGCCGGCTTCGACGGCGGCGGCCTTCGCCACGGCCAGCGACACACCCAGGATGGCGTTGGCGCCCAGGCGCTTCTTGTTGGGAGTGCCGTCCAGGCCGATCATGGCCCGGTCGATCTTCACCTGGTCGTTCGCGTCCAGGCCGCCGATGGCGGCGAACAGCTCGCCGTTCACGCCGTCCACGGCCTTGCGGACGCCCTTGCCCAGGTAACGGGACTTGTCGCCGTCGCGCAGTTCGGCGGCTTCGTGGGCGCCGGTCGAGGCGCCCGAGGGCACGGCCGCGCGGCCGAAAGCACCGCTTTCAAGGGTCACATCCACCTCAACGGTGGGGTTTCCGCGGGAGTCCAGGATCTCGCGGCCGACGATCTCGACAATGGCGCTCATGACGGTCCTTCTTCATTGTTTTTATCCCCTCCCCTTACAGGGGCGGGAGAAGCTGTTCAAGGGACCAGGGCGGCGTTCTAATCCAGCAGGTCGTGCTGGTCGGGGTGGCGGCGGAACCAGGAGGTCGCATAGCCGCAGAGCGGCACGACTTTAAGCCGGCGGGCCCTCGCCTCGCCGGCCACATGTTCCATGAGCCGGCCGGCCGCGCCGGTCCCGCGCAGGGCCACGGCCGCCTCGACGTAGGGGATCAGCATCCGGCCGTCCGCAATGCGGTAGGTGGCGTAGGCGACGTGTCCGTCCTCGGTCAGCTCGAAACGGCCCAGCGCACTGATATCGGCGAAGGTCCCGTTCATGGCCGTCCTAGTGGCGGTCGTGAGAACCGTGCGACAGGCGCTCCACGTAAGCGATGCCCACGGCGGACAGGATGAAGACGCAGTGGATGAGGGTCTGCCACATCACGCCGGTTTCGGTGAAGGCCGCGCTCGGGCTGCCCAAACCGCCGGCTTCGATGAAGGTACGCAGCAGGTGGATCGAGGAAATGCCGATGATCGCCATGGCCAGCTTGATCTTGAGGACACTGGCGTTGACGTGATCGAGCCACTCCGGCTGATCGGGATGATCATTCAAATGAAGGCGCGAGACGAAGGTTTCATAGCCGCCCACGATCACCATGATCAAAAGGTTCGAGATCATCACCACGTCGATGAGACCAAGGACGACCAACATGATCTGTTGCTCGCCGAAGGTCAGTGAATGCGTCACCAGGTGCCACAGCTCTTTCAGGAACAGGAGCACGTAGACGCCTTGGGCGACGATCAAGCCCAGATACAAGGGAAGCTGAAGCCAGCGCGAGGCGAAGATCAGGCCCGGCAGCGGGCGCAGGCGAGCACGTTGAGGATGTTCGGACATGAGGGTGTGGGACTGCGTTAGATGACGACCGGGTTGGCTTTCGCGACCTGGTCAAACGCCTTCAGGGTCGCGAGGATCCCGGCCATGTCCTTCAAGTGGATCATGTTGGGGCCGTCGGACGGCGCGCAGTCGGGATCGGGGTGGGTTTCCATGAACACCGCCGCGACACCAACGGAAACGGCGGCGCGCGCGATGACGGGCGCGAACGCGCGGTCACCGCCGGAACTGGTGCCTTGCCCGCCCGGTTGTTGCACGGCATGAGTCGCGTCCATCACGACCGGGTAACCGGTCTTGGCCATGATCGGCAGGCTGCGCATGTCGGTGACCAGCGTGTTGTAGCCAAAGGACACACCGCGCTCGGTCACCAGGATGCGTTCGTTGCCGGTGGACTCCACCTTCTTCACCACGTTCGCCATGTCCCAGGGCGCCAGGAACTGGCCTTTCTTCACGTTGATCACCGCCTTGGTCTTGCCGGCGGCGACGAGAAGATCGGTCTGGCGGCACAGGAAGGCCGGGATCTGAAGCACGTCGACGGCTTCGGCGACCGGCGCGCACTGGTCGATCTCGTGAATGTCCGTGAGGGTCGGCAGGCCGAGGGTCTCGCGGATTTCCGCGAACACCGGCAGCGACTCTTTCAGGCCGATCCCGCGCTTGCCCGAAACGCTCGTACGGTTGGCTTTGTCGAAGGAGCTTTTGTAGATCAGCCCCAGGCCCGCCTTGGCGGCGATTTCCTTGAGGGCCGAGGCGACTTCGAGGGCGTGGGCGCGGCTTTCCATCTGACAGGGCCCGGCGATGATCGTGACCGGACGATCGTTGCCGATAGTGAGGCTGCCGACAGTGACTGATTTTGATTTTGTGCTCATGGATCGGGAATATAGTGCTTAAGTTGCATGGCCGCCATGCCTACGGGCAGGTTGCGGGGCCGATAGTTATGCTCAAGTCTCCCGCGCGCAGCGTTACGTGACCGAAAGGAGCCGCGATGTCCGACCATAAAACGATCGTCGAGTGGGCCAAACCGACCCCCGATTTCCTGAAAGGCCGCTATTCCCGCGAACACACCTGGAGTTTCGACGGCGGTGCGACCGTGCTCGCCTCCTCCTCGCCTTCGATTGTCCCGGTCCCGCTCTCCAACCCGGCCGGCGTCGACCCCGAGGAAGGCTTCATCGCGGCGATCTCAAGCTGCCACATGCTCACGTTTCTCGATCTCGCGCGCCGCAAGGGTTTCGCGGTTGAGCGCTACCGCGACGAAGCCGTCGGCCACATGGCGAAAAATGCCGAAGGCGTGATGTGGGTTTCGGAAGTGATCCTGAACCCGCAGATCGCTTACACGGGCGAGAAACAGCCGACCCAGGCCGAGGTGGACGAACTCCACCACGCGGCGCACAAGCTGTGCTTCATCGGCAATTCGGTGAAGACGGATGTAAAGGTGGCGCCGGCGCGCTAACCGCGCTTCGCCACCCACTTC
Organism: Rhodospirillaceae bacterium; assembly: GCA_020852595.1. Classification (GTDB taxonomy): domain Bacteria; phylum Pseudomonadota; class Alphaproteobacteria; order Rhodospirillales; family Rhodospirillaceae; genus SHVO01. Next base: position 17,075 of record JADZAK010000166.1, read on the forward strand.
GTGACGAGCTGGTCGGCGCGGGCGCGCACTTGCGGCGGGAAGCTCGCGCCGATGCGTTCGATGTCCGACGCCAGCGCGCGGCGCGCATGCGGATCGATGGCGTCGAGCTGGCGGTTCTTGAGCGCGATCTGGAACCACACGTAAGAAATCACGATGTCGGCTTCCACGCCGCTGCCGTCACGATAAGCCACACCGAGGCCGAGCTGGCCTTCCGGATGGCCGCTCTCGGCGGCTTCGCGGAACCACTTCACCGCTTCGACATTGTCGTGCGGAATATCGTCGGCGGTGGACAGAAGGTTGGCGAGGAACACTTGCGCGCCCGTGTGGCCCTGTTCGGCCGCGCGGCGCGACAGCGAGACGGCCGAGCCTTCGTCCTTCGGGCCGCCAAGGCCGCGCGAGTGCAGCACGGCGAGACCGTAGCGCGCCTCGCGAATGTCCTGATCGCTGGCGGCGGCATACCACTTGCGCGCTTCGACATAGTCCTGCCCGATGCCGCGCGCTTCTTCATAGCAGCGCGCGAGCGCGGTCTGCGCTTCCGGGTGGCCTTTCTCGGCGGCGCGTTTGTACCATTTCACCGCTTCTTCGGGTTTCTTCTGCGGACTGCCGAAGCCGCCGTCCATGATCGCGCCGACGACATACTGCGCGAACGGCACGCCGTTTTCGGCGTACGGCATCACCAGGGTCAGCGCGCGGTCGTAGTCGCCGCCGCGGAGCGCGAAATAGGCGTCGTCCAGCGGCGCGGCCTGCGCGGCCACCGGCGACATCAGAAAAGAGATGACGGCAGCCTTTGCGAAGAACTTTCTCATCAGGAAGGCCACCTTTTGCCCTGTGGTTTAAACCAGTCGGCTCTGTCTCACCGCCGCCGCCACGAAGGACGTAAACAGCGGATGCGGATCATGAGGCTTCGACTTTAGCTCAGGATGGAACTGAACGCCAATAAACCAGGGGTGGTCGTGATACTCCACCATCTCGGGTAGCACCCCGTCCGGGGACATCCCGCAGAAGGTCAGACCCGCGCCTTCCAATTGTTTTTTATAGTTAATATTCACTTCGTAGCGGTGGCGGTGGCGCTCCTCGATGGTGCGCGCGTGGTAGATTTCCTCCGCCCGGGTGCCCGGCTTCAGCGCGCACGGATAGGCCCCCAGGCGCATGGTGCCGCCCTTGTCGCCGCGTTCGGTGCGCTTCTGGACCTCGTTGCCCTTGACCCACTCGGTCATCAGACCGACGACCGGGTGCTTGGTTTCGCCGAATTCGGACGAACTCGCGCCCTCGAGGCCGACGATGTTGCGCGCGGCTTCGATCACGGCCATCTGCATCCCGAAGCAGATGCCGAAGTATGGCACCTTGCGCTCGCGCGCGAACTTCACGGCCTGGATCTTGCCTTCCGCGCCACGCTCGCCGAACCCGCCCGGCACGAGGATCCCGTCGACATGCTCCAGGTGATTGACCACGTCCTCGCGCTCAAAAATTTCTGAATCGATCCAATCGAGTTTGACGTGCACGTTGTTGGCGATGCCGCCGTGCTCGAGCGCTTCGGACAGCGATTTGTAGGCGTCCTTCAACTGGATGTATTTGCCGACGATCGCGATGGTCACCTCGCCTTCCGGGCGGCGTACGCGTTCGACGATGTCGTACCAGCGCTGCAGGTCCGGCTCCTTGTCGACCGGCAGCTTGAAATGCTTGAGCACTTCACGGTCGAGGCCTTCATCGTGATAGGAGATCGGCACCTGATAGATGGTGTCGACGTCGAGCGCGGGGATCACTTTCTCCTCGCGCACGTTGCAGAATAGCGCGATCTTGCGGCGGTCGGAGGCCGGCAGCGGACGGTCGATGCGGCACATCAGGATGTCGGGCTGAATCCCGAGACCGAGCAACTCCTTCACGGAATGCTGGGTCGGTTTGGTCTTCAGCTCGCCCGCCGCCGAGATGAACGGGATCAGCGTCAGGTGCATATAAAGGGCGCGTTCATGCCCGAGTTCATTGCCTAACTGACGGATGGCTTCCAGGAACGGCAGACTTTCGATATCGCCCACCGTGCCGCCGATTTCGCACAGGATGAAGTCTTCGTCCTGGATGTCGGACTGGATGAATTCCTTGATGGCGTCGGTGACGTGCGGAATGACCTGCACCGTCCCGCCCAGGTAATCGCCGCGGCGTTCCTTCGCGATCACGTTCGAATAGATGCGCCCCGTGGTCACGCTGTCGGACTGGCGCGAGGCCACGCCGGTGAAGCGTTCGTAATGGCCCAGGTCGAGGTCGGTCTCGGCGCCGTCGTCGGTGACGTAAACCTCCCCGTGCTGGTACGGGCTCATCGTGCCGGGATCGACGTTCAGGTACGGGTCGAGTTTGCGCAGGCGGACCTTATAGCCGCGCGCCTGCAGCAGCGCCCCGAGGGATGCCGAGCAAAGACCTTTACCAAGAGAGGAGACCACGCCGCCGGTGATAAAAATAAAACGCGTCATGGGCGGCTAATGTAACTCATGTTGCGCGCGCGACAAGCGCCGCGCGCTGATCCGAAGAAGAAAGTTGTGGATGAAGCGGTGAGAGAGGTTCCTCGCACCGCCACGAGGTTATTTGGGAACCGGCGGCGCGGCCGGTTCGCCCGGAACCGCGGGGGCCGCGTCCGCGGCGGCCGGCGTTTCGATGACGCTGTCGCTCACCTTCGGCACGGCGAGACCGCCGGTGGCGGCGGCCGGAGCCATAATCGAGGCCGGCGCCGTCTGGTTACGGGCCAAAAGCGCCAGGGTGATGCTGGTGGCGAAGAAGGTCAGGGCAAGGATCGAGGTCGCGCGCGTCAACGCGTTCGGGCGCGAACGCGGCTGCATCATGGCGCTCAGGGACACGCCGCCGCCAAAGCCGCCGCCGGCTGCATTTCCTTCAGTCTTCTGCAGAAGAATAAGGAAGATCAGGACGGCGGTGACGAGCAGGTGGAGCGCAAGAACGACGGTGGTCATGGATCCTCGGGAAACAAAAGCAGGCGTCTTGTAATCTGTTCGACCGCCAATAGCTAGTCGCGTTTCAGATAGGAGCGGCCGGCCGAAAAAGCCAGCCTCTCCGGCAATTGTAATTAAATTTCAAATAGTTAAAGCCTAACGGCGATAGCGGACCCCGGCGATGCAATGCAAGGAGGCCAGCTTGTCGGCTTTGATCTGCGTATCCTTCTTGGGGTTGAACTGACGCAGCGTCACCCCCGCCTTGGATTTGCGCACCAGCCGGCGGATGACGGCGCGTCCGTCCGTCGTCTCGGCGATCACATTATCCCCAACCTTGGCCGTTTCGCTTGGATCCACATAGATCAGCCAACCCGGTTCGAAGGCGGGCGACATGGTCTCGTCATGGACCGTCAGCGCATAGGCCGTCATGACCCGGCGCAAGTAAGCGGGCCGCTCGGTGAGTTTCGAGATCCGGGCCCGGTCGATCCGCGCGCCGCCCGCCACCTTTACCGTGTCGACGACCGGCAGGTCCTTGGCGCCGAAACCGCCCTGACTTTTGGGCATGAAGGTGAGATTCGGCGAACGCCCCTTCTCCGCCTTCTCGACGGACGGAAAGATCACCGACGTCGCGATTCCCATCGCCGCCGCCAATGCATCGACGGTCGCTTGCGTCAAAGTCTCGGAGCGCTTGGTCAGGAAATTCCTGATCGTGCCTTCCGAAATGCCGGCTTCCCTGGCCCAACGGGCCACCTTGATCTTTCGGGCGATGATGAACCGCTGAAGATCTTGCCGGCGAAGATTGGTCGTCTGTTGCTTTTTTTTCATGCGCCGCATCTCCGCTTATTAAGTGCGCGGGTGTCACTCGCATTCCACTTCAGAGGCCGCCTGCCGACAAGCGCCAGACACCCCTACCCCGGGAATGATTGTACCCGATCTCGACAGACTAAAACAATAACGCCGTAGCCGCATAACCGCCCATGAGACGCATTTTTCTGCGCAGCAACCCCGGCCGTCACTCTTCAGCGAAATGAGCAAAAATCCGCTCATCTATCGCGGGCAGCTTTCAATGATCCGCGAAAACTCGGCCGCATCCAGGCTGGCGCCGCCCACGAGCGCCCCGCTCACGTTGTTCGTCGCCAGGATTTCCTTTGCATTCGCGGCTTTAACCGACCCCCCATAAAGGATACGCAAGCCGTCGGAGCCGCCGCGGCCGGCCGCGAACAGTGTGGCGATTTGGCCATGAACCGCGGCGATATCGGCGGTGGTCGCCGTCTTTCCGGTGCCGATGGCCCAGACAGGTTCGTAGGCGATCACGACCTTCTCAGCCGTCGCACCGCCCGGAACAGAGCCCGTCACCTGGCGCGCGATCACGGTTGTAGTTTCGCCTCGCTCACGTTCGGCTTCCGTTTCACCGACGCAGATGATCGGCGTCAAACCGGCTTTCAGCGCCGCTTCGGCTTTCGCGCGCACAAGTTCATCGGTCTCGCCGTGATCCGCGCGCCGCTCCGAGTGGCCGACGATGACGAAACGGCAGCCAAGCTCGGCCAGCAAAACAGGACTTACGTCGCCGGTGTGGGCGCCCTTTTCCTTCGTATGGCAATCCTGGCCGCCGACGGCGACCGCGGTGCCCTTCGTGACCGCGCGCACCGCCGGAATGAGCGGCGCCGGCGGGCACAGAACGACTTCGGCCTGCGCCGCGGCGCCGCGCACAGTCGCGATGAGTTCGGCAGCGAGCGCCTCGGCCGAGGCCAGCGTGCCGTTCATCTTCCAGTTTCCAGCGATCAGATAAGGCATGGGTCTTCCTCCGTTGGAAGGTTGGTACCCCGGACGAAGGGTTGGCGCAATCTCTCTAACTCTTCATGTTTATTGGAAAATTCGGCTGCGCGGCGTGCTTGCCGGACCCACCCCCCCAACCTATGATGCGGCCACCTTGCCGCCCTCGGCGCGGCGCTCCTTTTTTTGAGTAAGACCCATGTTCGACCAAATCCGCGACGCCGTCAAAAACAGCATCCTCGTTAAAATCCTGCTCGGGGCCTTGATGGTGAGCTTCGGCATCTTCGGTATCGGCGACTTCGTGGGGACCGGCGGTCTCGACCCCAATATCGCGCTGAAGGTCGGCAAGCGCGAAATGAACGCGGTCGAGTTCCAGCGCCGCTACGATCAGCAATACAGCCGTTTCAAGGAATCCGTGGGCGGCCAGCTGCCCGACAACGAAGCCATCCGCCGCTCCATCATGGATGCGACCGTGGCCGAATTGACGCGCGCCAGCCTGGTGGAAGGCGCCGCGGACGATCTCGGCGTCGTCGTTACCGACGCGCAACTGCGCAACGACGTGCGCAGGATGGACGCCTTCAACGACGAGACCGGTAATTTCAGCCAGCGCGTGTTCGGTGAAGTCCTCTCGCAGAATGGCCTGTCCGAAGCGGCCTTCCTCGAATTGATGCGCGGCGAGATCCGTCAGCGCGCCCTGATGCAGCCGGTCGCGCTGGGCGGCGCGGCGCCGGGCTTCCTCACCGACAGCCTGTTCACCTACCGCAACGAGGCCCGCTCGGCCGACACGTTGCTCGTCCCGACGAAGGCCATCGCCATTTCCGAGACGCCGAGCGACGCCGACCTCAAGGCGCTCTACGACCAGCACCTCGCCTCATTCATGCGTCCGGAGTACCGCAAGCTCGCCGTCGTCGCGATGCGCGCCACCGAGCTGGTGAAACCGGAATCCTTCGCCGAAGATGAACTGAAGACTTACTTCGACCAAAACTCGGGCCGCTTCCGTACGCCGGAAAAGCGCCGCGTCGCGCAGTTGGTGTTCGACAGCCAGGAAGAGGCCGACAAGGTTTACGCGCTCGCCGCGCCGGGCGACACCCTCGCCGCGCTCGCCGCCAAGGCCAAGATCGGCGCGCCGATCGACCTCGGCGAACAGACCAAGGATTCCATCATCGGCAAAAGCATGGGCGCGGCTTACGAGCTGCCGCTGAATGAGATCAGCCAGCCGACACAGAGCGATCTCGGCTGGCACCTGTTCACGACCACCGCGCTCACGCCCGCGCATGAAACGCCGTTTGAAGAAGCGCAAGCGAACATCCGCAGGCTCCTGTCCGAGGAACGCGGCACGGACGCGCTCTACCGCGCCTCGACCGAAGTCCAAGACGCGCTGGCCGCCGGCACGCCGATGAACGAGATCGCGAACAATCTGGGCGTTTCGCTCACGCAGATCGAAGCCATCGACCAAACGGGTAAGGATATGGCCGGCGCTCAAGTGCCGGGCATCGTCGATCCCCAAGGCCTGCTTACGACTGCCTTCACGCTGCCCGTGGGCGGCGACAGCGGTTTGAAAGACCTTCCGGGCCGCGACGGCTACTACGTCGTGAAGGTGGAAAGCGTCACGCCCCCGGCCGCCCGCCCGATCGAGGAGGTCCGCCCCGAACTCCTGGCCATGTGGCAGCGCGACAAGGCGCTCGCGGAAGCGCGCAAGATCGCCGACAAGATCGCCGCCGAAGTCGGTCCGTCCAGCGACATGTCCTCCATGGGCACCAAGGACGGCAAGGTCAGCTACGGCCTCTTGACCGCCGTGACCCGGACCGGCCAGCCGCTTGACCGCTTCCACCTGCTTGACACCGGCCGCCTCAGCGGGCCGATGCTCGCGAAGCTTTTTGCGGCGAAGCCGGGCGAAGTCATCACCGCCGACACGTCCGACGGCGTTGTCGTCGCCCGCTTGAAAGACGTCGTCACGCCGCAAGCCGTCGGCCCGCAGGCTCTGGTGCGCAACCAGATCGCCGGCGATCTGCGCAACGCCGTCACCGGCGACATCATGGAGCAGAT
>JADZAK010000167.1 GCA_020852595.1 Rhodospirillaceae bacterium
CCGACGCCGGTGACCGTCGTCGGCGCCGAGCAGATCATGGATGCCGCCAAGCCCAACGTGTTCGACGCCATTTCAAGCCTGCCGGCGTTCTCGGGCAACATCAACCTTTCGACCAGCACGTCCGGGATCTCCATGGGCACCGGCGGCGCGAGCACGCTCAATTTGCGTGGCCTCGGGGTCAACCGCACGCTCGTGTTGTTCGACGGCCGGCGCTTTCCGAACATCTTCGTCACGGGCGGCACCGATGCGAAATTATTCCCCGATCTTCTGATTTCCCGCGTCGACGTGGTGACCGGCGGCGCCTCCGCGGTGTACGGCTCCGACGCCGTCTCGGGTGTCGTCAACTTCGTGCTCGATAAAGAGTTCACGGGGGTGAAGGGCAACATCATGGGCGGCATCACCAGCCGCGGCGACCACGAGCAGTATAAGGTCGCGCTGGCGGCGGGCACCCCGTTCGCCGCGGGGCGTGGACATTTCCTGATCGCCGCCGACTTCGGCGATCAGGCCCATATGGAGGGCAAGGTCCGCGAGTGGAACCAGGTCGGCTACTTCCAGGTGAGCAATCCCAACTACACGGCAACCAACGGACAGCCGCAGCTTCTGAACCGCTATCACGCCGGCTTATGGGCGGCCAATCCCGGCGGCGTCATCGCTAGCGGCCCCTTGAAGGGCATCGCCTTCGGGCCCGGCGGCGCGCCGTACCAGTTCAATTTCGGCGACTTCATCGGCGGTTCGTTCAACGTGGGCGGCGATTGGCAGAACGCCACCGAGCAGGGGGCCAACAGCCTCTCGGCCGGGACCGAGGACAAACATCTGTATACGCGGGTGAGCTATGACGTCACCGACAACATGACGGTGTTTGCCGAGTACAACTTCGGCACCGTCCAATCGATTTACAATTGTTGCTGGACCTACTACCTGGGCGCCAACATCAATGTCAGCACCCAAAACCCGTTCATGCCGGAGGAGGTGCGCCAGCGCGCGACGGCTTTGGGCCTGACGTCGCTCGCGTTCGGCAAGCAGCTGAAGGACATCCCGCCCTATACGGCCGAGAACGAACGTAACAGCTATGTGTATGTGGTGGGCGCCGAGGGTAATTTCGACGCCTTCGACAGCGCCTGGAACTGGGACTTCTACGCCCAGAAAGGATTGATCAAACTCGACCTCAATTCTCCGGTTCAGGTGAGGCCGGCGAACTTCGCCTTGGCCATCGACGCGGTGCGCGGCCCCAACGGCGCCATTGTCTGCCGCTCCACCCTCACCAACCCGACCAACGGCTGCGTGCCGTATAATCTGTTCGGTACGCCCGGTGTGAACTCGGACGCCGCGAAGAATTACATCACCTCTTTCCCCGATCATCCGCACAACAGCCAGGCGCAACGCACGAGCTCGGCGGCGTTCAACGTCTCCGGCGAACCGTTCGAGAGCTGGGCAGGGCCCGTCTCCCTGGTGTTCGGCGGCGAGTGGCGCAAGGAGTCCATCGAGGGGATGGCCGATCCTATCGCGCAGGCGCGGGGATGGTTCTCGACGAACTACATCACATGGCCGCTGGTTTCTCAGAACGTCGTCGAAGGGAACGTCGAAACGGTCGTCCCGCTCGCGAAGGATGAAGCCTGGGCGAGCGCGCTCGACTTCAACGGCGGCGTGCGCTTTACCCACTATTCGGAGTCAGGCTCCGTCGTGACGTGGAAGGCCGGCTTGACCTATAGCCCGGTCGACGATTTCCGGCTGCGTTTGACGCGCTCGCGCGACATCCGTGCGCCGAACCTCAACGACCTGTACGCGCCCGGCCAGCGCGGAAACAGCGCCATCGCCGATCCGTTCCTGGGCAATCAGAGCTTCGTGTACGGGAGCATCCAGGGCGGAAACGTCAACCTGGTGCCTGAAAAGGCCGACACGACCGGGATCGGGGCCGTTTATCAGCCCTCGTGGCTGCCGGGTTTCAGCACGTCGGTGGATTATTACAACATCAACCTGAAGGGCGCGATCTCGTCGCCGGCGGCGACGTTCATTTTGCAGCAGTGCTTTGAAAAGGTGACGTTCTACTGCCAGTTCATCAATCGCCGCGCCGACGGCACGATCGATTCGATTTACCAGGCTCCGGTCAACGCCAACTCCCTGTTGGCGCGCGGGATGGATATCGAAGCCAGCTATCGCACGCCGCTGTCGTCGTTCGTCGACTCGTGGGATGGCGATCTTTCGGTCCGCGCGGTCGCGACCCACATCATCGCGCTCAGAGGGCAAAGCACGACCTTGAGCGTGTCGACGGGGTCCATCGGCGGCGGTGGTCTGATCGGCGCGCCGGCGCCGAAGTGGAGCGGGCAGATCAGCGTCGGCTACAGCCTCGAGCCGTTCCGGTTCAACTGGACGACGCGCTACATCAGCTCGGGCAACATGTTCCCGGACATGATTGCGTGCGCGTCGGGGTGCCCGACGCCGATCCCGGCGGGGATGCGGACGGTCGATACCAACCGTGTGCCCGCGTATTACCTGACCGATATCGCGTTCTCTTACGCCTTCTTCACAGACGGCGACCGCAACGCGGAGGCCTATCTCAACGTCGATAACCTGTTTGATAAAGATCCGCCGCCGGTCGCGGTCAGCGGCGTCGCCTACGGTCCGATGACGCAGGCCGCGCTGTACGACGTGTACGGACGTTCGTTCCGCGTCGGCGTGAGATTCCGGATGTAAGATGTAAGAGGCGCTAAAACCAGCGGCACGTCCTGATGGGCGTGCCGCTTCTCTTTTCTGACCATTCCCGGGAATGACCTGTGGCGTATCACGTCTTCGATCCGGGGTGTGTGCGCCGAAGTTTCACCGTCCTCGCGCATGTGACGGTGAATGTCGCTTGCGGTGGTCGCGGCGATCTTCGTCCGGTCCATTCTGGGCTTGGCAGCTTTGATTGCCTTTAGAGATTTACGCACCATTGCCATAGCTCGATTTCTTTTTTTCTTGCACGTCGCGCCGAAATAATCCGGCGCACGTCGCCGCAGCGTCGGCGTGAGATTCCGGATGTAAGAGGAGCGCTAAAACGCTACGGGCTCGGAACGGTCAGTTAAGCAAAATATCCGCGGCCGTCCTCTCGGGAGGCATCGTGCCCGAAAGGTCCTCGATGTCGGGAGCGCTTTCCATCAATTCGATCTGCCATTCGGCGATTTTCTGATTCCCGCGCCAGAGCGCAAAACACAAATCGCCGGGTTCAAGCAGCGGAAAGCCGGATATC
>JADZAK010000168.1 GCA_020852595.1 Rhodospirillaceae bacterium
CTCGAGCCCGTGCGCGAAGACGGCGTCGTTGCCGCCCGCGTGCGCGCGCATCATATCGAGGATGATGGCGTAACGCCGCGCCTCGAAAAGATTCGTGCCCAGCCGCCAGGGATCCTCCGACGCCATTTCGGCGGAGAGGTGTTCCGCGACATTCAGTGTACCGGCCATCTTTTCGGCCCCCACAGACCGATCGAACAGTGTTTTTTGACACCATAACGGCGCTTGCCGATTATGGAAACGGGGAGACAAAGCCATGAAGACGTGGGACAAGGAGCCGCCGTTTCGCCTTACGTTGTAACGGCCTAGAGTGAGCGAGCGCGTATGGACGAACGGTTAGCGATTGTGGTGTTCAGCCTGGGGGGGCCGGATAGCCCCGAGGCCGTGCGCCCGTTCCTGTTCAACCTGTTCAACGACCGTTACATCATCCCGTGGGTCCAGCCGTTCCGCTGGCTGCTGGCGCGCACCATCTCGGGCGCGCGGGCCAAGAAGTCCCGGGGTTATTACGCCCGGCTCGGCGGGCGTTCCGTGCTGTTGCCGGAAACCGCCGCGCAAGCAAAGGCCCTGGAAGCGGCCGCCGCGCATTATGCCAAGGACGTGCGCGCGTTCATTTTCATGCGTTACTGGCATCCGATGGCGCCGGAAGTGGTGGCGCAATTGAAAGACTACGCGCCGACCCGGATCGTCGTGGTGCCGATGTATCCGCAGTACTCCACCACGACCACGGGCACGTCGGTCGATGCGCTGACCAGGGACGCGCGCAAACAGGGGCTCACCACGCCTTTTGAAACGATCTGCTGCTTCCCGACCGCGCGCGGTTTCATCGCGCCGATGGTGTCGATGATCGGGAGCGCCTATGCGGAAATGACCGCGAAAGGGCAAAAGCCGCGCGTCCTGCTGACGGCGCATGGCCTGCCGGAAAAAACCATCGCCGGGGGCGATCCCTATCAGTGGCAGGTGGAACGGACCGCCGCCGCCGTCGTGGCGGGCCTCGAGATCGAGGGGCTCGATTGGGCGATTTGTTATCAGAGCCGCGTCGGCCCCGCGAAGTGGATCGGCCCGTCGACGGAGGCGGAGATCCAGCGCGCGGGCAAGGATGGCGTGCCGTTGATCGTCGCGCCGATCTCCTTCGTGTCGGAGCATGTCGAGACGCTGGTGGAGTTGGACGAGACCATGCGCGATCTCGCCAAGGAGTGCGGCGTGCCCGACTACAAACGCATCCCGGCGGTGCGCACCGATGCGACCTTCGTCGCAACCCTCGCGGGCTTCATCGGTTTCCTGAAAGGCCGCGAGACGCCCTGCTCGGACACGGGCGCGAGACTGTGTCCTGCGAAATTCGGCGCCTGCCCTCATAAATAATAAGTAGCGTAACGCCCGAGAGATTCGCCGGAACCGGGCGGAACCGGTCCCGCGCCGCCGACGTTACACCCCGTCAGCCGAATGACGGGTCATGAAAAACGTTGAACAGCTTCATCGCGAGGTCGCGGTCGCCATTGTCGGCGCCGGCGCCGCCGGGTTGGCGGCGGCCCATGTGCTCGCGCGGGCGAACATCCCTTATCTATTGATCGACGGCAGGGCCCGTCTCGGTGGGCGCGCCTTCACCGAAATCGTCAATAAGTTGCCGCTCGATCTCGGCTGCGGCTGGCTGCATTCGGCCAACAAGAACCCGTGGGCGGCGATCGCCTACAAACTGAGCTTCCACATCGACAAGACCAAACCGCCCTGGGAGGAACAGAGCTGCGACCAGGGCATGAGCCCGGCGGAGCAGGAAGAATTCCAACAGGCGTTCGCGGATTTCGAAACGCGGGTCGACAAGGCGGACTTGCGCGAAGACCGGGCGGCGGCCGCGCTGCTCGATCCCGCGTCACGCTGGAATCCGTTGATCGACGCCATCTGCACCTATCTGAACGGCGCGGGACTGAAAGAGGTATCCGCCGCCGATTATCGGAACTACCAGGACACCGACATCAACTGGCGCATCAAGGAAGGCTACGGCGCGCTGATCGGCGCGTACGGCGCAAGTTTACCTGTGGCGCTGCGCACGCGCGTGCTGTGCATCAACCACGACGGCCGCACGCTGAAGCTGGTGACGGACCGCGGCGACATTCATGCGCAGCAGGTCATCGTCACCGTGCCGGCCACGGCGCTGGCGGGCGAGATGCTGCGGTTTGCCCCCGAACTGCCCGACAAGATCGAGGCCGCGCATCGTCTGCCGCTCGGCCTTGTGAACAAGCTGTTCCTCAGCTGCGATCGGCCGGCCATGTTTCCCAGCGACGGGCACTTCTTCGGCGATTGGCATACCGCCGCGACGGGGAGCTATCACCTGAAGCCTTTCGGCCATCCCGTGATCGAGGTTTTTGTGGCCGGCGCGCTGGCGCGCGATCTGGCGGCGGACGGCGCGAAAGCCCACGGCGCGTTCGCGGCCGGCGAATTGGTGAAGCTTTTGGGCAGCGACGTGCGCAAGCATCTACGTCCGCTCACCCAATCGGCCTGGCATGACGATCCGTTCGTGCGCGGCTCTTATTCCCATGCCGAAGTCGGCTGCGCTGGCGCGCGCGAAACCCTGGCCCACGCGGTCGATGACCGCCTGTTCTTCGCGGGCGAGGCCTGTTCGGTGCGCGCCTTCGCCACCGCCCACGGCGCCTTCCAGACGGGTGTGGAGGCCGCCCGTGCGCTGATCGCCGCACGCGCGCCGAGCCGTGCGTTTCATCCGAAGTTTTTCGGGGCGCGCGGCGATATTTAGGCCGTGGCCGTTTCGGGCGCCTCGAGGCGCGGCGCCGTCGGGAACGACATCATCGCGCGGAAGCCGGTTTCATCGTAAGCCATCTCGATGTTGCCGTTGAGCTCGTGGGTCAGCTCGAGCTTGATGAGCTTGCTGCCGAAGCCCTTGCGCGTCGGCGCGCTGACCTTGGGACCTTGCGTTTCGCCCCACTGAAGGGCCACGGCGCCGGTCTCCTCGCGCGACCAGTCCCATTGCACGGTGACGATGCCGTCGTTGTTGGACAGCGAGCCGTGTTTGACGGCGTTGGTGGCCAGTTCGTGGAAGACGATGCCCAGCGCCACGGCGGCTTTGGGCTGGATCGCAACCGGCGGACCGTCGAGCACCACGCGGGTCTTGTCGTCGACGATGTAAGGCTCCAGCGCTTCCGAGGCGACATCGCGGAGCTGCACGTTGCCCCAGTGTTCGCGCGAGAGGAGACCGTGCGTACGCCCGAGGGCCTCGATGCGCTTCAGGAACTTCTCGACGAAGGCTTCGGGTTCAGGGGTCGACGCGAGGGTCTGGCGGGCCATAGCGTTAACCACCGCGAGCATGTTCTTCACGCGGTGGGACAACTCCTCGATGAGGATGCGCTGCTGGGCCTCGGCGGACGACATCGCTTCCTGATGCTCCTGCGAGCGCCGCAGGGCCTGTTCGGTGGCGATCTTCTCGGCGCGGACCCTGAAGTTCTCCTCCTGCAACTTATGGCGGATTTCCGCCTCGCGCTGCGCCTCGTACTGTTTGAGATGCAGATCGACGAAGACCGAGATCTTCGAGGTAAGGATGAAGGGATTCACCGGCTTGAAGATCATGTCCACCGCGCCGGCCGAATAGGCTTGGAGCAGGTGCGAGTCGTCGCGGAACACCGCCGTCAGGAAGACGATGGGGATGTGACGCGTCTTCTTGCGGGCACGGATAAGCGCCGCAGTCTCGTAGCCGTCCATGCCCGACATATGCAGATCGAGCAGGATGACCGCGAAATCCTCGTGCAGGAGGTGCTGAAGCGCCTCCTCGCCGGAATGGGCGACGACTAACGTCTGGCCGAGGCGCTCGAGCGCCGCGGTCAGGGCCAGCGAGGTCGAGCGGTCGTCGTCGACGATGAGGATGCGCGCCTTGGGCGCATCCTGTACCGCCGACATACGGTCAGCTTCGTCCACACGCACTGAAGTCACACTCGGACCCACGGTCTACGCCACCATTCCTATTCCGCCGGGAACGCAACCACATTGTCCGTACCGGTTCGAAGGACGGGCGCCTGTTCCCCGCGCGCAAACCAAACGCGCAATACCGAGACAAGTTGTTCGATATCCACGGGTTTGGCGATGTAGTCGCTGGCGCCGGCCTCCATGCACTTCTGACGGTCGCCCTTCATCGCCTTGGCGGTGACCGCCACGATGGGCAGCGCCGCGAAGCGCGGATTGGCGCGGATCTCCTCGATGGTCTCGTAGCCGTCCATGCCGGGCATCATGATGTCGATGAGAGCCGCGTCGATATCCGGGATGCGGTTGAGGAGCTCGATCCCCGAGCGGCCGCTCTCGGCATAGTGGAGTTCGACCCCGTGCTCTTCAAGCGCGCTGGTGAGCGAGAAGATGTTGCGGATGTCGTCGTCGACCACCGCGATCTTCTTGCCGGCCAGGACCGGATCGGACTGGCGGAGCTGGCGCAGGACATCCTGCGCATCCGTCGGCAGGCTTTCGTGGGCGCGGTGCAGCAGCAGCGCGACCCCGTCCTGCAGTTCCGGCGCGTTGCGGGCCCAGCGTCCGCGCGTCATGCGGCCCTTCAGGAAAAAGGTTTTTTCCTCCTCGGTGAAATCCCGCGGCACGAACAGGATAAAGGGAAGGTCCACGGCCTGGAGGTCGGCGACCAGATCGTCTACGGGAGCTTCGGACGGCTGGGTCAGATTGACCACGATGCAGTCCGCGTCGTCGGCTTCGATGTCGTCCGGCACTTCGGTTTCCTGTTTCACCTGGAGACCGGCCGCGTCGATGAACGAGGCAATGCCGTCGGCAAGGCCCTCCGGCTCGATCGCCATCAGGGTCTTGGTGCGTTCGCGGTAGGCCTTCACACGCTGCAAGGTGGCCAGCAGCGTATCGGGCTCGGCCGGCTTGCCGGTGACGCCCATGGCGCCGAGACCGAGGCCCAGCCTGGTCTGTTCGTCGGCGGAGATGATGTGCACCGGGATGTGGCGGGTCTCCGGATTGCGCTTGAGAAGATCGAGCAGCGCGAAGCCGTCCATGTCGGGCAAGCCGATGTCGAGCGTGATGGCGTCGGGACGGAAGCGTTTGGCCAGCGCGAACACGCCGCCGCCCTCGCCCGTGACCACGCCCTTGAAACCGGCCTCGCGCGCCATCGTCAGCATGATGGAGGCGAAGTGCGGGTCGTCCTCGACGATCAGCACCGTGGCGTCGCCGCGCTGGATGGTGTCGCGGTCGTCGAGCACGCGCTCGGTGACCTCCTCGGCGCTCGGCGCCATCACGCGCGCCACCGGCATCGACGGACGGGCGACGGTCTTCGCCGACGGCGTGAAGTTCATGGGCAGGAACAGAGTGAAGGTCGAGCCCTTGCCCACCTTGCTGTTCACCGTGAGTTCGCCGCCCAGGAGACGCGTGATTTCGCGGCTGATGGAAAGACCGAGACCCGTGCCGCCGTATTTGCGGCTGGTGGTGCCGTCGGCTTGCTGGAAGGCTTCGAAGATGATGCGCTGTTTTTCGTCCGGGATGCCGATGCCGGTATCCTCGACGGTGAAGGCGAGGACCTGGCTCACGCGGCTGAGCTGCTCGTTGGACGGCGACCAGCCCGAGGTGACCGGCGCGATCTTGAGACGCACATGGCCGTTCTCGGTGAACTTGAAGGCGTTGGAGAGCAGGTTCTTGATGATCTGCTGCAGGCGCTTGTCGTCGGTGTACATGGAGCGCGGCAGGTCCCGGTCGAGTTCGACCTGGAACTCGAGTTTCTTGTCCTGCGCCAGCTGGGCGAAGGTGCGGTCCATATGATCGCGCAGCGAGCCAAAGAAGGTTTCGCCGACGTCCAGGGTGACGGTCCCGGATTCGATCTTCGACAGATCCAGGATGTCGTTGATGAGCGCCAGCAGGTCGGACCCGGCGTGGTGGATCGAGCGGGCGAATTCGACCTGCTTGTCGGTGAGATTGCCTTGCGTGTTCGTCGACAGGAGCTTGGAGAGGATGAGCAGCGAGTTGAGCGGCGTGCGCAACTCGTGGCTCATGTTGGCCAGGAACTCCGACTTGTACTTTGACGTCAAGGCGAGCTGCTCGGCTTTTTCCTCGAGTTCGCGCTTGGCGTTTTCGACCTCGCGGTTCTTGGCTTCGACCTGCGCGTTCTGGTCGGAGAGCAGTTTCGCCTTGTCCTCGAGCTCGACGTTGGTGCGCTGCAATTCGTCCTGCTTGGAGCGCAGCAGTTCTTCGGACTGGCGGAGCGTATTGGCCTGCTGCTCGAGGCGGTCGTTGGTCTTCTTGAGCTCTTCCTGCTGCGCCTGAAGCTCGGCGGTGAGCAGCTGGGACTGTTTGAGCAGGCCCTCGGTGCGCATGTTCGCCGCGATGGTGTTGAGCACGATCCCGATCGATTCCATCAGCTGATCGAGGAAGGACTGGTGGGTTTCGGAGAATTCGGAGAACGAGGCCAGTTCGATGACGGCGTTCACTTCGCCTTCGAACACCACGGGAAGCACGATGACGTTCAAGGGCGACGCCTCACCCAGCCCCGAGCTGACCTTGATATAGTCATGCGGCACGTTGGTGAGCAGGATACGCGATTTTTCGAACGCGCACTGTCCGACCAGGCCTTCACGCAGCTCGAAGCGGTTTGCCAGGTGCTTCCTGTGATTGAAGGCGTAGGAGGCGACGAGGTTGAGCGCGACGTGGTTCTCTTCGTCCTTTTCCGTCACATAGAACAGGCCGTGCTGCGCTTTGACGAGCGGCGCGAGTTCGGAGAGCACCATGTTCGAGACGGTGGCCAAGTCGCGTTCGCCCTGCAGCATTCGGGTGAAGCGCGTCAGATTGGTTTTCAGCCAGTCCTGTTCTGTGTTCTTGAGGGTCTGATCCTTCAGGTTTTGGATCATTTCATTGATGTTGTCTTTCAGCGCGGCCACTTCGCCGGACGCTTCGACGGTGATGGACCGGGTCAAGTCGCCGGTCGTCACGGCGGTCGACACTTCGGCGATGGCGCGGACCTGGGTCGTGAGATTCGCGGCCAGCTGGTTCACGTTGTCGGTCAAGTCGCGCCACAGGCCGGCGGCGCCCGGCACGCGGGCCTGGCCGCCGAGCTTGCCTTCGATCCCGACTTCGCGGGCCACGTTGGTCACCTGGTCGGCGAAGGTCGCCAGCGTCTCGATCATTCCGTTGATGGTTTCGGCCAGCGAAGCGATTTCGCCTTTCGCTTCCACCGTCAGCTTGCGGCGCAGGTTGCCTTGGGCGACGGCCGTCACGACGTCGGCGATGCCGCGCACCTGAGACGTCAGGTTGGCGGCCATCATGTTCACGTTGTCGGTCAAGTCCTTCCACGTCCCGGCGACTCCGGGCACGTTGGCCTGGCCGCCGAGTTTGCCTTCGGTGCCGACTTCGCGCGCCACGCGGGTCACTTCCGAGGCGAAGGAGTTGAGCTGGTCCACCATGGTGTTGATGGTGGATTTCAGTTCCAGGATTTCGCCCTTCACGTCGACGGTGATCTTCTTGGACAAGTCACCCTTGGCCACCGCGGTGGTCACGTCGGCGATGTTACGCACCTGGCCGGTCAGGTTGGCGGCCATGAGATTCACGTTGTCGGTCAAGTCCTTCCACGTCCCGGCGACCCCGCGCACGTTGGCCTGGCCGCCGAGCTTGCCTTCGGTGCCGACTTCGCGCGCGACGCGGGTCACTTCCGAGGCGAAGGAGTTGAGCTGGTCCACCATGGTGTTGATGGTGGATTTCAGTTCCAGGATTTCGCCCTTCACGTC
>JADZAK010000169.1 GCA_020852595.1 Rhodospirillaceae bacterium
CATCGTGAAGGACACCGAGGGGCTCATGTCCTTCGCCGAGTTCTCGGGCAACTACATCCCGCGGTCTCCGGCGGGCTAGTCCCGCGCGCGCCGCGCGCGTGTTTTCTGTTTTTTACGCAACGGAAAACGACCCACATCTTTTTCCCGCCCCTGAAAGGGGAGGGACAGGGAGGGGTCGTTTTAATGTTGTTACGCCTGAAATTCTTGACAAGAAATGCCCTCAAGGCGCATGCTCATAAATGTACCGTGGGCCTTTGGCGCCCAATTTCCCAAAGCTGAAATCTGAAAAACCCGCCCGCCTCCCGCGTGTGGGTTTTGTGCATTGCCCCGGGTATTTGGCCGGGCGCCTGATGCGGCCGCAATCGCACCGGGTGCGATTGAATTTTCAGCAGAAAAATGCGAGGCCGAAAAAATCGCCTGCGGTTCATGCGGTTGATGCGGACGAGGCAAAAACCTTGCCCGCTCAAGCGCTTCGGCCGGCGTCCTCATGCGGACCTGCATGCGGACGGCCTGCGGACGAACAAAATCGTCGCCCTCGGGCTTGACGCGAGGGTCCAGGGTTCGAAGTCGAGCCGATGCGGCAAAACCGGCACGATTTTGTTCATATGCGACAGCCCTGCCTGAAAGGGGGGCTGGGTGGGGGGCGTTTTCAATAGCCCGCCGGCGCCTGTCGACGATGTTCGTGCAACGCCTCACGCGACTTGCGCGCAGCACATTTCCGATTTTTCGTGAATGTCGCGCGCTTTTCCCGGTTACTTGGGGCGCCCTGGCCCGAAGCCCAGCTTCTTTCCTATGATTACGCCTACGGGCAGGCGGGTTATAAGCGCGTACCGCCCGAAGCCCATAAAGCCGCCGTGCAAAAGGCCGGCACCTAGGCGCTCATATTTTTACGAGGACACCATACGTGAAAGCCACCGAACTCAAGGACATGCAGGCCCCGATCAAGGCCAAGTACCGCGAAACCCCGGACGCCGCCGTCATCACGCTGAAGGCCGAAGGTTCGCTTGGCGAAGGCGTCACCTGTTCGGTGCAGACCTCGAAGGCTTTGATCGAAGCGGGCCTGCATCCCGCGACGGGCGGCAGCGGCATGCACGCCTGTTCGGGCGACATGCTGCTGGAAGCGCTTGTGGCCTGCGCCGGCGTCACCTTGAACGCCGTCGCCACCGCGCTTGAGCTTAAAATCAGGGACGCCAAGGTGCGCGCCGAAGGCGATCTCGATTTCAAGGGCACGCTCGGTGTCGATAAAGGATCGCCGGTGGGTTTCCGCGATGTGCGTCTTGCCTTCGATATCGACGGCGATCTCACCGCGGAACAGCTCGCCACGCTGATGAAACTCACGGAACGCTACTGCGTCGTCTATCAGACCTTGAAGTCGCCGCCGCCGGTGACCGTCACCGTGAAGGCGGGATAGGCCGCTTCGCCCATATACGGCCGCCAGCGGACTGGTTGTGAGCGCCCGCGCGTTTAGAGGCATTCGCGCGCGATGGTGACGACGATTTCATCGTCGCCGAAGGTGCAGGATATATCTTCCGCGCTGGCGTCGGCGGGCAATCCGATGCTGTAGCGGAAGAGGCCCGGCGTGGGGTTGGTGGGGCTGTCGCTCGCCAGCGTCAGCACCTGATCGCGAAAGCTGACCGTCACATCGTCGGGCGAAATCCCGCGCAGGCCCGCCGTGACTTCGTAGTAATCGGGGAATTCGGCGAGCGCCACATCGGGAAGAAATTCCGTCCGCCGGGCCGCGGCCGGAACCGCGACGTCGCCATAAGCATCGGTGGTGAAGGTCTTCATCGGAGCCTCGCCGGCTTGAGTACGTTGACCCGACTTTTGTAGAAGGACCGGCGGTGGCCGGGCGTTGACCGAGATCAATTTTGGCGCGCCGCCCGTCCAGCCCTATGTGATATGACAGGGGGTGCGTTCATCGCAGGACACCGCCTGATTGTCCGGCTCCTGGAATTTCCCGCCCTTGTCGTCCGTCTCGCCTCGCCCTCACGTCTCGTTCGCGGCTCTCCGCCATCCCGGTTTCCGGCCCTATCTGATTTTTTCGGCCATGGCGATGATGGCCGACAGCATCGAGCATGTGATCAGCTATTGGGTTGTGTTCCAGAAGTTTCAGTCGCCCTCGCTTGGCGGCTTTGCCGTGCTTTCGCACTGGCTCCCGTATCTCTTCTTCTCGGTTTATTCGGGTGCGCTGGCCGACCGGTTCGATCCGCGCCGTCTCATCCAGATCGGGATGGCGTGTTTCATCACCGCCTCGCTCGCCTGGGCCTATTTCTTCTCCACCGATACCCTCGAGATCTGGCATGCGCAGGTGATCCTGGTTCTGCACGGTTGCGCCGGCGTTCTTTGGTCTCCGGCAAGCCAGCTGCTCATTCACGACATCGTCGGCAGGGAGCAGCTCCCGAGCGCGGTGCGCCTCAACGCCACCGCGCGTTATCTCGGACTCTTGCTCGGGCCCGGCATCGGCGGCGGCATCCTTCTGCTCATGGGCCCGGTCGCGGGCATCGCTTTCAATGCGCTCATCTATCTGCCGCTGGTGATTTGGCTGTGGAAGGCGCCCTATGGTCCGAAGTTCCGCAAGACCGCCGATGCGCCGCATCCGGCGCTGCGCGGCCTTCGCGATATCGTCGACACGGCGCGCGTGGTCGGCGCCAATCCGATCCTTCTCGCCATGACTCTGCTCATCGGCTGCGCGTCCTTCATGGTGGGCAATTCCTATCATGCGCAGATGCCGGAATTTGCCCGCGACCTCGGTCACGGCGACGTCGGTCTCCTCTACAGTATGCTGCTCGCCGCGGATGCGGCCGGTGCGCTGCTCGCGGGCATCGCGCTTGAAAGCACCGGTGCGCTTCAGCCGCGCCCGCGCGTTGCGTTTGCATTGGCGATGGTCTGGTGTCTCGCGCTTGTCGGG
This sequence comes from Rhodospirillaceae bacterium, assembly GCA_020852595.1. Classification (GTDB taxonomy): domain Bacteria; phylum Pseudomonadota; class Alphaproteobacteria; order Rhodospirillales; family Rhodospirillaceae; genus SHVO01. The sequence goes on from JADZAK010000169.1 coordinate 2,909, forward strand.
TTTGCGATCACGCCGTTCTATGCGCTTGCGCTTGTTGCGCTCTTCATCGCCGGCTTCGTCGAGCTGTCGTTCAGCTCTATGGCGATGACCCTCGTGCAGTTGAACGCGCCCGATCATGTGCGCGGGCGCGTGATCGGTTTCTACAGTATCTGCAGTCTCGGCATGCGCGCCTTCGCCGGCGCCACCGTGGGGCTGGGCGGGACCATGATCGGCATTCACGGGTCGCTGGCTTTGAGCGCCGGCGCCTTGTTCATCGTCATGACCATGCTCACGCTCTATGTGTCCCGCCGGGCGACCAAGCGGCCTGCCTAAACACCCCGGGAACGCTCTGTAACAAGCCTCCATAGCCGCCCGTAATGGGCGAATATTCTTCTGCGCCCTCTCCTTAAAAGCTGGTTTTAGCGTCCCTATAAAGGAACGCGGCTCGCGGTCTGTCGTCAGACCGCATAGCCCTACGTAGTAATTTAGAAGCACGTAAAGGTGTGGCGCGAGAGGGGTCGCCACCGCGCCTTTAGCCCAGGGGAGGCGCCGCACACAGCAAAACACAGCCGCACAAAGGGAGCTCAAAGCTCCCATCGTTGACCCATGTCTCTCGAATCTTGCACCGCGCTCACGCCGAAAGCGCCGTGCCCTAGGGGAAAAGAAATGAAGACTCGCAACGTAAACACCGGCTCCGCCGGCAATGATTGTGCCGCCGCCGGTTCGCGCCATGCCAAAAGCATCGCACTCTCCACCGTAAGCGCGCTCTCGCTCATGCTGTCCATTCCCGCGCACGCGCAAACCGCCGCGCCGGTAGCCGTCGATGAAATCGTCGTCACCGGATCGCGCATCGTACGTGACGGCTACGAAGCGCCGACGCCCATGACGGTGCTCGATTCCGCCGTCTTCCAACAGCAGGCGACCTCGAATATCGCCGACGCGCTCGTTCAAATTCCCGCCTTCGCCGGGAACATCCGCCCCGGCAATACCGGCACCTCGGTCAGCGCCCAGGGCGCGGGACTTTCGATCCTCAATCTCCGCAGCATGGGCGCCGCGCGCACCCTGGTGCTCATCGACGGCCAGCGCACGGTCAGCTCGCGCGCCGACGGCGTCGTCGACGTCGCCAACATCCCGCAAGCCCTGGTGCAACGTGTCGACATGATCACCGGCGGCGCCTCGGCCATTTATGGCTCCGACGCCGTGACCGGCGTGGTCAACTTCATCTTGGACAAAAGCTTCACCGGCGTGAAAGGCGAAGTCTCCGCGGGCCTGACCACCTACGGCGACGACTTCAGCTACAAGACGGTGCTCACGGCGGGTGTGCCATTTGCCAACGGCCGCGGTCACTGGCTCATCAACGGCGAAATCAACAACAAGGAAGGCATCCTGCACAGCGACCGGCCGTGGAACCGCTCCGCGCTCGGCATCATCAACAACAGCGCGGCCAATATCGCCGCCGGCCAGCCGCAACGCCTCGTGCGCATCCATACGGACTCCTGGTCGACACGCGGCGGCACCATCGCCTCGGGCCCTTTGAAGGGCATCGCCTTCGGCCCGGGCGGCACGCCTTATATGTTCAACTTCGGTCCGATCACGGATTCCACCTACACCTATGAAGGCGATTACGCGGCCGGCGTCACGCGCGTGGACACCTACTCGCTCGACCCGCGCGAACGCCGCAAGGGCCTGTTCACGCGCGTCAGCTACGACCTCACGGACACGGTCGAAGTTTTTGCTCAGGCCTCGTGGAATAATTCGTGGAACACGGGCGGCGCGTTCAGCCACTTCCAGCTCGGCAACGGCGCCACCGTCCGCACCGGCAACCCGTTCATCCCGGCCTCGGTTCAGGCCCAGATGACGGCGCTCGGCGTCACCCAGTTCCAGCTCGGCAGCATGAACTACGATCTGCCGTTCATCACCACGGAGTCCGACCGCACCACGAATAGATACGTCCTCGGCGCGAACGGCGATTTCGACGCCTTCTCGTCGTCGTGGAACTGGAACGCCTACTGGCAAAAGGGCATCACGCGGGTTGCTTACGACGCGCTGGGTCCCACGCGTAATCCGCTGCGCGCCCAGGCGGCCGATGCGGTGCGTCACCCGACGACCGGCGCCATCATCTGCCGGTCCACCCTCACAAACCCGAACGACGGCTGCGTGCCCTACAACCCGATGGGCCTTGGCGTGAACAGTGACGCCGCCATCCGCTTCCTGCAGAGCGGCGGCGAACATCCGCACACCAACCACCGTATCACGCAAGACGTGGCCGCCGGGTCGGTGAGCGGCGATATGTTCGACAACTGGGCCGGTCCGGTCTCGCTCGCGCTCAGCACCGAATACCGCGTCGAGAAAGCGGTGGCGCGCCCGAGCGCGGCGACGCTGACCAGCGACTGGTTCTCGGGCAACTTCCTGCCCTTCAGCGGCAAGTACACCGTGTTCGAAGGCGCGGCGGAAACCGTCGTTCCGCTCGCGAAGGAAGCCTCCTTCGCCGAGGCCTGGGATTTGAGCGCCGCCGTGCGCGGCACCAAATATTCCACGTCCGGTTTCGTCACGACATGGAAATTCGGCACCACCTACGAGCCGATCCCGGATATCCGCATCCGCGCCACGCGTTCCCGCGATATCCGCGCGCCGAACCTGCAGGAGCTCTACAACCCGGTCAGCGGCGGCTTTACCACCCTGTTCGATCCCGTCACCGGCGGCTCGGCGTCGCCGCTGCAGACCAACTCCGGCAATCCGAATCTCAAACCGGAGCGCGCCGACACGACCGACGTCGGCGTGGTCTTGAAGCCCGAGTTCTTCCCCGGCTTCACCGCCTCGGTGGACTACTGGAACATCAGCATGAAGGATTCGATCTCCACACCCAGCAATAACCAGATCGTCGTTTTCTGCGTGCAGGGCCTTCAGTCCTATTGCGCCGACATCACCCGCACCAACGGCATCATCACGGCCATTACCCGCCGTCCGGTGAACATCGCCGTTCAGAAGACGCGTGGGATCGACTTCGAGGCCAGTTACAATTTCGCGCTCGGCGATGTGATCTCGGCCTGGGACGGCAACGTCGATCTGCGCGCCCAGGTCACCAAGTACATCAAGAACTACATCGACACGACCCTGGCGCCGCCGACGGACGACGTCGGCGAAATGCCGGGCGGCGCGCCGCCGAACTGGGCCGGCGTCGTGCGTCTCGCCTACCGCGCCGACACCTGGCAGACCTCGCTGAGCGGCCGCGCCATGAGCTCGGGCGTCCTGCGCAACACCTACATCGAGTGTCAGTCGGGCTGCACGGTCGGCGTCGCCCCCTTCCTGACGGTCGATAACAATCACGCGCCGGGCTATTTCTATCTCGACTGGTCGGTCGGCAAGACCTTCGACATCGCCGGGGCCGAGGTGGAAACCTTCCTCAACATCAACAACCTGCTCAACACCGACCCGGGCATGATTCCGCGCGGGTCCGATGAAATCGGCTACGAACTCCCGACCACGAACATCGGCAAGTACGATACGCTCGGCCGCGTGTTCCGCGCGGGGGTGCGTTTCAGGATGTAGGCCATTTTGGAAGGGGGCCGGCGCTCTGCGTCGGCCCCCCTAGCGCTAAGGTCCCAACCGCCGTTACGATCATCCATTGCGTTCATTGAACCTGAGGGGGGTCTCATGAAAATTCTTCCGCGCTTTTTAGCAACCGTCGCGACCGTCGCCCTGTTGGCCTCGGCGCCGGCGTCCGCGAGAACAGTTCCGCTCGATCAGCTCACCGTCATGGATATCAACGCCGCCTTCGATGCCGGGACGTTGACGTCGGAGAAGCTTGTCCAGCTCACGCTTGCCCGCATCGCCGCCTATGACGAGAAGGGCCCGATCCTGAATGCGGTCATGGCGCTCAACCCGAACGCCCTCGCGCAAGCCAAGGCGCTCGACGCCGAACGCAAGGCAAAAGGCCCGCGTTCGCCCATGCACGGCATCCCCGTCGTGCTGAAGGACAACTTCGACACCGTCGAGATGCCCACCACCGGCGGCTCGATCCTGCTCGAAGGCAATGTCCCGCCCGATGACGCCTATATGGTGAAGCGCCTGCGCGATGCCGGCGCCATTATCCTGGCCAAGGTCAACCTCTCCGAATTCGCCGCCGCCGGCACCAACAGCTCGCTCGGCGGTCAGTCCAAGAACCCGCACAATCTCCTGCGCTCGCCGGCCGGCTCGTCGGGCGGCACCGGCGTCGCGATCGCGGCGAACTTCGGCACCGTCGGCTTCGGCTCCGACACCGGCGGCTCCATTCGCGGACCCTCCACGGCAAACGGCGTGGTCGGTTTGAAGCCCACCCATGGCTTGCTGTCGCGCGACGGCATCATCCCGCTGGCGCTCTCCTTCGACACCGGCGGGCCGTTGACGCGCAGCGTCACCGACGTCGCCGCCGTGCTCGGCACCATGACGGGAGTCGATCCGGCCGACGACGCCACCAAGAAAAGCGCGGGCAAGTTCGAAAAGGACTACACCAAGTTCCTGAACGCGAATTCGCTCAAGGGCGCGCGCATCGGCATCGCGCGCGACTTCATGAAGCAGGACGAGGAAGTCGACTGGATCATCGAAACCGCCTTGCACACCATGAAGGCCAAAGGCGCCACGATCGTCGAGGTCCGCTATCCGAAGTGGCTGCTCGACAGCATGGGCGAAATCTACACCACCATCCGCTGGCCGGAATTCCCGGTACAGATCGGCGAATACCTGAAGACGACGGGACCGAAGTATCCGAAGTCCCTCGCCGAGATGATCGAACGCTCCAAGCAGATCGTAAGCCCGCGCCCGGACGGCGCCGGCCCCAATACGACCCGCTGGATCCTGTTCGAGCGTGAACTCGCCTCCGGCTCGATGAACGACTACAAGTACAAGTCGATGCACGATCACATGATGCCGCTGATCCGCGACATCGTGGACGGCATCTTCGCGTCCAATAAACTGGATGCCTATGTGTATCCGACCTCGGGCCGGCGTCCCGGCCCGATCGCAGAGGTTCCGGGCGGCGGCGGTGGCGGCGGCTACGGCGGCACCAACTACGCCAATCTCACCGGCTATCCGGATCTGATCGTCCCGGCGGGTTTCACCAACGACGACTTGCCGGTCGGCATCTCGTTCTTCGGCCCGGCGTTCAGCGAACCGAAGCTGCTCGCGCTCGGTTATGCCTTCGAACAGGCCAGCCACGCGCGCCGTCTGCCGATCAACACGCCGAACCTCGATGGCGAAATGATCGAAGTACCGGACAAGAAATAGCGTTCAAGACGAGAGCAGGGGACGGCCGCACATCCTGTGCGGCCGTTCCGCTTTTAGCGCCCGACCGTTTGATACGGCCGGACGAACGCTCCGGTGCTTCCCCGTCGGGGCGTTTGCGCGTTAAATTCAACAAGCTTCATATGCAATCGGGGGCGTGCCGTGAAAATCCGTCATATTGCTGTTGCGACATGTGGGCTGCTGTTCTCCGGCCTGTCCGGTCCGGCCTTGGCCTTTCAGGTCGAGGAAGCCGGCATCGCAAGCATCCAGGCCGCCATCCAAAGCGGCGAGACCACCTGCCGGCAAGTGGTGCAGGCCTATATAGACCGCGCGAAGGCCTACAATGGGGTTTGCACGGCGCTGGTGACCAAGGACGGTGCGCCGGTACAAAGCAAGCCCGGCACGGTACGCGCCGGCTCGCCTTTGAAATTCCCGACCGCCACGGTCGCGGCCGGCAAGATCCTCCCCGATTTCGACAAGTACAAAGGCCCGCCGCTCGAGTATGGGCGGATGGAAGCGACCGCCTCCGATCCCAACGTCGTGCAGCAGCGCGGCATGATCGTCGGAATTCCCGAGGCCGGCCAGGTCAATGCGCTCAGCACGCTGAACATTCGCGGCGAGCGCTCGGTCACCTGCCAGGGCGCGTTCGACGCGGCCCCGGGCACGCCGCTGCCGGCCGGCGCCCCCGCGGCGTGCGAGAAATTCCGTCAGCAACCGGACGCCTTGGAACGCGCCGCCGCGCTCGACAAGCAATACGGCCGCAATCCCGACCTCAAAGCCATGCCGATGTACTGCGCGGTGTTCTCGTTCAAGGATGTCTACGACACCACCGACATGCGCAACACCGGCGGCGCGGATGTCAATTATGCCATGGACGCGCCGCCCGAGGACGCGACGATCGTGGCCGAGCTGCGTGCCAAGGGCGCCATCATCTACGCCAAGGCGAACCTGCACGAATACAATGCGGGTCCCAGCAATCCCGCGGGGCCGAATGCGATCAAGGCCGAAACCCGCACCTACGGCGGCGGCGCGCGCTCGAGCTGGGCGGGCTCGGCCTGCAATCCCTATGACACCCAGCGCGAGACCGGCGGTTCCAGCTCCGGTTCCGCCGTGTCGGTGGGCGCGAACCTCGTCACCTGCTCGATCTGTGAAGAGACGGGCGGGTCTTGCCGCCAGCCGGCGTGGCGCGCGAGCATCGTTTCGATGGTCACGACGAAGGGCCTCATGTCCTACGGCGGCGCCATCGGCTCCGACCCCTACCTCGACCGCGCCGGGATCCACTGCCGCAGCGTGAAGGATGCCGCGGCGGTGCTCGACGCGGTCAAGGATCCGGAGCGCGGCTATTTCGATCCGCGCGACATCTATACCGCGCTCCCCAAGAATTTGATCTCCAAAGCGCCCTACAGCTCATTCGTCGGCGGGGCCGCCAACGCCCGGCAAGGGGCGAAGCCGCTCGCGGGCCTGCGTGTCGGCATCGTGCGCGAATACATGGTCAAGCACACCGCCAACGACGAAGCGGTCAGCGATCTCGTGAACGCCGAGATCAAGAAAGTGCTGCGCGACCGGTTGGGAGCCGAGATCGTTGAATCTTATGATCCCAAATATCCGAATGACCCCGACGTACCGGACATGACCTACACGTTCCAGCGCGCGCTCGCGGAAATTCTGCCCATTCATATGCCCGAATATTTCACCGGCAAGGGTGCGGGCGGCGGCGAAGACGATGGTGCGACGCCCTCCGATAAACTCGCTTTCGGTGTGAACGGATTTGATATCGGCACGCGCGACTACATCGCCAAGCTGGCGGAAGGCAAGGCGCCCCTTTCGGATGAACTCAATATCCGCCGCGTCACGGCGTCACCGCAAATCCACAGTTTCGGATTCCACATGCAGCAATACCTGATGCGCCGCGGCGATAGCCGCATCACGGATTGGAACAGCCTCACGGCCAACGGCAAGCACTATTCGGAGTCCCACAAGGTGGCGATGGCGAACACCTCCAATAAGTTCGACATCGCCTCGCCCGGTATCACCCAGCGTATCAAGATGCGCGAGGTCATGCGCCTCGTGGTCGACAAGGTGATGCGCGAGAACAAACTCGACGTGCTGGTCAATCCGACCATCACCATTCCGCCGGTGCTCAACGGCGGTCCCGGTCAGCCGACGGTCAACAACCGGCCGACGGGACGTTTCCCCACCAGCGCGGACCTCGGCATTCCCGAGATCACCGTGCCCGCGGGGTTCCAAACCGTCATGTACGAACCCCGGTTCGAGCTGAACGAGAAAGAGGATAATTATCGTTCGGTCGCCAACAACACCGCCAAGACGACTCTCAGGCATCCGATGCCCTATGGGATCTCGTTCTGGGCCGGTGCGGGGGAGGAGCCCGTGGTGATCGAAGTGGCGTCGATCTACGAACAGGCGACCAAGCATCGTCTCGCGCCTGCGGCTTTCGGTCCGGTGAAGAAGGAGAAGGAGTGAGCGCTGGTCGTCCGGCCCACTCAATAGTGCTGAAATTCAGCGCATGTTCATGCAGGGCTAACGGCTCTGCGCAATAAGTGTGCGTGCGCCACGGGATGATCGTGGCGCACGCGCAACACCGCGCCAAACAAAAATCGGAATTCGCTTTATGCGTGAAACTTTTGTTGTCTGCTTGTTGCGTTCCCGTACAATGACGGCAACACGAGACGCATCTGAATGCGAGGCGCGGCGCGCTGTCGGGCTGTAAGAAGACCTTCAGTCCTCGTTCAGGCACCGCGCGGGGGAGGGATATACGCTCAACCGGCGCCCGCCGATTGGTGTTTTTCCAACGTCGTTCTCTCACTCGCGTTTACCCGCGCCTCGTTGAGCGGCGGCATCCGGCCGCCCACATCAATGGGAGAAACCATGTCCACAGCCAAATCCATCCGCTCCTATCGTTCCGCCGTCATGGCCACGGCCAGCCTAGCCGCCATGTTCGCGGCCTCCGGCGCGGCCGCGCAAACGGCGCAACAGGGCGGGGCGGCGGTCGCTGAAGAAATCGTCGTCACCGGCACGCGCGTCATTCGTGACGGCTATGAAGCCCCCACGCCGGTGTCCGTGCTCGGCGCCGAGGAACTCAACGCCATGGCGGTCACCAACATCGCCGACGCCGTGAACCGTCTGCCGTCCTTCGGCGCGGGCCTTACCTCGCGCAATACCTCGGGCAGCGTCTCGGGCGGCATCGGCGGCCTGAACCTCCTCAATCTTCGTAGCTTGGGCGCGACGCGCACCCTCGTGCTGCTCGACGGCCGCCGCGTGGTCGGCGCCAACGTCGGCGGCAACAGCGGCTCGGCGGTGGACATCAACGGCTTCCCCAACGGCCTCATCAGCCGCATCGACGTCGTCACCGGCGGCGCCTCGGCCGCTTATGGTTCGGACGCCGTGGCCGGCGTGGTGAACTTCGTCGTCGACAAGGAATTCACCGGCATCAAGGGGGTCGTCGATACCGGCATCACGACGTATGGGGACGATGCGCAATACCGCGTCTCGCTGTCGGCGGGGTCGGCCTTCGCGGGCGGGCGCGGCCATGTGCTCCTCAGCGGCGAGCACGCCTTTGAAAACGGCATCAAGGGCCAGCCGCGCAAGTGGAGCGACCGCACCTTCGTCGCGCTCAACAACCCGAGCTACACCGCCACCAACGGCCAGCCGCAGCTGCTCGCGCTCGAGGACATCGGCCTTGGCACCGCGACGGGCGGCGGTCTCATCCTGAGCTGCGCCGGTTATCCCGGGACCACCTGCCCCTTGCGCGGCACGCAGTTCCTCCAGGGCGGCACGCCCGCGCCGTTCCGCTTCGGTCTCGTCAGCGGCAACACCATGTCCGGCGGCGACTTCCAGATGTCGCGCGTCGACAAGACCTCCATCGCGCTCGCTCAGCAGATGGAGCGCGAGAATATCTTCGCGCGCGTCAGCTACGACCTTGCCGACAACGTGACGGTCTTTGCCGACACCATTTGGGCCTACTCGAAGGCCTGGAACCCGGGCGCGACGTCGAACATCAACTTCGGCGGCATCAACATCCGCAACGACAATCCGTTCATCCCGGCCTCGATCCGCGCCCAGATGACCGCGCTCGGCATTACCCAGTTCACCATGGGGAATTCCAACCAGTACGACATGCCGCTCCTGCAGTCGCTCAATGCGCGTACCTTCCGCAGTTATGTGCTCGGCGTGGAAGGCAACTTCAACGCCTTCGACAGCGATTGGAACTGGGACGCGTCCTGGGCCAAGAGCACCAACCACCTGTCGTTCCGCTCGCCCGGCAACCGCATCAACGCGAACTATCTGCGCGCCACCGACGCGACCACGGACGCCAGCGGCAAGGCCGTCTGCCGCGTCAACGCCGACGCCGATCCGGCCAACGACGATCCGCGGTGTATCCCGTTCAACCCGATGGGCATCGGCGTGAATGCCGACAACACCTACGTTTATGGCACGGGTTACGGCCTCACCAAGCTCAGCCAGGACGTGTGGGCCGTGAACGCCAACGGCGAGCCGTTCTCCACCTGGGCCGGCCCGGTTTCGCTGGCGCTCGGCGGTGAACATCGCAAAGAGGGTTTAAGCGGCATCGCGAGCTCACTCGACCTCGCCGCCGCCTACTTCGCCGGCAACTTCGGCGCCTCGACCGGCAGCTACACGGTGACGGAAGGTTATCTCGAAACCGTCATTCCGCTGGCCAAGGATGCCGAATGGGCCAAGAAACTCGACCTCAACGCGGCCGCACGCTTCACCGACTACTCCACGTCGGGCTTCGTGGTGACCTGGAAAGCGGGCGCGACCTTCTCGCCCATCGATGACCTGACCTTCCGCGGCACGGTGTCGCGCGATATCCGTGCGCCGAACGTGGGCGATCTGTTCACGTCCGACCGCCCGGGCACGGGCACCGTCATCGATCCGCGCAACGGCTCGTCGTCCTTCATCGTCACGTCGGTTCGCGGGAACCGCGCGCTACAGCCGGAAAAGGCCGATGCCATCGGTGTGGGCGCGGTGTTTCAGCCGTCGTTCCTGCCGGGCTTCAATGCCTCGGTCGACTACTATGATATCAACGTGAAGGACGCGATCGCTTCCTTAAGCGCGCAGAACTATGTCGACCGCTGCCATGACGGCACCGCGCCAGCGCTCTGCTCGTTCATCACGCGCGACGCGGCGGGCAACATCACCTTCGTCGCCGTGGTTCCGGCCAACATCCTCTCGCAAAGCACGCGCGGGATGGATATCGAAGCGTCCTACACGCTGCCGCTGTCGACCTTCTCCGACGATTGGGACGGTGAGTTCCGCCTGCGCGGTCTCGCGACCAAGGTGTTCTCGCTCAAGACCGTTGATAGTCTTGGCACCATCGAAGGCGCGGGCATCCAGGCGGACGGCGGCGTGATCGGCCTCGGCAGCGCGCTGCAGGCGCCGAAGTTCCGCTACCTGCTCTCGGGCGTCTACGACAACGGTCCGTTCAGCGCCACGGTCACCATGCGCGGCATCGGTTCGGGTGTGTTCAATACCTCGTTCATCACCTGCACCAGCGGCTGTCCGGCCGCCACGGCCGCGCACCCCACCATCAACCTCAACTACGTGCCGAGCGTGACCTACTTCGACCTCGCGTTCGACTATGACTTCATGGACGGAATGCTGCAGCCCTACTTCACGGCTGAAAACGTGTTCGATAAGGATCCGCCGCTCGTCGTGGGGACTCGCGGTGCGGGCTTCTACGCGGGTCAGGGCAACACCGGTCTTTACGACCGTCTGGGCCGTGTGTTCCGCGCGGGCGTACGCTTCAAGATGTAAGACGCTGCGATCTCAAGACCCGGAAAGGGCGGGGGCTTCGGCTCCCGCCCTTTTTCTTTGCGCGAAGGGCGGTGCGAGAAGGGACGGCACGGGCCTTGTCGTCGGGAGGCTGCCTCCATAATCTTCCGGCCAAGAAAAGATGAGGAAGGATTCCGCATGCCCCATATCGTCGTGAAGATGTTCCCCGGCCGTACGCCGCAGCAGAAGCAGGATCTGGCCGATGCGTTGACGCAGGCCATGATCGCCACGCTGCAAACGCCGGCCGATGCGATTTCCGTGGCCATCGAAGACATCGAAAAACGCGATTGGATGGATCTGGTCGCCAAGCCCGAGATCGCCGTCAAGGCCGCGACGATTTTCAAGAAACCCGGTTACGAAATTCCCTAGAGCTGCGTGCGAAAGCGGATCGCGATGCTTTCGAGGATCCGCTTGGTGACCGGACGGTGGGCCCAGCGTTTTGCCACGATCTTGCGCGATTGCGCGAAGTCGCGTTCAACCTGCTCCATCTGAAGGGCGGCGAACTTCCGGTCGAAGACATTCAAATTCGCTTGCCGGATGCGCGTATCGCCATGGCGCAGGTTGCGCTCCGCCTCGTGAATTTCGCTTGTGTCGCCGGCAGAGTTAGTCGTCGTCCTTCTCGCGCCGGATCTCGCTGACCAGCACACCGGCGATCACCAGCGCTCCGCCGATCCAGCCGAGAACGCCAAGCCGCTCACCGGCCATGAGACCGATCAGTCCCGCCCACACCGGCTCCGTCGCATAAACGATCGTCGCCCGGGCCGGGCTCACGATCTTCTGCGCCCAGTTCATGGTGAGCTGGATGAAAGAACTCGCAAGGCCCAGCGCCGCCGCCGTCGCGACCAGCGGCCACGGGATGTCCACCGGAACGGTTTCGCCGAACAGCGGCATGAGCATGAACGCCAGGAGCGAAGTCACCGCAAGCTGGATCGCGGTCACGCGCCGCGCGTCGGCCTTGGGCGCGAAATACCCGATGAGCAGAATCTCGGCGGCGAATATAAAGGCGCTGAGGAGGGTGATGAACTCACCCCAGCCGAGGTTATCGAGCCCCGCGCCGCGCGAGCCGATCAAGGTCACGCCAAGGAAGGCTAACCCCACCGCCAGCCATGTGGTGAGCCGTGGAGGCCGGCGCAGCACCGCCCACTGCAACAACGGCACGATCGGCACATAGAGCGCGGTGATGAAGGCGGATTCGGAACTGAGGACGTGTTTCAGTCCTTCCGACTGCAGCGTGTAGCCCGCGCAGATCGAAACGCCGATGGCGCAGCCCGCGACGATCTCGCCGCGCGTGACCCGCTTCAAGGTCTTGCCGGCGATCAGGACGGCGATCGCCGCGGCGATGGCGAAACGCGAGCCCACGAAGAACAGCGGGCCCGACATCGTCATGGCAAATTGAACGGCCAGGAACGTTGCGCCCCAGACCATGGTGATGGCGAGCAGCGCGGCTTCGGCACGCAGACGCAAGATCGGTTCCCCAGGAAATCGATTGGCGAGAAGGTGATCTTCACCGACGCGGCCGAACGGTTGGCGGCCCCGTGATACACCGCTTCGATGGTGTTGCCACCAGGATCCGTCACGAAAGCGGCATGAATGCGTCGGCCTGCGCGCGGTCCTTGGCTTGGAACGCCGGATGCGCACGGCCGAGGTGCAGGTCCTGGGCTTCCATATTTGGCTCCTCGGGTATTCATTAATGGTTCAATACATTGTCGCGGGCCGCGAATTCATCGCTATTCCTGCGACTCCGGATGTTGCCTGCAGGCATCACCCTACATTGAGAACGTGTAATTTACCCTGTTCACGCTGGCGTGACCGGGGCTCTCCCTTATATAAAGTCGCCGGGGTCGCGGCGTTGGGCGGAAAGTGTAATGACGAACATGTCCAAAGGGCCGCAGGAGGCTGCGCGTGGCGCACTGCCTCCTTTCTTGTCGACGTCTACCATCGAACGCCGGGCGCTTGCGGGCGTTCCGCGTAAATATCTCATCGCCGGTGGCATTGCCGCCGTCGCTCTGATTGTGGGCGCGGTGGTGTTCATGCGTCCGAAGGCGCCGCCGCCTGTTGCCGGCGGGGCATCGCCGCCGGTGCTCACCGTGACCGCGGCCAGCCCGCACACCGTCAATTGGGCCGACACCATCGAAATCTCCGGCGCCATCGTGCCGTGGCAGGAAGCGATCATCGGCCCGCAGATCTCGGGCCCGCAGATCACCGAAGTGCTGGCCGAAGTCGGCGATCAGGTGAAAAAGGGCGAAGTGCTCGCGCGTCTCGATAAGGCGCTCCTGCGCGCCGACGAAGCGGTGCTGCTTGCCTCCTTTGAACAGGCCGACGCCAACTACAAGCGCGCGGTCGTATTGAAGGAAAAAGGCTTCATCAGCGAGCAGAACATCCTTTCGCTCGAAACCCAGATGAAAACCAGCCGTGCGCAACTTGAAGCCAAACGCGTGCAGCTCCGTTATGCCGATATTGTCGCGCCGGATGACGGCGTGATCAGCGCGCGCAACGCCACGCTTGGCGCGATCGCGTCGCCCAGCCAGGAACTCTTCCGTCTCATCCGCCAGAACCGTCTTGAATGGCGCGGCGAGCTCTCAGCGCGGCACTTGACCGCCGTGAAGCCCGATCAGGACGTGCGCCTCACGCTGCCTTCGGGCGGCGAAGCGGCGGCGAAAGTGCGCCAGAACGCCCCGGCCCTCAGCGCCGACGCGCGCCTCGGCACCGTCTATGCCGATCTCGCGCCCGGCTCCGAAGCGCACGCCGGCATGTACGCCACGGGCCGCATCATCATCGATCGGCGTCCCGCCATGGTCGTGCCGTCCGAGGGCGTCATTCTGCGCGATGGCCGCACCTATGTGCTCCAGCTTGCCGATGGGGGCGAGACGTCCAAAGTCACGCTGCGCGCCGTGGAAACCGGCCGCCGCGAGGGCTCCGAGGTCGAGATCGTGAGCGGGCTTGAGCCGACGGCGCGTATCGCCGTACGCGGTGCGGGCTTCCTCAACGACGGCGACCAGGTGCGCCTCTCCGAAGGACCTAAACCCGCCGCGGCCTCGAAATAGGCGGAGGCACACATGAACTTTGCCACCTGGTCGATCCGGAACCCGGTTCCCACGATCCTCCTGTTCGCGCTTTTGTCGTTCGCCGGGATCTACGGCTTCAAAAGCCTGCCGATCCAGAACTTCCCGGATATCGATCTCCCGGCGGTGAACGTCACGCTGTCGCTGCCCGGCGCCGCGCCGGCGCAGCTTGAAACCGAAGTCGCGCGCCGCGTCGAGGATTCGCTCGCCACGCTCCAGGGCCTGCGTCACCTGCGCACCACCATCACGACGGGGCGCGTCAGCATCAACGTCGAGTTCCAGCTCAACAAGAACCTCTCCGACGCCGTCACTGAAACCAAGAACGCGGTCGACCAGGCGCGCGGCGATCTGCCCGCCGACGTGATGCCGCCGGTCATCACCGCCCAGCAGATCCAGGGCGGCCCGACGGCCGGATACGCCGTTTCGTCCACGCGCCTCGATGAAGAGCAGCTCTCCTGGTACGTCGACGACACGCTTTCGCGCGCCGTTCTCGCGGTGCCCGGTGTGGGCCGTGTCGAACGTATCGGCGGCGTGCAGCGCGAAGTCACCGTCCAGATCGACCCCGTCCGCATGGCCGGCCTCGGCATTACGGCCGTCCAGGTTTCGCGCGCGCTACGCCAGGTGCAGCAGGAGTCTTCAGGCGGACGCGCCCAAATCGGCGGCGGCGAACAGGCGGTTCGCACCATCGCCTTGGCCCGCCGAGCCGACGAACTTGCCGCGCTGCCGATCGTGCTTCCCAACGGCAAAAGTGTAAGACTCGACGAAGTCGCGACGATCACCGACGGCTCGGGTGAACGCACCCAGGCCGCGCGCCTCAACGGCAAACAGGCCGTCGGTTTCCGCGTCTATCGCTCGCGCGGCTACGACGAAGTGGCCATGTCGCGGGGCGTGAAGGCCGCCGTGGAAGCGCTCACCGCCGCCGACCCCAGCCTCACGGCCATCAAGGTCTTCGACAATACCGAGTTCACCGCCGCCCAGTACGAAGGCTCGATGCACCTGCTGTTCGAGGGCGCGATCCTCGCCATTCTGGTGGTCTGGCTGTTCCTGCGCGACTGGCGGGCGACACTGATTTCCGCCACGGCGCTGCCGCTTTCCATCCTGCCGGCTTTCGCGGCCATGCAGTGGCTGGGCTACTCGCTCAATACCATCACGCTCCTTGCGCTTGCGGTTATCGTGGGCATCCTGGTCGACGACGCGATTGTGGAAATCGAGAACGTCGAGCGGCATATCAACCAGGGCAAGCCGGTCAAGGAAGCCACCGCCGACGCGGTGAACGAAATCGCCCTCGCGGTGATCGCCACCACCATGACCCTGGTGGTCGTGTTCCTGCCGACGGCCCTCATGAGCGGCATCCCGGGGCTCATCTTCCAGCAGTTCGGCTGGACGGTCGTGATCGCGGTGCTCGCCTCGCTCTTGGTCGCGCGCATGTTCACGCCCATGCTGGCGGCGCGTTTCCTGAAGGCCAAACACCGCCCCGAGGAGAACACGGGCCCCGTCATGCGCCGCTACGTCGCCGCGGTGGAATGGTGCCTCACGCACCGCAAGACGACCCTCGCCGGCGCCCTTGCGTTCTTCATTGGCTCCGTTGCGTTGGTGCCGCTGATTCCCTCAGGTTTCATCCCGCAGGGCGACGCGGGCATCACCAGCATCCGCGTGGAACTGCCGCCCGGCAGCAACCTCGAGCGCACCCTTGAGACCAGCGAACAGGTCCGCGCCGTGCTCGCCGGCGTTCCCGGCGTGAAAGACACCTTCACCGTCATCGGGGGCGGCACCTTCGGCAACGGCCCCGGCGAAGTCCGCCGCGGCAATATCCTCGTTGTCCTTGGGCCGCGCGGCGAGCGCCCGGTCCAGAAGGAAATCGAGCGCACGATGCGCAAGGCCCTTCTGCAGGTGCCGGGCGCCAAGTTCGACATCGGTTTCGGCGGCCAGGGCGAAAAGCTCCAGCTCACCCTCACCAGCGCCGACCGCAACGCCCTGATCGCCAGCACGCGCACCCTGGAACGCGAACTGCGCGGCATCGGCTCGCTGTCGAACGTCAATTCCACCGCCAACCTCGAGCGTCCCGAGATCGTGGTGCGCCCGAACCTGGAACTCGCCGCCGAACGCGGCGTGACCGCGGCGGCGATTGGTGAAACGTTGCGTACGGCCACCGCCGGCGACTTCGATCCGCAGGTCGCCAAGCTCAACCTCGATACGCGCCAGATCTACATCCGCGTGCGCATGCCCGACGAAGCGCGTACGGATATGAACACCATCGCCAACCTTCGTGTCCCCGCACGCAATGGCCTGGTGCCTCTGTCCAGCATCGCCGATATCAGCCTCGAGAACGGCCCGATCCAGATCGACCGTTACGACCGGTCGCGTTATGTGAACGTGACGGCCGATCTCAACGGCATGCCGCTGGGGGCCGCGCTCAATCAGGCCATGAACTCTCCGGCCGTCAAGACGCTGCCCGACAGTGTGCGCATGATCCGCACCGGCGACGCCGAGTTCGTGAGCGAGCTGTTCCGCGGCTTCAACATCGCCCTCATTACCGGCTTCGTGTGCATCTTCTGCGTGCTGGTGCTCTTGTTCCGCGATTTCCTGCAGCCGGTGACCATCCTCTCGGCCATTCCGCTCTGCGCGGGCGGAGCCTTCATCGCGCTGCTCATCGGGCGGATCGAGTTGGGCCTGCCGGCCATGATCGGTCTCGTGACCCTCATGGGCATCGTCACCAAGAACTCGATCCTCCTGGTCGATTACGCGGTGATGGGTATCAAGGACCACGGCCTCCCGGTCCACACCGCGCTGCTCGAAGCCTGCCGCAAGCGCGCGCGTCCGATCGTGATGACCACGGTCGCGATGATCGCGGGCATGGTGCCGATCGCGATCGGGCTTGGTGAGGACTCCAGCTTTCGTCAGCCCATGGCGGTCGCGGTCATCGGCGGTCTTATCACCTCGACCGCGCTCAGCCTGCTGGTGGTGCCGGTGGTGTTCATTTACATCGACCGCTTCGAGGCCTGGGTCGGCCGCATGCGCCGCCGCTTCTCCCATGCCCCTACGGCCGACGCCGCGCCGTCATCGCATCCGGCGGAGTGACTTAAGCGCTGACGTCCGAGGTCGTCTGCGCGAAGGCCGGCAGTTCGCGCAGGCGGGCGTCGATCTCCACCAGGCGCGGAACGGCCGATAAATCCGCCTTGAATCGGCGTGCGTTCACCATCTGCGGCGCAAGGCAGATATCCGCCATGCTCACGGTGTTGCCGAAGCAGTAGAGACCCTGCGCCGGGGCGCGGGTCACGAGTCCTTCCAGCGCCGAAAGGCCGGTCACGATCCAATGGCGCGCCCACTCCATCACTTTCTCTTCCGGCTGCGCGAGCTCCTTGCGCAGGTAGTTGAGCACCCTGAGGTTCTGGATCGGATGGATATCGGCGGCCACCGCGAAGGTCATCGCGCGGACCAGGGCCCGGTACACCGCGTCCGACGGGAGGAGCGCGGGGCTCGGGTACATCTCATCGAGATACTCGATGATGGCGATGGACTGGGTGAGGGTGGAGCCGTTGACGTTGAGGCTCGGCACCAGGCCTTGCGGATTGACCGCTTTATAGGCGGCGCCGTGTTGTTCGCCGCCGTCGCGCACGAGGTGGATCTCCGCCTTGGCGGCGTTCAGCCCCTTCAGCGCGAGCGCTATCCTCACCCGGTACGCGGCGGACGAGCGGGCATAGTCATAAAGTTCGATCATCGCTGGCCCCCGTCAATCGGGATTTCAACACTTAGGCTTTCGTGACCGTCTGTTCGATGGCGCCGAAGATCGAGCGCCCGGCGCTGTCCATCATCTCGATGTGCACCGTATCGCCGAACTTCAGGAACGGCGTGCTCGCCTTGCCGTCACGGATGGTCTCGATGCAACGCACTTCGGCCAGGCATGACGAGCCGACCTGTTCGTGGTTGCGGTTCGCCACGGTGCCGGAGCCGACAATCGTGCCCGCGCCCAGTTTACGCGTGCGCGAGACATGGGCGATGAGTTGGCGGAAATCGAAGGTGAGATCGATACCGGCGTTGGGCTTGCCGAACGGCTTGCCGCGCACATGGCTGACCAGCGGCAGCGAAACCTTGCCGCCGTCCCAGGCGTCACCCAGCTCGTCCGGCGTCACCGCCACCGGCGAGAAGGCCGTCGACGGCTTGCCCTGATAGAAGCCGAAGCCCTTGGCGAGTTCGGCCGGGATGACGTTGCGCAAGGTCACGTCGTTGACCAGCATCACCAGCTTGATGTGTTTTTCGGCTTCGATGGCGGTCGTGCTCATGGGCACATCGTCGGTCACCACGGCCACCTCGGCTTCGAGATCGATGCCCAGGTCCTCGGAGGTCGCGAGGATCGGATCGCGGGCGCCCAGCATGTCGTCGCTGCCGCCCTGATAGACGAGGGGATCGGTGTAGAAGGTCGCCGGCACTTCGGCGCCCCGCGCCTTGCGCACCAGTTCGACGTGCACGATGTAGGCGCTGCCGTCCACCCAGTGATAAGCGCGCGGCAAAGGCGCGGCGCACTCCTGCGCCACAAACGGCTTGCGGTCCGCCGCGCCGCGCTCCAGCGCGTCGGCAAGGCTGCGAAGCTTGGGCTCCACCGCGCTCCAATTATCGAGCGCGCCCTGCATGGTCGGGGTGATCACCCGTGCATCCATGTACCAGGCTAGATCGCGCGAAACCACCACGAGCCGCCCGTCGCGGCCGTGTTTCAAAGACGCTAATTTCATTTCCTGTTGGACTCTTTTTGATTGGCTTGGCGTGCTTTCTCATGCACCCAAGCGGCGTGTTGCGGCGCCTTCTTGGTGCGCGCCCATTCTTCCAGCATGGCCGGAGCCACGCGCTTCAATTCGGCATTCTCTTCGGCGGTGCCCGTGTCCACCGCCAGTTCGATGCGATGACCGTTCGGATCGAAGAAGTAGATCGACTTGAACACGCCGTGATCGGTGGGGCCGACGACCTCGATCCCGCGCGCTTCCACTTTCTTCTTCACGGCGAGCTGCGTTTCCAGGCTGTCGACCTTGAACGCGATATGCTGCACCCAGGCCGGCGTGTTTTCGTCGCGGCCCATGGTCTTTTGCTCAGGCAGCTCGAAGAAGGCGAGCACGTTGCCGCTTCCCGCGTCCAGGAAGACATGGAAATAAGGATCGTAAGCGCCGGTGGACGGCACATGGTCCTCGGCAAAGGCGGTCGTGAAGTCCATGCCCAGAAGGTCCTGGTAGAACTCCACGGTCTCCTTGGCGTCCTTGCACCGGTAGGCGACGTGATGAATGCCTTTCAGCATCGTCATGGAACGGTCCTTTATTTGGGCTGCAGCACGCCGCGGCGAATCTGATCCTCTTCGATGGATTCGAACAGCGCCTTGAAGTTGCCTTCGCCGAACCCTTCATCGCCCTTGCGCTGGATGATCTCGAAGAAAATCGGTCCGATCATCGTATCGGTGAAGATCTGCAGCAACAGGCGCGGACCGCCTTCGGTGGTGCCGTCCAGGAGGAGGCCGCGGCTTTTGAGTTGGGCGACGTCTTCGCCATGCCCAGGCAGACGGCTTTCGATCATGTCGTAGTAGGTTGCCGGCGGGGGCTCCATGAAGCGCACGCCCTTGGCCTTCAGGGTGTCGAAGGTCTTGTAGATGTCGTTCGTGGACATCGCGATATGCTGAATGCCCTCGCCGCGATAGAGGCGCAGGTACTCTTCGATCTGGCTCTGATCGTCGATCGACTCATTGATGGGGATCTTGATCTTGCCGCACGGCGCGGTCATGGCGCGCGACTTCAACGCGGTCTGTTTGCCTTCGATGTCGAAGTAACGAATCTCGCGGAAATTGAACAAGCGCGAATAGTACTCTGCCCAGAAGTCCATGCGGCCCTTGTAGACGTTGTTGGTCAGATGATCGATCTCGGTGAGGCCCGCGCCGGTCGTGTCCTTCACCGTCTCGTCGAACACGAAGTCGACGTCGTAGATCGAGCCTTTCTTGTAGCGGTCGACGAAATAGATATGGCTGCCGCCGATCCCTTCAATGGCCGGGATGTTCAGTTCCATCGGCCCGGCCGAGCTCGGCACGTCCGCCGCGCCCAGCTCCAGGGCGCGCTTGTGCGCATAGGCGGCGTCTTCCACGCGGAAGGCCATCGCGACGGCCGACGGACCATGCTCGCGCGCGAAGCGGGCGGCACGGCTTTTCGGCTCGGCATTGACCAGGAAGTTGATGTCGCCCTGACGGTACAGGGTCACGTCCTTCGAACGGTGGCGCGCCACTTTCACGAAGCCCAGCATTTCGAACACTTTGCCCAGGTGCGTCGGATCCGGCGCCGTGTATTCGACGAATTCGAAACCGTCCGTGCCCATGGGATTGGCGGTCGAGATGAGGGATGAGGGGGCGAGCATGGAACCTCCGCGAAGGGATGTGAGTTGAGTCCACAACAATAGCGCTGGAGCCCCGCTACTTTGTTGCTAAGATCGGCCGGCGCGGTGTATGTGAAGCATAAAATTGCGCGTAATATGGAAAACGCGCAATTGGAGGAGCCATGGCGCTGGACGCATTCGATCTCAGGATTCTCGCCGCGCTGCAGGAGAACGGCGGCCTCTCCAATCTCGAACTCGCCAAAAAGGTGGGGCTGTCGCCCTCGCCGTGCCTGCGCCGGGTCCGCGCGCTCGAGGAGCAGGGCATCATCCTGGGCTATCAGGCGCTCATCGACCGCCGCGCCATCGGCCTTGGCATCAGGGCCTTCGTTGAACTGAAGCTTGAGCGCCAATCGGAAGCCGCCACGGAAAAGTTCATCGCCCGCGTGAAACGCCTGCCGGAGGTTATTTCCTGCTACCTGATGACCGGATCTCACGACTACCTCCTGGACGTCGTGACCGTGGACATGGAGGCCTACTCCGAATTCACCACCAAGAAGCTCATCTCGTTGCCCGGTGTCGCCGAAGTGCGCTCCGGCTTCGTGCTCAAGGAAATCAGTCATCGCGGCGCGATGCCGCTGGATCACTTGAAAGCCGCCCGATGAGGCCGCGGCCCATCTCCGCCGCCGCTGAAGCCGCGGTGCTCGCTCTCAACAATCTCAATGCCCAAGAGCTCTCGTGGCTCGAACCGCCCGCCTTGCGCGCTATCGTCGCGCAGGCTTTTTATGCAAGGGCCATCGGCAACCTGGATGCCTTCCTGCTGGCGCTCGATCACACCGCGGATTACGACAGTCCCAACTACGCCTGGTTAAAAGCGCGCTTCGAGCGTTTCATCTATGTGGACCGTATCGCGGTGGCGGCCGCCGCGCGCGGGCGCGGCCTCGCGCGCCTGCTTTACGAAGACTTGTTCCAGCAAACGCAAGCGGCCGGTTACCGTCTCGTGGTGTGCGAGGTCAACACGAGGCCTCCCAATCCCGGCTCCGACGCCTTCCATGCCGCGCTGGGCTTCACCGAAATCGGCCGCGCGGATTTGCCCGGGCGCGACAAGAGTGTGCGCTATCTCGCCCGCCGGTTTTGAAAGCTCTGTTTTACGGAATATCTATGACTCAAGGCGCCCCCGCCCCCGTCTGGATCGAGTTCGGCACCTCCGAATACCGCCGCACAGGCCTCGCCTTTTTTCTCGCGGGCTTCGCGACCTTTTCGCTCCTCTATTGCGTGCAGCCGCTGCTGCCGCTTTTTGCCCAGGAATTCGCCGTCTCGCCCGCACAAAGTTCGCTGACCCTCTCACTGGCCACGGGGGCGCTGGCGTTCTCGGTGACGGCGGCGGGCGCGCTCTCGCAGGGCCTCGGCCGGCGCGGCCTGATGTTCGCGTCTATGGCGAGCGCCGCGCTCCTTCAACTCCTCGCCAGCGCCGCGCCGGATTGGCACATGCTGCTGGCCGCCCGTGCGCTGGAAGGTTTCGTGCTTGGCGGACTTCCCGCCGTCGCCATGGCCTATCTCGCCGAGGAGATCGAGCCCGCGCACCTCGGCAAATCCATGGGACTCTATGTCGCGGGCACGGCGTTCGGCGGCATGATGGGCCGCATCGGCATGGGCGTGCTCACCGAGTGGGTCTCCTGGCGCCCGGCGCTCGCGCTGTTCGCGGCCGGTTGTTTCGCCGCCGCCCTCGGGTTTCGCTTGCTCCTTCCGCCCTCACGCAACTTCGCGCGAAGGCCGGGCCTGGGTCCAAGGTTTCACGTCAAGACGTTCCGTCATCACCTCGCGAACCGCGGCCTCCTGCGCATCTACGCCAGCGGGTTTCTTTCGATGAGCGTCTTTGTCACGCTCTACAACTACATGACGTTCCGCCTGACCGAGGCGCCTTATCTCCTCAGCCAGACCGTCATCAGCATGGTCTTTCTCATCTACGGCTTCGGCGTCGTGTCGTCGTCCATGGGCGGTATGCTGTCGGACAAGTTCGGCGGCCGGCCGCTGCTCATCTTCTCCTACGGCTTTATGTTCATCGGCGTGCTGGTCACGCTGGCCGCCAATCTCACTGCCATCATCGTCGGGCTGGCGGTCATGACGATCGCGTTCTTTATCGCGCATGCGGTCGGCAGCGGGTCCATCGGGCCGCTTTCCGACGGCGCGAAAGCCCATGCCTCCGCGCTTTATCTGCTGTTCTACTATCTCGGCTCCAGCGTCAGCGGCACCGCCGGCGGCTGGTTCTGGGAGCATGGCGGATGGACCGCCGTCGCCGCGTTCGCCGGGACAAGTTGCGTCCTGGGCCTCGCCCTCGCCTTGTCCACCCGGGCGCGGCCCAGTGGACCGGCGGCGCCTATCGACGCTTGAGTTAGCTGTTGACGCCCACCGCGAACGCAGCGCACAGCAGCACGAGGTACATCGCACCGCCGATGATGTTCGCGACAAAGCCATGACCGCGGGCCCGCACGGGATCGAGCGTCGTATAAAGATAGCCGCCGACGGCGCCCGCGGGGATCGAAAGCCCTAAAGGCAGCAGCCACGTCGTATCCGGAACGCCGCTCTCCAGTCCGGCGCGCAGATAAATAAGAATCAGAAACAGCCCCAGGACAGAACCCCAGACCATACGCGGCAATTTCTTGGGTGGTTTGTAGAACAGGCGCTGTCTCATGCGCGGATTCCCCCTCACGTAAACAACAAAAAGAATCGGCGGCACTGGTGCCGGGCCCCGCTATCGCGGCTAAATAGGGCGAAAATGAGACGCAGGACGTAAGCTTTCGCATCCGTTGAGCGAAAAAATGCGAGCGCGCGTTATGATCAAGGCCGTCGCGCGCCGAGGTGTGACAAATGCCGTACGCCGTGTGCCGCGAGTGCATCACCTCGGGAGAGGATTTGGTGTGCGCAGACGAATCCGCGCGGCGCGAACGGTGTCGCTAACCCTTCCGATTCCGCGTAATCTTTCGCGCTTCAAGGGAAGGGGGACCCATGACAATCGAACGCCACAGCGCCGTGCCCGGCGTGTTCAGTTTCCAGATGGGCGGCAAATCCATTTTCTCGACCGTGACCGCTTCGCGCCGTTCGAAGATGATCTTCGTGGCGGGCCAGCTTTCCACCGGCCGGAACGGCGAAGTCGTCGGGGCGGGCGATATGCGGGCGCAAGTCCGGCAGGTGTGCGAGAACATCAAGGCCGCATTGAAAGCGGCCGGCGCCACGTTGGAGGATGTCGTGCAGACATCGACCTTTGTGACCGACTGGACCAAGTTCCGCGAGGCCATCGACGTGCGCCAGGAGTATCTGGGCAACGCCCAGCCGACCAGCACAACCGTTCAGGTCATCGCGCTCGCGCATCCCGATTACATGGTCGAGATCAGCGCCATCGCCATGATCGAGTGAGCGTGTCTGGTTAGCGCCGCACGTAAAGCCACAGCGTCAGCGGCGCCATCACCACCGTCAGGATCGCCGGCGCGAGCAGCGCCATCAAAACGTCGGTGATGGTCGCGCCGCCGTTCATGAGACCTCTGACCGCGGTCGTCATCAGCGTCACCGGGTTCACGTTCACAAACGCGCGCAGCCAGCCCGGCATCGTGGCGGGATCGACCATGATGTTGGACGCGAACACCAGCGGGAACAGGAAAGCGAAACCGGCCGTCATGACGGTCATCGGCGTGCGGATCAGAAGGCCGAGCACGATGAAGATCCAGCCCATGCCGAAGCCGATCGCAAACAGCATCAGGAACGCCGCCGCGACGCCGAAGACACCTGCGCCGGGCCGGTAACCCAGCGCGAGACCGATGGACAGGATGATCGCGCCCGCGATCAGGTGACGCAGCACGTCGCCGACCATGAGCCCGGCGAACGGCGAAAGCGGCCAGATCGGCAGCGAGCGGAAGCGGTCGAACAGGCCTTTCGAAAGATCCGCGGAAAGCCCCATGCCGGAATAGACCGCATTGAAGCTCACGGTCTGCACCAGGATGCCGGGGATGAACACCTGCAGATATTGCGCCGGGCTTCCGGCGAGCGCGCCGCCGAAGACGAAGGTGAACAGCAGCGTGAACATGATCGGGGTCATGACCAGGTCGAACATCTGTTCGGGCACGTAGCGGAATTTCAACGCCGCGCGCCAGCCGAAGACCAGCGCGTTCGAGAGGCCTGACGGCTTCGGCGGCCGGGCGACACCCAGCAGGATGGCGGATGACGCGTCGTTCATTGTTTCTGCTCCTCTTCGGCGCGCTCGCGGCCCGTCAGGCTGAAGAACACTTCATCCAGGCTGGGTGATCCAAGCGCGAAGTCCGACACGTCGATGCCGTGCGCCGCCAGTGCGGCGACCGCATCGGCCGCGGCGGCCGGCGATCCGGCCACGACCGCCAGTTCTCCGCCTTCGGCGCTGCGGCGTACGCTATGGCCCAGGCGTTGTTCGAGGATCTTCGCCGCGTCTTCAATGCGGGTGTGATCCTCGATATGCACATGCAGGAAGCCCGAGCCGACTTGCGCCTTCAACTCGCGGCTGGTGCCCTCTGCGATCTTCTTGCCTTTGTCGATCACCGCGATGCGCTCGGCCAATTGATCGGCTTCCTCGAGATACTGCGTGGTGAGGAGAATCGTGACGCCGGCGTTCGCGAGGCGGCGGATCATTTTCCACACCG
>JADZAK010000170.1 GCA_020852595.1 Rhodospirillaceae bacterium
AATCCGCAGATGTACGACACGATCGGCCGCCGGTTCTACGCCGGTATCCGCTTCCGTATGTAAGCGCGGTTCTAAAAGACGAGACGGAAAAGGGGAGCCAAAAGCTCCCCTTTTTCTATTTGAGCGCGGTGCTTTATTTGAACTGAACTTCGGACCAGTAGGTCCAATCCCAGTCGGTGTTCTCGCGCGCGCGAGTCTCGAAGGAGATGCGCGATGCGCCGGCAGGCACCGCGACCGAGGCGCTCTTGAGAGTGCGATCCTCCACCGTCCGTTTTGGATCAAGACAGGCGTCGTGAAGGACGGCCTCGCCGGCGCTCACCTTAAAACAGGCGCCATCGCCCTCGCGCCCGTCGGCCCACGCGCCGTCGAGAATTCCGTAACTGAAGCTGAACTCGCGCGCGCCCTCGGGGACCGGCAGAGACAAGATGCTGGGCGCGTGCGCGAGGGCTTTTCCGTCCGGCAGGATCTGCGCTTTCTTCTGACCCGGAATGGCGCCGGCGCTTGCCGCGAGGGCGCGCAGGGTGCGGAGTTGCGACAGAACGGCCATATCCAGTTCGGACGGTTGTTCATTTTCCCCGGTGACTGTCAGGCGCTTCAGGCGCACGCCGATCTGGCTTTCGAAAGCGCCGGCCGGGCGTCCCACCGCCGCGACCGAGAAGTGCGCGATGCTTTCGTCGCGTTCGGGAAGGAGCGCGAACTGATCCGTGCTTTCGATGAGGGGCGACAGCAGGAACCCGCTGCCGGTCATGCCGGGCACGATGCGGAACGCCTGGGTATTCCCGGCGTCGGTCGTCACCGTCATCATCAACATGGGCGGCTTGAACAGGAAGCTCCTGAGGCGGCCCGGCAAGGTCGGGCGAATATCGAGTTCCACCCAAACCAGTCCGCCGGCCCACGCGGAGACATCCATCTCCTGGCCAAACCCGATGCTGCCTTGATGCAGGTCGGTGAGGGCGACATCGCGGGGCGCGGTGCGGCGCTTCAGGACCGCGTAACCGTTCTCAAAACGGGTGACGTCGTAAAGGCGCAAGAGATCCGGCCAAAGGGCGCCTTCATCCAGGCTCGGGTAGCGGCCGTCGACAGTGTCGATTTCAAAAAGAATCGTGCCGGGTGCGCGGGGACCGGTGAGGAAGGCGCGGTTGCGTTCAATGAGATCGGCTGTGTAGACCGAATAGCCCTGGAAGATCGGGCGCGGGCGGTAGTCCGCCGCGCTCGCCAGGGCGATGGACTGGTTCACGCCAAAGATATCCAGCGTGCCGTGAAGGTCCGGCACGGGACTTTGCGCGCGCAGGCTCGCCATTTGGTTTTGGTAGGCGGCTTCGAAAGCCGCGACCTGGCCACCGAACAGGACGGCGCCGGCGGTTTTTGTGTCGTCGTGAAGCTGGCGCGCCATATCGGCGAGCAGAATGTGGCCGGCTGATTCCGCTCGTCCCGCCTCACGCGCGCCGCCGACATAAGTGACGCAACAGGCCGCCGCGCTTATGAGGATCGCGCCGGTGAAAAGCGCGCGCGCCGGACGCCGGAGTTGAAGCTCGGGCAGATAGGCCAGCGCCGCGAGGGCGAGCGCGGTCCAAGGGATCATGACGTGGCCGATGTCATGGCGCACATATCCGGACTTTGCGATGACGAACAGGAATCCCGCCGTCATGGCGATCATGAGCAGTCCCTCGAGACGGGCTCTTTTGAACTCCTGCGCCGTGACGAGGGTGAAGACGCCGGCGCCGACGACGGCGAACAGCGCCAGGTCCTTCATCGGCCCGTACACATGCATCGCCTCGCCGTACCCGCGTGAGATTTCGAAGGCGGTGAACAGGTACGTGCCCAGCGCTCCATAGGACTGGCCCGCCGCGCCATAGGCGGCCAGGAAGGCGGTGATGAAGATAACCGTGAAAACAGGCGGTTTCTTGAGGGTCAGGGTGCGGTTGAGGTCCACCAGGACGACGGCGGGCAGCGCGAGCAGGAGCGACGTCGTTTTCATCAAGGCCGCGGCGGCCACGAGGATGGTCAATGCGGCGGCGGCGCCTGTCGAGAGCCGGTCATTTTTTCGCGCCAGGAGGAAGACAATAAAGCAGGCCGCGAACATGGCGCTGTCCCGCGCCCAGCTGTACGTGGCGATGAGCGAGACGGCGACAAGAAGCGCAAGTTTCCACGCCTGCGCGCCGCGAAACAGCACACAATAAGCCACGGCGAGCACGGCGTGAAACACCAGCCAGTATCCGAGCGCGATCCAGTACAGGCCCGGGTGATACTGCGGCACCATGATGAAGCCGAGCGGGCCGTAGGTGAAAATCAGGTCCCGGCCGAACTGCCAGCCGTGATCGAAGGCGTGCAGCAGCACCATGGCCCACGAGGGGTCCAAGGACACGGACGGCATCCCCACTTGCCAGGGGGGCTGGAGGACAAGATTGATGAAAACAACGAGGGCCGCCGCGGCAAAATAAACGGAGCGACTTGCGCCCCCTTGCGATGCCTGCGGCGCAGCCACGTCAGCCGCGGCCGATGAACGGCATGCCGGTCGCCATGACCGTCATGAACTGCACATTGGCGTTCAGGGGGAGCGCGGCCATGAAGGCCACCGCTTCGCCGACATTGTCCACCGACATGGTGGGCTCAACCATGGTTTGGCCGTTCGGCTGCAGGATGCCGGCCTGCATGGCGCGGGTCATATCGGTCGCGGCGTTGCCGATATCGATCTGGCCGCAGGCGATGTTGTATTTGCGCCCGTCCAGCGAGAGCGCGCGCGTCAAGCCGGTGATGGCGTGTTTGGTGGCGGTGTAGGGCGCCGAATTCGGGCGCGGCACGGCCGCCGAGATGGAGCCGTTGTTGATGATGCGTCCCCCTTGCGGGGTCTGCGCTTTCATCGCGCGGAACGCGGCCTGGGCGACAAAGAAGGCGCCGTTCAGATTGACGCCGACGACCTCGAGCCACTGTTCGGGAGTGATGTCCTCCAGCGGCGCCTTGGGGCCACCCATCCCTGCGTTGTTGAACACAACATCGATGCGTCCGAACGTCTCGGTTGTTCCTTCAAACAGTTTCGCGACGTCACCCGGCTTGCTGACGTCGGCGGCCAAGGCCAGCGCGTTGCCGGCGTTTTTCGAAAGCGCGGCGGTTTCTTCGAGCGGCGCGCGGCGGCGGCCGGTGAGGACGACTTTGTAGCCGCGCGCGAGCAGGGTCAGCGCGACATTGCGCCCGATGCCGGTG
Organism: Rhodospirillaceae bacterium; assembly: GCA_020852595.1. Classification (GTDB taxonomy): domain Bacteria; phylum Pseudomonadota; class Alphaproteobacteria; order Rhodospirillales; family Rhodospirillaceae; genus SHVO01. The sequence continues at coordinate 3,202 of JADZAK010000170.1, forward strand.
CCGGCGCCGGTCACGAGCGCGACCTTGTCTTCACCCTCAGCCATAGCCCCCTCCATGCCTCTTTCCCGCCACTCTAGCCGGGCCGTAGTCCCTTGGAAACAAGTGCCTTTTCCGCACAGGACTGTGATGGCGGCCGCCACGCTCCCTCAGCTAGACTAACCCGCCTTAACCCGGCCGCGCTGGGCGGCCTTAACGTGAGGAGGGGATTCTATGTGCGACGAACATTCGATGACGGATATGGCCGAGGCCCAGTTGAGCCGCAGGCGTCTCGGCGCGCTGACCATCGGGGCGAGCTTGATGGCCGCTCTGCCGCGCGCCGCCAACGCGGTGGACGTGAAAGAATCCAATGTCACGATCAAGACGCCCGACGGTGAAGCCGAAGCGCATTTCGTTCACCCGGCGGCCGGCAAGGCGCCCGCCGTCCTGGTGTGGCCGGATGCGTTCGGCCTGCGTCCGGCGTTTACCCAGATGGGCAAGCGCCTGGCTGAATCCGGCTATGCGGTTCTGACGATCAATCCGTACTACCGCACGGCCAAGGTGCCGGCGCTTCCGGCCGGCCTCGATTTCGCGAAGCCGGATGATCGCGCCCAGATCATGAAGCTCATGAGCACCCTCAGCCCGGCGACCCACGTCACCGACGCCAAGGCCTTCATCGGCTGGATCGACGGCCAAAGCGCCGTGGACACCGGCAAGAAGATGGGCACGACCGGATACTGCATGGGCGGCCCGATCACCATGCGCACGGCGGCCGAGCGCCCCGACCGCGTCGGCGGCGCGGCGTCGTTCCACGGCGGCGGTCTCGTCACCGACCAGCCGAACAGCCCGCATTTGCTCGTCTCGAAAATCAAGGCGCAATACCTGTTCGCCGTCGCGCAAAACGACGATCAGCAGCAACCGACCGCAAAAGACGTGCTGCGCGACGAATTCGCCAAGGCCAAGCTGAAGGCGGAGATCGAAGTATACCCGGCGGCGCACGGCTGGTGTCCGCCCGACGCCGCCGTCTACGATCAGGCTCAGGCCGAGAAGGCGTGGAGCCGCATGCTCGCGATCTTCAAGACCGCGCTGGTCTAACGGGATCGCTCAAACAGAACGGCGGCTCCGTGAAGGAGCCGCCGTTTTTATCAGTAATCGACGGTGAGTTGCAGGGTCACCTTGCGCCGGGGTGTCGGTTGCAGCTCGCGCTGCGTGCCCTGGACCTTCCACTCCCACACATCGAACAGGTTCTGAACCTGGAAGCGCACCAGCGCGTTGTTGTCCGCGAGTTTGAAGCGGTAACGTGCGCCCGCATCGACCGTGCGCACGGAGGCGGACTTGAAGGTGTTCTCGACGTTCGCGGTGTACGGATCCTCGTAACTGAAGCGCGCATCGAGCGAGAATCCCTTCCAGCTCTGCGGCCCGTACTGCACGGTGAAAAGCCCCGTCAGCGGCACGGTGCTGGGCGGAATGGCGCCCATGGCGCCGTTGTCGACCAGGGCGCCCGACAGACGGGCCTTCAGGCCGACAAGACCCGTCACCACGGTAAGGCCGGGCAAGGGGCTGCCGCTCAGCGAGACTTCGACGCCGCGATGACGCACATTGCCGAGGCTTCTGAAGAAACCCGTTTGATCGAGGTCGAAGAACGGTTTCTTTACCTCGAAAGCGCCGCCGACCAAGGTCAGGCCCGGCATGATCGTGTAGCGGAATCCGCCGTCGATTTGCGAGGTGATGGTCGCCGAGGCGCTGGCGCCGGCGTTCACGGCGAAGGGCGGCGCGCGCGGCGCGTCTTCGAGGCCGCGCGTATAGCCGCTGTACAGGACAAGGCTTTTGGACACGTAGGCGGCGAGGGTCGCGTTATAGAGCCACTCGTTCGTCGTCTCGGCGGGCGTGGGATCGACGATCCTTGTGAAACGCGTATAGCGCGCACGCTGCACGCCGGCGGAGAATTCTCCAACGTCGCGCCACAGCGCCTGATAGCTGACGCCGCCCGAATACTGACGCACGTATTCGCGCCCGCGTGTCCCCGCCGCGAAGTTCGGGTCCGGCAGAATGACCGGATTCAGGATGTTCCCCGGACCGATCACGCGCGTGACGTTGCCGCCGAATCCATTCTGAACGCGCTTGGCGCGGGTATTGAAATAGAACGTATGGCGGCGGTTTCCTTCGGAAAAGCTGCGCGTCAAGCGCGCTTCGCCGGATGTGCTGTCATTCGGGTTCGTCTGGCCGGAGAGGCGCACGTAAGCCAGCTCGGCATTGCCGTCGGCCTGAACATTGCGCCAATGCAGCTGGGTGGACTCGCCGCCGCGGCGCCATGAAATGGAGCGGAACAGCCCCATGCTCAGGGTCCAGTCATCCCAGTTCGCGCGGCTGATGGCGCCGAAATTGGCGTCGTCATTGTCGAAGCCGGACCACGTCTGCGTCAGGGATTTCGACCGGTCGTACTTCGGCGGCAGATCGGCGCCCGCGGCGAAAATGAAGGGACCCCATTCATTGCCGAACTGACGTTGACGGCTGTAGAACGGCATGAACTGAACCGTGTCGCTGACCTTCCATCGCACGATGACCGCGCCGTCGAGGTTATAGTTCGTGACCGCGAAGTCGGTCATGGTCCGGTCGACGCTGAATCCGCCGCCGACGCTCAGGTTTTCGTTGACCGGCATTTGCGTGTCGAGTTCGAACGCGGCCACTTCGGGGAAGCCTGCGCGGAAAACGGTGCTCAAAGCGGGATGATCGCCGGGCACGCGGATGGTGTAGTCCGCGATGCCGGTCGGCGCCGGGAAGGGATAGGACTGCGCCGACAGTCCGACGCGGATCGTGTTTTGACCGACGAGCCGGTTCGAAAGCTTCACGCCGCCGCCGCCGCCCCCGCGGGCGTCGAAATACAAGCCTTCGAGCCGCAGGTTCCCGGCGCGCACGGGGCTGAAACCACGCGCGCTGCTGGCGCTATAAAGGCCGATGGTTTCCCCGCCGACGGTTGTGCCGAAGGCGTCTTCCGCGGACTCCAGCGCATTCTCGCCGGCGCGTTGCGCGTAGGCTTCCTCGCCGCCGGCCATCGTTATCAGGGCGGCGACGGCGTAACCCAATTTTGCAGAACGCACGGCGTTCTCCCCTATGCGTTGAGACAACCTTTGTTCAACGCCTCCTCATCGAAGCCATAAGGCCATGGCCGAGGGCCGTCCCGCAAGGGTTGGAATCTCTAAAAAAGGACTTGCCGGCGCAAGAAAACAAGGCGCCCGAAATTAGGCTGTAAGCTCATGAAACCTGAGCCACAATCGCACGGCAGCGATTGTGGCAAAAGTCAGGTAGGCCGAAGCGAGCCGATTATAGTGCGTAACGATGTGGCGGAAATGCTTGAGTTTATTGATACAGCGCTCAACGATGTTGCGCTTTCCGGTGCCTACCGAATTAACATGATTGCGTTGAGTTCCAGTACGTCTGAACCTCGCGCTGACGCCCATTCCACATCGACGCTAACTTCCATTTGAGTCCATCGAAAGCCCACGATTGGATTTGTTATGTGGTGAGGTTTTCTCTCAATTTTCCAAGAAAATTCAGATGTAGAGCCCTCCATTGATCCGGCCGTCCCTGTGCGCATCGCAAGTTGCTCATCAAGAAGAGATTGAGCCAGGGTTAGAGCTCGAGTGCGCT
>JADZAK010000171.1 GCA_020852595.1 Rhodospirillaceae bacterium
ACGGCTTCTTAAAGGAAGCCCTACCCTGCCCGTCTTAGACCGGGGGTCTTAAAGAAGGGTTACGATTGGAGAGAAGGGGGAATCGCTTCAGCATGACGAAAAATAGATCGGCGCTTCGGCGCGCGATAACGCCATTCGGCGCCGCGCTTCTGGTGCTGAACGGGATGATCGGCGCGGGCATCTTCGTCCTGCCCGCGACCGTATCGGCGGCCACCGGCGCCTGGGCGCCGTGGCTGTTCCTCGCGGTCGGCCTGTTTTTCATCACCATTGCCCTGTCGTTCGCCGAACTCGCGAGCTACTTTCGCGACTCCGGCGGACCGGTTCTTTACGCCGGCGCCGCGTTTGGGCCGGCGGCCGGCTTCGCGTCGGGGTGGATGCTGTGGCTGGGCCGCGTCACCGCCATCGCCGCGAACATCAATGTCGTCGTGACCTACCTCGGCCCATCGTGGCCGTGGATTTCAAACGGCAGCGGCCGGATCGCCTTCATCGGACTTGTCTGCGCCGCACTCGTGGCGGCCAACATCGCCGGCGTGAAACAAGGCGTGCGCACCGTCGCGATCTTCACGGTGCTGAAGTTGTTGCCGTTGTTCGCATTGGCCGGTCTTGGCCTGTTCGCGGTCGGCCCCGCCGCCATGCCGGGCCCGGCGCCCTCGATCGGCGCCATGGGCGCGGCGGCGCTCTTGTTCATCTACGCCTTCGTCGGCTTCGAGGCGGCGCTGGTGACGGCGGGCGAGACCAAGGACCCGCGCCGCTCCCTGCCGCGCGCCCTCGTCATCACCGTGGCGGGCACCGCCCTGCTCTACTGGCTGCTCACCCTCGTCTACGTGGCCGTGCTGCCGAACGGCGGCGCGGAGGGAAAGACGCTCGCGGATGCCGCCGCCCTGCTCGCCGGCCCGGCCGCCGCGGCGGCGATCACCTTCACCGCCGTCTTTTCCGTCGCGGGCAATGTCGCCTCGGCGATGGTGACCTCGCCGCGCATGACCTACGCGCTAGCGGAGAACGAATGGCTGCCGCGCTGGTTCGGCCACGTACATGCGAAATACGCAACGCCGGACAATTCGATCCTTTTATTTGGCCTGGCGGTCTTCGTGTTCGGCGCGTCCAGCAGCTTTATCTTTCTGGCCGCGGCAAGCTCACTCGCGCGCATCCTCATTTACATCCTGTGTATTCTCGCGTTGCCGAAGCTGCGCAAAATCCTGTCCAGGGAGGCGCAGGAAGAAGCTTACCGGCCGCCGGGCGGGTTGCTCATTCCCGGCATCGCGCTCATTCTGTGCGTGATCGCCGGCACACAGGCGGCCGCGGCTACATGGGGCATCGTGGCCGGCATCGTCGCGGTGGGCATGGGACTGTTCTGGATCGCGCGCCGCGCGGCGCGCTAAGGGGGAGAGCGTCATGACAAGCTTTGCAAAGTTGCTGGGCGTCGCAGCCCTGGTTCTGATGACCACAGGCGCACGGGCCGCGAATTTCGGCGACGCCGATCGGGCGCGCGTGGATGCCGTCGCGGCCGCCTGGGTGAACGCCGGAAAGACGCCCGGCATGGTGGTCGGCATCGCATCCGACGGAAAGATGCTGCACGCCAAGGCATTCGGGTTTGCCGATCTCGAGCACAATGTGCCGATGGCGGTGGACAGCATCCTGCGCGTGGGCTCCCTCACCAAGCAGTTCACCTCGGCCGCGCTCATGCAACTCGTGGAGCAGGGCAAGGTGAAGCTCGATGACCCCATCGCGAAGTTCTATCCGGACTTTCCGCGCGGGACAGAAGTGACCCTCCGCCACCTGCTGACCCATACCTCCGGAATCTTCAACTACACCTCGCAAGACATGCCGGACGCGCCGAAGTGGCGCCAGGCCTATACCGCCGACGAAATGATCAAGCGCATCGCGGCGAACGAGCCGCCTTACGATTTCGCGCCGGGAACGGCGTGGCGCTATTCGAATTCCGGCTACTTCATCGCGGGCGCCATCGTCGAAAAAGTGACCGGCGAGCGCCTGCGCGATTACCTGCAAAAGAATGTCATCGGCAAAGCGGGACTTTCCGCCGACACGGCGCTCGATGACGACGAACGCGAAGTGCTGCCGCGCCGCGCGGAAGGATATGATGCGGTTCCAGGCAAGCCCGGCGCCTATATCAAAGGCGACTTCATCGCAATGTCGGTACCTGGGGGCGCGGGCGCGCTGCGCGCGACAGCCGCGGACCTCGCGACCTGGCATCACGCGCTCTCGAGCGGCAAGGTCGTGAGCGCGAAAAGTTATGCCGAGATGATCGCGCCGGGACGCTTGAAGGATGGACGCCTAGCGAGCGAAGCGGTCTCGCGCCCGGCCGGCGCGCCCCCGCCGCAGCCGCGCAAGGATCCGGCGCCCAACTACGGGCTTGGCCTCTATAGCGGTGTCATGGCGGGTCACAAAATGGTCAACCACACCGGCAGCATCCAAGGCTTCAATTCCTCACTGAGCACTTTTCCGGACGATCATTTGACCGTCGTCGTTCTGACCAACACGTCCAACGGCGCTTCGGTCGCGCGCGACATCGCCCTCGCGGCGCTCAATGTAAATGAGGGGCGGTAAAATCGAGCTACGCAGGATCCAGCTCGGTATCCCAGTAGAGATAGTCCCGCCAGCTTTCATGCAGATAGTTGGGCGGGAAGCTGCGGCCGATCTCCTGCAGTTCGTGCGAGTTGGGCCGGTACGGTTTGTACGACGGGAACATGCCCGCCTCTTGCGGCAGGCGATTGCCCTTGATGAGGTTGCAGCCCGAGCACGCCGTCACGACGTTCTGCCAGGTGGTGCGGCCGCCCTTCGAGCGCGGAATGATGTGATCGAAGGTGAGATCGTTGGTCGGATGCGGCGTCGCGCAGTACTGACATTTGAAGTGATCGCGCAGGAACACGTTGAACCGCGTGAAGGCGGGCGAACGTTCCATCGGCGCGTATTTTTTGAGCGAGATGACGCTGGGCAGCTTCATTTCCCAGGTCGGCGAGCGGACCAGGCGGTCATATTCCTGGACGACCTGCACGCGGCCCAGGAAGACCGCCTTGATGGTCTCCTGCCAGGACCATAGCGACAGAGGGAAGTAACTGAGAGGCCGGAAGTCGGCGTTCAGAACCAACGCTGGACAGGTTTCAAGCGACACTCAAAGCACCACTGATATCCCAAACCCTAGCTGCCCAAGTGTAGCAGGGCGCGGGGTAAATACAAAATATGGTATGAGGGCGAGAAAGGGCTGTTTCGCCCGTGCTTTAGACGCGACGCAAAAATTTCATGGCCGCCGAAACCACCCGCTTCGCCCCAAGTCCCACCGGGTTTTTGCACGCCGGTCACGCCTTTTCGGCGCGCTTTGCCGCCGAAAAGGCCGGGGTGGGTGGCCGGTTCCTGCTGCGGATCGAAGACATCGACCGCACCCGGTGCCGGCCGGAGTTCGAAACCGCGATTTTCACCGACCTCGCCTGGCTGGGCCTGTCCTGGGAAACCCCCGTGCGCCGGCAGTCGGAGCATTTCGACACATATAAAAGCGCGCTCGCGGACCTGGAACGGCGCGGCCTGCTTTATCCCTGTTTCTGCACGCGCGCCGACATTCAGCGCGAGATCGCGGGCGCCGCGAGCGCGCCGCATCTGCATATGGGACCCGAAGGCCCGGTGTATCCGGGAACCTGCCGCCATCTTTCAAAGGCGGAGCAACAGCGCCGCAAGGATGAAGGCACGCCCTATGCGCTGAGGTTACGCATGGACGAGGCCGCGAACGGCGCGGGCCCGCTGACGTGGCGCGACCAAACGCGCGGCGAACAAAAAGCGACGCCGGAAATTTTCGGCGATGTCGTGCTTGGCCGCAAAGACACGCCGGCCAGCTACCATCTCGCCGTCACCCTGGACGACGCGGTGCAAGGGATCACGCTGGTCACGCGCGGCGAAGATCTGTTCGCGGCCACGCATGTGCACCGGCTGCTGCAGGCGCTGTTCGCGCTGCCAGTTCCCGCCTACGCGCATCACCGTTTACGGGTGGATCGCGAGGGCAAGAAGTTCTCGAAGCGCGACAACGCCGCGACCATCCAGGCTTTGCGCGAAAAAGGCGTGGATCCGCGCCGCGTCGGCGTTTAAGGGCCCGCGCATCCAAACAGGCAACGTCCGTCGATCTCACCGGCCGGGATCTTGAGGCCGACCATGGCCGCCAACGTCGGCAGGATGTCGGCGGTCTCGACGGCCAGCGGCTGTTCGAAGCGGGCCATGCCCTTGCGCCAGAAAACGATGGGCACGCGCCGGTCGTAGTCCCAGGCCGTTCCGTGCATCGTGGTGTAGGGCTTGGCCGATTGCAGCGCCGGCATCACGCGCGGCTTCAGGATGATCACAAAATCGCCGGACCGCTGCGGATCGTAGGACGCTTTCGCGCGTTCGAGCAGCGACCATTCATCGGGCGGCGTCTTGGGCGCGGGCGCCGCCATGATCTCGGCGTGCGTGAACACCGCCTGTACGTGCTCCTTATCCTTGTAGATCGCGACGGCGCGTTTCAGCACCGCGTCGCGCTGGGCATCGGTCAGCTTTGGATCGATCCAGAAATCGCCGAGGCCCAAGGCATCGCCGTAGAGCACCGGGCCGCTCAACTTCAATTCATCGGCCAGCGTTTTGCCGATCTTGGCCGCGGCAAGGCTGCCGTCGATGCGCGTGTCGCCGGGGATGCCGTGATCCTTGCTACGTTCCGGAATGTCGCGGCCACCGTGATCGGCCGTGAGCACCACGGCGTAGTCCACACCGGTGGCGTCGAGCCCGTCGAAGAACTTGCCGAGCGCCTGGTCGATGGTGAGCAGATGAATGCACATCTCGGTCCCGGCGGTGCCGTAGTAGTGGCCCACATAATCGGTGGCCGACATTCCCACGGCGAGCACATCGGTGGCTTTGCCCTGCCCCAGCTTCATCTCCTTGGCGAGCGCCAGGGCCGTATCAAGCACGGTCATGTCGGCGTCGGGGCTCGCGGGATAGGCGCTCGTATCGCCGGCGGCGCGCGCGAAGCGGCCACGGCCGACCGTCAGCGCGGGCGAGATCACGACATCCTTATCGTAAGCCTTGCAGACCTCGGGCAAGTCCGAGGCGGGCCGCGCGGCGTCAAGCCGGGCCTTCACCGCTTTATTCGCGGCGACGACAGCGGGCGGCATCTTGCGCCCGGTGTAGCTTTGAAACGCGGCGGTCCGCCACCACCAGGTCTCGTCGGCTTTGTGACCGGCCATGGTCGCCGCGGCGCGGTCCTTGCCCGCCACCGCGACCACGCGCGTCGCCGGCGTCACGGCCTTTAGCCGGTCGCCGAGGGTCGGGACCTTCATGTGAACGAGCGAGATCGTGGTCTTGGACGAGGTGGATCCTGCGACGGTTTCATCCTCGACGCAGTAAATCGTTTTATCTTCGCGCTTGGCGCGCGGATCGCTCCAGCTGTTGGCGATGATCCCGGTGCGCGCCGGGTGCGAACCGGTGAGAATCGTCGAATGGCCCGGGCAGGTCTCGGTCATGGCGTGACCTTGGTAGCCGGAGGGGAAAACCCCGCCATTCAAAAGCCGTGCGAAACCGCCCGTGAAACGCCCACGGTATTCGGCGAAGAGGTCGGCCGAGAACTGGTCGACCGAGATGGCTACAAATAGCTTCGGCGGCATCTCCGCCGGCTTTAGATTTTGCGGCCCTTCGGCCGGCTTTAAGTTTTGCGGCCCTTCGGCCGCGACGGTTTTGCCGGCCGCCAGCGTTACAGCACAAAAACCGGCCAAAAAAGCCTTACGCATCAACTTATCCCTCGCCGCCCAGGTTCAAATCTCAGCCATTGTAGCTCGGGAAAAATGACAGTTGCGATGTCGTGTGGCACATATCCGCCTGATTCGGGGGCCGGGCGCCGTCCGGCGATGCGCCGGGGGTCCCTGCCTTAGTCATGCCACAATAATGGGTATTTTACCCATGAAGCGAAAAGGGGGCTGTTTTGTCCGTTAAGAAGCGTTTCCGACTGGGTGTCTCGTACGTCTCGTTGGCTGTGGCTGGCTCGCTCGCCTCCACCGCCGTCCAGGCCGGCGATGCGGTGATCTCAACGGCACGGACCAGCCCCGCGGCGACGTCCAGGGCTGACGGCTCGGCCCCCGGGAACCTCACCCTTGCCCCCGAAGGCAGCATCAAGGTCGGCTCTGGACCCGCCGTTACAATCGACAGCAGCAACAGCTTCACCAATAACGGCACCGTCGAAGTCACCGCCGAGAACCGCGCGCTGGGCGTGCTGGTGAATACGAACGGCGGCATCACCGGCAGCCTCGCCGACAACGGCGTCATCAATCTTCCCGGCCCGGCGCAATCGAGCAGCCTGTGGCCCGAGTATGTGATGGGCACGGGCATCGAAGTCAGCGGCACGGGCGCCTTCAACGGCTCGATCACGCGCGGCGCGAACAGCGCGCTGACCGTCGGCGGCAACGGCTCGACCGGCATCGCCATCCTTTCGACGATGAACGGCTCGCTGCTCAACGACGGCGCCATCAAGCTTACGCGCCAGGACACGTACGGAATCAGAGCGACCGGCGCGATCTCGGGCACCATCAATAACGGCGGACGCATCGACGTCACCGGCCAGGATGCCGTCGGCATTTACACCGGCGGCGGCGTGGGCGGCTCGCTCATCCATCGCGGCGCCATCGGCACCGGCGCCGTCGCAACGACCCAAGGCGATACCGCCGTTCCCGCGGTGCGCGGCGGCCGCGCGATCTGGGTCGCGGGCAACGTCAACGGCATCTACCTTGAAGGCAACGGCGTCCGGAAAGAACTGGAGCCGGCGACCGTGTTCGCCGACGGCACGCCGGCCGATTCGGAAATCAGCGTGCGCGGCGCGGGCGAAGGCCTGTTCGTCGGACAGGGCGGCCCCTCGGGCAACCAGAACATCACCGTCGGCCGCCTGGCCGGCAATGCGACCGGCGCAAGCATCATCGCGCGCGGCAACATCGCGGTGGAAACCGCGACCAAGGCCACCGCGCCGGTGCGCGCGGTGAACATCACCGGCACGCAGGCCGGCAACACGACCTACCGCACGACTCTCGACGGCGGCTTCCGCAACGAAGGCGACATCACGTCCAACAGCCGCGACTTCACCGGCCAGGGCATCCGGATCGGCAACGACGCCAGCGTGCCGACGCTGTTCAACAGCGGCCTCATCCTGGGCCGCGGCGTGGATTCGGGCGAGAACGCCGACAGCGGCACGTCCGGCTCCGGCGGCGGCGATGCGTACGGCATCATCATCGAAGAGGGCGGACGCCTGCCGGAGATCGTCAACACCGGCAAGATTCAGGGCGACTCGCACGGCGTGGTCTACAGCGGTTACGGCATCATCGATTACTCGGGCACGCTCACCTCGCTGCAGAACGACGGCCAGATCATTGCCAGCCGTAAAGGCACCGGCGCGGCCCTCGCGCTGGACGTCAGCCGCAACACTTCTGGCGTGACGGTGCGCAACAGCGGCTCGTTCGCGGGCACCCTGCTGTTCGGTTCGGGCGTCGATACCTTGAACAGCACGGGCGGCATCCTGCTCGGCAACGTGAGCATGGGCGCGGGCAACGATAACGTTTCTCTCGCGAACACCACCCTCACCGGCAATCTCGACCTCGGCGACGGCGCGCATACCGTGACTCTGACCAACAGCACGCTGGAAGGCGGACTGCTGCTCGGCGCGGGCACGGCGAACCTCGAGGTGAACGGCAGCACCCTCACCATCCCGACGACCTCCGGCGTGGCGATCACGAACGGGCGCATCGCGGGCGGCTCGACCATCAACTTCACCATCGACGCGCTCAATGAAACCGTCGGCGGCATCAAGGCCGCGGGCAACCTCATCGTCGACAGCGGCACGACCCTGAAGACCACCGTCACCGGCGCGGTTGTCGATCAGTTCACCGTCAATCTCATGGAAGCCCAGTCGCTGACCTTGGGCGCGGATCTGGCCGGCCTGCAGCCGGGCTCGACCGTCATGTACAAGCGCGAGATCCGCCTCGGGGATACGAACCGGAACATCCTGCAATACCGGATCACCCGGAAAACGGCGACGGAGCTTGGACTCTCCCCCCTCCTCGGGTCCGTCTACGACAGTTCCGTCGCCGGACTGGGCCAGGATACGGACTTCGCCGGCGTCATGGCCGCCTACACGGATCAGGCCAAGTTCGAGGCCGCGCTGGCCGAGATGGTGCCGGACACCAGCGACGCCGCGCGCCGCGTCGCGCTGACCTCGCGCCGTCTGTCGCAAGGCGCGATCCAGCGCCGCATGGGCGGCTTCCTGACCAACAAGACCGATCCCCTGGGCCGCTTCCGTTCGGGCTTCTGGCTGCAGAACGTGACGAGCTTCGGTTCGGGCGACGCGCAAGGCGCCTCGCCCGGTTACGATGTGTTCTCGCTCGGCTTCGCGGCCGGCGTCGACGCCATCATGGGCGATGAGACGATCGTCGGCATGAGCATCAGCCAGACCTTCGGAAACGCGGAAGAGAAAAACCGCGGGACCGAGGCCGTGAAGCTGTCCACCACCAGCCTCGACTTCTACGGCCGCAGCAACTTCGATTTCGCCTACGTCCAGGGCACGCTGGGCTACAGCTTCAACAGCTACAGCGACGGCCGCACCGTGGCCTTCGATACCATCGAGCGCCAGACCAACGGCAAGTCGCCGGGCTATCAGTGGGGCGGGGTCGTGGACCTCGGCACCGCCACGAACGTCGGCAGCACCGTGCTGACGGCCTACCTGCGCGGCGCATACCACAACATCTTCCGCCACTCGTATGAAGAGAACGGCGGCGGACCGGCCGTGGACCTGCGCTACGACAGCCGTTCGTTCACCTCGATTCGCGGCGGCGCCGGCGCCACCGCCGAGCACCGTATCCAGTTCAACACGGCGAACACGTTGGCCCTTCAGGCGCGCGTCGACTACGCGCACGAGTTCGACCGCGATCCCACGCTGGTGCGCGCGCGCTTCGTGGCGGGCGACATCCTGTCGGGCAACGGCACGCCGTTCGTGCTGCAGGGCGCGACGCCCGCCTCCAACATCATGAGCGGCGGCGTGGGCGCAACCTGGGAACGCCGCCTGTCGACGTTGTCGCTGGACTATGATGCGGAAAAGGCCGGCGACTATCTCGGCCACACGATCTCGCTGACGTATCGTCAGCGGTTCTAAACACCGCCGTTAACGATCACGAAAACCCCTTCCACCTTCGGGTGGGAGGGGTTTTTTTATGGGCCGAATTTCAAGGTGACGGCGGCGGAACCGGCGGGCGCGTTTCGTTCGGTAGCGTTGGCGGCAGCGTCGGCGGCACGAGCGCCGGGATCACGGGATCGGTGGGCAGGGCGCCGCGGAAGATGGCGTCGCGGTCCATGAGGATGTTGCGCACCGCGAACTGGCCGTCGCGCGGCAGCGCGGGAATCATGACGCGGTTGGGAATGAAGGTATTGCCCATGGCCAGGCGGCCTTCCAACTGAACGGGAAGCCCCGCGACCGGCCTGACTTCGGTCGGCGAAATACGCAGGCCCATGAGCCGCTCGCCCGGCACGAAGGTCTGCACGGACACCTCGCGCACACCGGCGGTAAAACGCGTCCCGGCTTGCGGGCGCACGCTCGCAACCGTGAAGCGGCCGTCGGCGGGGCGCACATCCACCATCACGGCATCGCCCGCGGCGGCGGCGTGGGCGCCGATGTCGAGCCCCGCCACGCGGCCATCCCGGACCACACCCGCGACCATCGCATGCGTGCCGGCCCGCGGCAGACGCACAACCGAGGTGCCCTCGATCACGGCGTTGGCGTCGCGCAATCCGGACACGGCGACCCAATCGCCGGGCGCGGCCTTTTCTCCGGCCCCGGCGGTCATGTCCGCGAGGCGGACCGTTTGGCCAAGCACGGTCAGTGTTTTGCCGTCGGCGCTGACGGTGGACACCGGCCCCAGGGCGGCCAGGCGCACATCGACGCTGGCGGCGCGGAGTTTGCCCTCGCTCTGGTCGGCTTCGATGACGACCAACTGGCCGAGGTGGATGTCGGCCTCGGTCGCGGGATGACCTTCCAGCGTCACGACGGACGCTTCGTCGAGTTCAACCTCGTAACCGTTGACGCAGAGCGAGCCAAAGCCCGTGACGACGCCGATGATCCCCGCACGGATGCCGGATCCGCCGAGCCCACGATCCTCCGTTCCGATCCCGCTGCCGCCCAGGCCGCGGTCGGTGGATACCAGTTGGAGCGCATCGAGGCTGCGCGGCCCCGGCGGCGTGAAGCTGCATGACGCGAAAGGAAGCGGCCCGCCCGCGCAAGACGACAGCACGGCCAGCGCACTCGCGCCAAGCAGGAGGCGCAGGGCGGGGGTCATTTGGCCTTGTCCGGACCGTCGGACTGCGGTTCGTCGAGGCCCTGGTAGTAGTAGATGCCGAGCGCCATGCGGTAGGTGGCGTTTTTCTTGCCTTCATCGGCGTCGGCCAATTTCAAGGCTTCCTTGTTCAGCGCCAGCAGCGTCTTCATGCCAAGCTCGGCGGCCTGGCTTTGCAGCTTCTGAACGCTGTCGGCGGTGAGCTTGTCGTAATAGACCGCGCGCTCGAGATGCGGTTCGCCTTCTCCGAGCACATTGTGAACCACGGTGGCGATGTGATCGCCGACATTGCGCCCCAGGAAATAGACCTTCTCGTCGAAGCCGCGCTGCGGGACGAAGGCCCCAGCATTTAAACGAATGTGTTCATTGGCATCGACGGCGACCAGGCCCAGGCGCAGCCATTCGTCGAGGATGACGCGCGGCGAGACATCGGTGGAGACGCTGCGCACCAGGGCGTCGAACGAGGCGGTTCCGGATTTCGCGGCGCGCGGCAACGCGGCCGGCCCGCCCTTCGCGGTGCGGAATTTACGGTCGCCGGTCCAGATGCCGATCAGGCGCGCGCCGAGCGACACGGCGGCCGGAGGACTAAGCTCCGGCGGCGGCACGCTCTGGATGCGGTTGATGTCCTTGCGCTGCAGGCCCGTGACAATGGAAAGCCGACTGACCGTGGGCACTTCGCCGGCCGCGGCCAGCGACTTCTGCGCCTCGGCGACATAGACCGTCTTCAGAAGACCAGAGAGGTAGGAAAAGGTGATGCCACGCGCGATCAGAAGCCGCACGAGGGGCCCGAGCATGCGCGTGACCGCGCGCACCAGCGCCGCGGACGGCTGCTTCATCGGCGATGAGGCGTTGGACCCGGTCGACATAGATTCTCTATGTATCACCGGGCGGCAGGGTCAGGAATGGGGAAAAAACCCTTAACTAGACCGAAGACGCCTAATAAACCCCGCAATGCGGGCAGCGCCAGGGCATGCCTTCGGCGCGCTGCGGATGGCTCTTGTTCGCCTTGGGTTTCATGAAATGGAAGATCTCGCATTCCTTGAAGAAGGCCTGCTCGGGATCGTCGTAGTACTCGAACTTGAAGCGGTTCGCCTTGCCGACGAAGGTCTTGAGCGCCTTGCGCACGTCGGAATCGGAACGGCCCACGTAGAGCAGCATGAAGCGGCCGTCGTGACCGAGCACGCCGAGCCCGAATGTGCCGGGCGCGATGAACTTCAGTTCCTTATCGATGGATTCGATCGTGAGCGGAAAAGAGCCGCGCAGCCCAGACCCGACCGTCATTCTTAACCCCCTCCATCTCCTGGCTCTACTATAGCGGGAGGAGGCCTCGGGTAAAATATCCTGTGATTTCGCCACCCCCGCTGACATAAAGCTCGTGCCATGACGTGGAAACGCCTCGATGTGAGCATGGACGCCGCCGCGACGCTGAAAACCGCGT
This sequence comes from Rhodospirillaceae bacterium, assembly GCA_020852595.1. Taxonomy (GTDB): domain Bacteria; phylum Pseudomonadota; class Alphaproteobacteria; order Rhodospirillales; family Rhodospirillaceae; genus SHVO01. The sequence goes on from JADZAK010000171.1 coordinate 11,764, forward strand.
TCGCGCAAACGTATGAGCGCGCCGGCCAGCCCCGCAATGCCGCCGTGTTCGAGGTCGCGGACGAAGCCGGTGTACATCTCTATCTTTCGCCGGGCGCGACGGCGTTGTTCGAGACCATCTTGAAAGTCACGGCCCCGAAAAGCGGGGGCGCGCCGCCGTCCGGCGCGGCCCTGGTGTTTGGCGACGCGGGGACGTGGGGCCGGGGATGAACGCGCGCAATCTTTGGCTGGGCATCGCCTGCGGCGCCGCCGCGGGCGCGGTGTGGGGGACCGTGTTCCTCGCTCCGAACTTCACGCGCGACTTCACGCCCTTCCAACTCGCGGTCGCGCGTTACGTCACCTACGGGCTGATCTCGGCGCTTTTGATCGCCCCGCGCTGGCGCGCGATCGTCGCGACGCTGGGACTGCGCGAGTGGCGGGCGCTTGCGTGGATGAGCTTCGTCGGCAATATCGTCTACTTCTTCCTGCTGGGAACCGGCGTGCAGCGCGGCGGCGTGGCGATGACATCGGTCGTCATCGGTTTCCTGCCCGTGACGGTCACCGTCATTACGAGCTTCGACAAAGGCGCGATCCCACTGCGCAAACTTGTCCCCTCGCTGGTGCTGGGGACCATCGGCAGCATCTGCGTTTCCATCGAAGCGCCGCCGTCGGTGACGGGCGATGAAGGCACGCGCCTCGTCGGTGTGGCGGCGGCGGTCGGAGCGCTGTGCTGCTGGACCGCCTTCGCGGTGGCGAACACACGCTGGCTGGCGCGGGTGCAGCACATTTCCGGCCACGACTGGAATTTGCTGGGCGGCGTGGTGACGGGCTCGCTCGCGCTGCTTTGTGTCGCCCCGGCCTTCCTATTCTCCGACGCCGCGCACCACACCGACGACTGGATGAGATTCATCGCCACGGCGGCGGGGATCGCGCTGGCGGCGTCGATCATCGGCAACATGTTCTGGAACATGGCCAGCCGCTATCTGCCGTCCACATTGGTCGGCCAGATGATCCTGTTCGAAACGCTGTTCGCGCTGCTCTACGGTTTCCTGTGGGAACGGCGCTTCCCGACGCTGTTGGAAAGCGCGGCCATCGCGCTTTTGGTGACGAGCGTGATCCTGTGCGTCGGCGCGCACCGGCCGGCGCCGGTGCATCCGGAAACCGCGTAACTACGCGTTCGCGATCTCTTCCCGGAGAATCTCAAGCTCCAGCCACTCGTTCTCCGCCGCCGCGAGATCGGCTTCGGCCGTGTGCAGCGTCTCGGACGCCGCGGCAAAACCCTTGGGATCGCGGCTATAGAGCGCGGGATCGGCGAGCTTCTTGTTCGCCGCCGCGATGTCCTTGCGCAGCTGTTCCATGCGCGCCGGCAGGGTTTCCAGCGCATGTTTCTGCTTGAAGGTGAGTTTGCGTTTCTGCTGGCGTTCCGGGGCAAGGTCGTCCGAAGCGGGTTTTTCGGCCTTCGCGGCGGGACGGGTGGGTTGCGACAGCGCCTGTACGCCGTAGCCGCGCTGATTGACCATGTCCGCATAACCGCCCGGATAAAGCTGCCAGCGCCCATCGCCTTCAAAGGCGACGACATTGGTGGCGACGCGGTCCAGGAAATCGCGGTCGTGGCTGACGAGCAGCACCGTGCCGGCGTAGTCGGCGAGCATTTCCTGCAAGAGGTCCAAGGTCTCGAGATCGAGATCGTTCGTCGGTTCGTCGAGCACCAGCACGTTGGAGGGCAACGACAGCGCGCGCGCGAGCATCAGGCGTCCGCGCTCGCCGCCGGAAAGCACAGCGACCGGCGTGTTGGCCTGCTCGGGCGTGAACAGGAAGTCCTTCATATAGCCGACGACGTGGCGCGGCTTTCCGGCGACCATCACATGATCGCCGTGGCCGCGCGTGAGGTTCTGCATGAGGGTGCCGTTGACGTCGAGCGCTTCGCGGCGCTGGTCCAAGGTCACGATCTCGAGGCTGGCGCCGAGCTTCAACGTGCCCGTGTCGGGCGCGAGTTCGCCGGTGAGAAGTTTGAGCAGCGTGGTCTTGCCGGCGCCGTTGGGGCCGACGATCCCGATTCTGTCGCCGCGTAGAACCGTCATCGTCACATCGCGCACGACGGTGCGCTCGCCGAAGGATTTGGAGATCCCCTTGGCCTCCATCAGGAGCTTCGACGAGATGGCCGCGTCGGTTGCCGTCATTTCAACCGTGCCCGCGACGCGGCGGCCTTCACGCCGTTCCTGGCGTAAGTCCGCGAGCGCCGCGACACGCCGGACGTTGCGTTTCCGGCGGCCGGAAACGCCGTGGCGGATCCAATGCTCCTCGGCGGCGATCTTGCGGTCGAGCTTGTGACGCTCGAGTTCTTCCTGCGCCAGGACCTCGTCGCGCCAATCCTCGAACGCGGCGAAGCCTTGATCGAGGCGCCGCGTCCGCCCGCGGTCCAGCCATACGGTCGCGGTGCCGAGGTTGGTGAGGAAGCGCCGGTCGTGGCTGATGAGCACGAGCGCGGATCGTGAACGCTTCAGTTCTTCTTCCAGCCATTCGATGGCGGGCAGATCGAGGTGGTTGGTGGGCTCGTCGAGCAGGAGCACGTCGGGCGCGGGCGCCAGCACACGCGCGAGCGCGGCGCGGCGCGCCTCACCGCCCGACAGCGATTTGGGATTTTCCTCGCCCGAAAGACCGAGGTGATTGAGCAGCGTGCGCGCCCGATGCGGATCGTCGTGCTCGGCGAAAGCGCTTTCCACGTAGGCCAGCACGTTGGGATAGGCGGAGAGGTCCGGTTCCTGCGGCAAGTAGGCCACCGACACGCCCTGCTGAACCACGCGTTCGCCGCGGTCGGCTTCCACAAGACCGGCGGCGATCTTCAACAGTGTCGATTTGCCCGATCCGTTGCGGCCGATGAGCGACAATCGTTCTCGTGGGCCGATGGCGATCTCGGCGCCTTCCAGAAGCGGCGTTCCGCCGAAGGTCAGGTGAATGTCGGACAGCGTCAAAAGCGGCGGCACATGCGATCTTTCAGCGGCTACGGGCGCAGGCGTTTAACCATAGGTTGCCCGCGCATTCCACTGTGAAGCGGTTGCCGATTTCACGATATCGCGTAAAGTCGCCGGCATGGCTGAAGATGGCCCGCCAGCGACCGAGCCTAAACCGGCGGAACCCGAAGAGGGTAAAGCCGGCGCGGGGCGGAGCATCGCCAAAAAGACCCGGGGCGGCCGCCGCGCACGCAGCCCCGCCCCGCCGCCGCTGCCCCCGGCCGCGCGCACATTCCTGACGGCCGAAGACGCCGCGTCCTGGTTCGTCAGCGACCTGATGGAAGTCTCGGGCTTCGTGCGCGCGAGCATGCGCCACCGATCGGGCTATTCGCATTACCGCCCGATCCTAACCAAACCGGACCCGTGGTACTTCGCGGGTCTTGTCGCATTAGAGGCCTCCAAGATCGTCGATCTGTTCCCGCCGGGGAAAGCCGACGCCATTTTGCGCGAAGTGCTGGTGCAGGCCGACGCGGCCGGCGCGCGCCATGACGTGCGGGTGTCGCATGTCGTGCTGGGCGTGATGGGCCGCTTAGGCATGGGCCAGCTTCTGCTGCACGGCAAGGTGCCGGACTATCTGATCGCCAAGGTGATGCGCATCTTGCTGGGTTCGGCGAAGACCGCCGTGCGGCTGATCCCGAACAAGGATGCCCATGAACAGGTCACCTCGGCCCTCAAGATCGGCCATCCTGTGTGGTGGCGGATGTTCGTGCGCCGGTTCGATGTCCGCCTCGGCAACGAGCCGCGGCCACAGCCCAAGCTGATCCCCATTCCGGACCCGGATAAAGATTCCGATAAAGATCCGGATAAGGATCCGGATAAAGGCCCCGCCAAAAACCCTGGTGAGGCCGCCGCGGCGTAACCCGCGGTAGATTAAATAACCGGATCGAAGCTTTTTCGGCGCATCCGCCTTCGCTAAAGCTCCGGCGGACAAGCCGGCGCGGCGGGATGGACTTCTTAGATTTTCCGGCTGTCGTAGGCCCAGTGGAGCAAGGCTTGCCGCTGGCGTTTGCGGCACCATAGGTCGCCCGGTTCGCAGTTCTTTTTGATCTGGCCGATGTGGCGGCGGATCGCTTTCCAGCGTTTGATCTGGCGCTCGTCCTCGGCAGGCATGCGCCGGCCCATGTAGTAGCGGCAGTACCACTGGAACCAGCCGCGTGGATCGTCCTCGCAGATCCATCCCTTGCGCCGCCATTCCGACAAAGGCTGGCTGGCGTCGATGCGGAAGAAGTTGAGATCGTTGTCCCGTTTATCCGCCGCGAGCTGGGCGTGGGTGAACCAGTCGGCGGGGAATTCCTTGCGGCAGTCGGTCATGTACTTCCCGCCGAACACACCGAGGCGCAACATCTGTTTCGGCGTCAGATCGGGCGTGAACTCGGGATCGAACCTCCTGCCCATGGGCGCGGTGAGTTCGTAGCGGTAGTTCCGCTGCATCTTATCGTTGACGATGACGGTTCTCGGTTTCACGGCACATCAATCACGTTGAAAAGTCGATTTATATCAAGCGCGGCGGCGGCGGTTGAGATCAATCAATGGCGGGACTGCGCAGCGCCGGCAAGGCCGATGTGCCGGTCAACTATATTCCCGCACGCGCGCCCGTGAGCGGGCGCGTCTTGCGCCGTATGCAGCAGAGCGCCGCGCTTCTGCCCGCGGGCACGCCGAGGAAGTGAAGAGTTCTACAGCACGATGTCGGCGAGCGGGTGATTTTCGGTCACGAGGCGGCGCAAGCGTTCGTCGAGCACATGGGTATAGATTTGTGTGGTCGAGATGTCCGCGTGCCCAAGCATTTGTTGCAGTGCGCGCAAGTCGGCGCCGTTGGCGAGCAGATGGGTCGCAAAGGAGTGGCGCAGCACATGCGGCGAGACGCGAGAGGGTGAGATTCCGGCGGCAACCGCGATCTCCTTCAACAGAAGCGCGAAGCCGGTGCGTGTGAGATAGCCTTCGCGGCTATCGGATGGAAAAAGCCAGCGCGAACTTTTTGCCGCCTTCGGGATGTAACTTTCGCGCACGTCGAGATAAGCCGTGAGCGCGCCGAGCGCCGCCTCGCCGACGGGCACCATGCGCTCCTTATTCCCCTTCCCGCGCACGATGATGGCCGGTGTGTTGCGCGGCATGGCGTTGAGCGGAAGCGAAACGAGCTCAGAGACACGAAGGCCCGTCGCGTACAGAAGCTCGAGCATCGCCGCGGCGCGCAGGCCCTGGCGCCCTTCGAGGCCGCGCGCGGCGGCCAGCAGGCGCTCCACCTCTTCCGCCGTCAGATATTTCGGCAAGGGGCGGCCCAGGCGCGGGCTTTCCAACGCGGCCGCCGGATCGTCGGCACGCACGCCCTCGGCATAGAGGAACTTGAAGAACTGGCGCAGGCAGGACAACCGCCGCGCCGCGGTGCGCGGCGCGAGGCCCATGGTGTTCATGTGATCGAGATAACGCCGCAGGCCCTCGCTATCGGCCGTGGCGGGATCGTGTTTCAGCACGCCGGTGACATCGTCGAGATCGCGGCGGTAGGCCTCGAGGGTGCGCGGCGACGCCCCCCGCTCGACCGCGAGCATCTCGAGGAAATTCTCAACGTGGCGTGAGTTGCTCATGACGAAGCATCCAACCTGCTCGGCGTCTGCTCCATTTTTTTAATGTGCCCGGCCTTGCCCGAAAACCGCTTCACACTTTTCGGGGCCAGGCACTCTGCTCACAACCCTTCGACAAGCAGCGCTTCAACCGCCAGCGCACGGGCGTCGTGTTCGCGGCCCACGGCCATCAGCGCCGCGATAACCTCCTGCAGGGCCGCGGGTTCGACGGACGACGGGCCTTCTTCACCGAGCGCGAGCAAGGCAAAGACCACCGTTTCACCCACGCGCTTGTCGCGCTGGGCGAGTTTCAAACCATTGACGATGCGCGGCGGCGTGACGGTCATGGTCACGGCCGGTGCCGAGTTGTCCATCGCCGGGAGCCAATCGGCCGCCGTGATGGGTTCCCCCACAGCGGTGAGCACGTTGAGAAGGAGGCCCTGATATTCGGCGCGGCGGTCCTGGGGGGCGGTCTCGCGCCAGGCTTGCAACGCTTGCGGCGGAATACGCGTGGGCGCGCCTTCCGTCATGAGACGGTCGATGGGCCACAGGCCGTCGGCCACCTGGCCGGCTTCGATGCTGGTGCGCGCCATGGAGCGGGCGAGCGCGAGCCATTCACGGCCCTTTTCGAGTTCACCGGCGGCGAGCAATGCGCGCGCGGCGGCGCCCGAGAACCAGATCAGGTCCGGGCTCGGCTGGATTTCGAGAATGAGCGGCGCGTAGAGGCGGCCCACGGTGATGAGATCGGGGCCCTTGATGCCGCGGTCGGCGCGCGTGAGATCGATGGCGCGGGCGATGACCTCGGCGCGCGCGGCCGGGACATTTTGGGCCAGCGCGGTTTGGAAGAGGAACACGCGTTCGCGGACAGTGGCGACCGTAACGGCGGCCAACGCCGGCGGCGCTTCGTCCTTGAGGTTCATCTGACGGTACAGACGGCGCAGACGCTCGGCATCGAGGGTGCCGGCGGCGACGGCACGCTCGGCAACGGTGACGCGCGATTCCGCTGCGAGCTTCGCACGCTCGGCCTTTTGCGCGGCGGGCGTCTTGTCGTTCTTGTCCTCGGGCGGCGGCGCGATGCCGGACACGACGGCGAGAGTCGTCGGATCGCCGCCTTGGATAATGGCATCGGGCACGGGTCCGCCGGCCTTCGCGAGCATCATGAGATGCACAGGCTCGGGGCGGCCGAGATTGGGCGGGCTCAGGCGGCGATTGCCGTTGAGGAGATCGACCGTCCAGAAGAACAAAGGATCCTGCACGCCCTGCTCGCGCAGCACCGACAGGCCGAGCGACGCCGCGCTGGCCTGGTTGTTGGCGAAATTGCAGTAAATCTGGATCTTCTGCCAATAAGCGTCACCCGTGGCGCTCAAGGCGGTTTGCGCCTCGGCGCAGGCGTCGTTGGTGCGCCCGGAGATGAGCGAGCCGTCGGCGCGCAGCTTGCGCAAGCCGTCGGTCATCTGATCGGCCGGCACGAGATCCATCAGCGCGAGCGCGTCGTTCCAATCGCCGATGGCGGCAAGACCGATGAGACGCGTTTCGAGAAGCCACTGGGCGGGGGGCGCCGGCGGCGTGGGGCTGGCGTTGTCGCCGCCGACCACCGGCGGCGCGGCCGGGCTCGACGAGACGGGCGGCGCGGCGGCCGAAAGCAACAGGGCGCGCGCGAGACGGCGCTGCGCGAGGGAGTCCATGCGGCGCGGAAGTTGCGGCAGCACGCGGCGCAGAAGCTCGAGGTCGGTGCCGCGCCACATGTCGGCGGAGAAACCGCCGCCGGCGGCGTCGATGAGCCCGATCCGGTCGGTGCTCGGCGCTTCGAGGCTGCTGGAGGAAATGGCCGGCACGGAAGAGTCTTCGGCCGGCTCCGCGTCATCGGGCACGTTATCGGACATGGGCGGCTCGGCGGGAGCGGCATCGCCCGGCGCCGGCGACGGAAGGAGTGAGACAGGCGCGTTTTGCGCAAACGCCTGAGAGCCCAGCAGAAAAGCGGCGCCAACGAACGCCGTGGCCGCCTTATTTATTGAAACGCTCATTCGGAATCACTTTTTCAATGGTGGTCGTCGGCGCCGGCATGTCCCAGGTGGTAAGGACGATGGCTCCAGCCACCAGCAGCGCAAGCACACCCAAAACGACGAATTTCACCATGCCCCAGGAGCCCTTATCTTACGTTCCAGCCGTTGGGCAGACACTACTGAAGGCCTGTGATAATGTCCATGCAACCAAAGACTTAATTGATATGACAAGGCGTTGAGTCCCGCGATTTCATGAGCGAGATGGCCCAAACCCAAAACCCGAGCGAAAAAAGCGGGGCGCCCAAGAGCGACGGGAGCCGTGCGGACGCCCGCGCGCTCGACCGCACCATCGTGCTGGTGGGGCTGATGGGGGCGGGCAAGAGCTGCATCGGCCGGCGCCTCGCCGGGCGCCTGGGGGTGCCCTTCATCGACGCCGACGCCGAGATCGAACAAGCCGCCGGCTGCTCGATCGGTGAAATCTTCCAGAAGTACGGGGAACCCTACTTTCGTGACGGCGAGCGGCGGGTCATGACCCGCCTCCTGCACGGCACGCCAAGCATTCTGGCCGCCGGCGGAGGCGCCTTCATGGACCCTGACACGCGGGCGCTGATTCGGGAGCGTGCGGTTTCCGTATGGTTGAAGGCGGATCTCGATACCCTGTCGCAACGCACGCGAGGCCGCACGCACCGCCCGCTCCTGAACGGCAACGACCCGCGTGAGGTGCTCGCGCGCCTGATCGACGCGCGTTATCCCGTCTACGCCCAGTCCGACATCGCCGTCGAAACCGGCCATGACAATCCGACCGTGACCTGCGTCCGCGTGCTCGCCGCGCTTGAAGACTTTTTAGGCGCGCCGCTTTCCACGAAAGACTGATCCGCGATGCCTTCCGCCATGACGGCCCCTTCTTCGCCAGAAACCGCGACCGTGGTGCGTGTGCCGCTGGGCGCGCGGTCCTACGACATCCATGTGGGACGGAATCTGCTGGCCCGCGCGCCGGCCCTCATGACGCCGGTGCTTTCACAAAAGCGCGTGTTCATCGTCACCGACAGCAACGTCGCGCCCTTGTATCTCGCGCCGCTGACCCAGGCGCTCACGGACGCGGGCCTCCGCGCCGATCACGCCATCGTGCCGGCCGGTGAAGCGAGCAAGGACTTCGGCCATCTCGCCAAACTGTTGGATGCGATGCTGGCGGCCAAATGCGAACGCGGCACCATGATCGTCGCGCTCGGCGGCGGCGTGATCGGCGATCTCGCCGGATTTGCCGCTTCGGTCCTCCTGCGCGGCGTCGACTTTGTGCAGATCCCGACCACCTTGCTCTCGCAAGTCGACAGCTCGGTCGGCGGCAAGACCGGCATCAACACCGCCGCCGGCAAGAACCTGGTCGGCAGTTTCCATCAGCCGCGCCTGGTGATCGCCGATACGGACGTGCTGGCCACGCTGCCGCGCCGCGAATTGCTGGCCGGTTACGCCGAAGTGGCCAAATACGGTTTGCTCGGCGACGCCGGTTTCTGGGCTTGGCTTGAACAGAACGGCGCCGCGGCGCTGAACGGAAGCCACGAAGCGCTGCGCGAAGCCATCGTTGTGAGCTGCAACGCCAAAGCCAAAGTGGTCGCCGCCGACGAAAAGGAAGGCGGCATCCGCGCGCTGTTGAACCTCGGCCATACCTTCGGCCACGCGCTGGAAGCCGAGATGGGCTACGGCGGCGATCTTTTGCACGGCGAAGCCGTGGCCATCGGGATGGCGCTGGCGTTCGACCTTTCGGTGCGCTTGGGTCTTTGTCCGGCCGCCGACGCCGCGCGCGCGCGCGCGCATTTGAAAGCCGTGGGCCTGCCGGTCGATCCGCCGCGCACCGGCGCGCGCGGGGCGATCACTGCGGCGATGCTGACCGCACACATGAGTCAGGACAAAAAGATGAAGGACGGCGCGGTCGCTTTCGTTTTGGCCCGCCGCATCGGCGACGCCTTCATGTCCCGTGACGTTTCCGCCGCCGCGCTCGACGCGACCCTGACCGCGGCCCTCGCGTCTTAATTCACCGTTCCCGCTTCACCGTTCCTTGTGAGGAACTTGCCATGTTTTTTACGCTTTTTGTGGTTCTCCTGCTGCTGACCGTCGCCGCTTTCTTCTCGGTCGCGGAAACCGCTTTGACCACCGCCTCGAAACCGCTGATGCACCAGCTGGAGTCCGAAGGCGATCCGCGCGCGGGCACGGTGGCCAAGCTGCTGGACGAACGCGAAGAGATGATCTCCACCGTCCTTCTCGGCAACAACCTCGTCAACATCCTGGCCTCGGCGCTGACCACCAGCCTGATGATCGATCTGTTCGGCGCCGAGGGCGTGTTCTACGCCACCGCGATCATGACGGTGCTGGTGGTGATCTACGGCGAAATCCTGCCGAAGACCTATGCACTGCTGTACACGACCTCCGCCTCGCTGAAATGCGCGGGCGTCATGTATATCCTCATGCGCCTGTTCAAGCCGTTCAACGCGGCGATTGAATACTTCGTGAACGGCGCGCTGCGCATGTTCAAGCTGAGCACGACGGTATCCCGTTCAGCCAAGGAAGTGCTGGCCGAGCTGCGCGGCGCCATCGAAGTGCAGATGGCCGACAAGGAGATCATCCACGAGGTCAAACACGAGCGCGCGATGCTGCGCAGCGTGCTCGACCTCGCCGAATATCCGGTCAGCGATGTGATGGTGCACCGCCAGAAGCTGGTGACCATCGACGCGGACCTTCCCATTGCGCAGATCATCGAACAAATGGCGGCTTCGCCCTATTCGCGCATTCCGTTGTGGCGCGATCAGCCGGACAATATCGTCGGCCTCATCCATGCGAAGGCGCTGCTGCGCGCGCTGGAATCCGTGGAAGGCCAGGCCGAAAAAGTCGACGTGGTGCGCCTGGCCATCAAGCCGTGGTTCATCCCGGCAACGACCACCCTTCTCGACCAGCTCAACGCTTTCCGCGCGCGCCGCGAACATTTCGCCATGGTGGTCGATGAGTACGGCACGCTGCTGGGCGCGCTGACCCTGGAAGACATTCTGGAAGAGATCGTCGGCGACATCCGCGACGAACACGATGTCGCCGTGGCCGGCGTGCGCCCGCAGACCAACGGTTCGTATCTCATCGACGGCAGCGTCACCTTGCGCGACCTGAACCGCGAGTTCGATTGGGCGCTGCCGGACGACAAGGCCTCAACCGTCGCGGGTCTGGTGCTTTACGAAGCCCGCACCATTCCGGAGACGGGCCAGAAATTCCTGTTCCACGGCTTCCGATTCGAGGTTTTACGCCGCGCGCGCAACCAGTTGACCCTGCTGCGCGTGACGCCGCCCAGGGCCAAGGACGACAGCGCGTCCGAAGCCATGGCGGCGGACCGCTCGGGCTGATTCACGTTCCGTAACAGCCCGGCGGGCATTGACCGCCTTCCGGGCCGGGGTCACACTCACGTTTCGTTCTCGAGGAGGCCTTACACGTCCTCGTCAAAGGACCTGTCAGGCTTGTCGTGCTTACCCTTTCAACGGCGATTGAAGGAGCGCGTCATGATCCGAAGAATCGTACCCGACGTCATCAGCGACCAGACCCTGCACAAAGTGTCTCCCCGCGACATGGTGCGCCAGGCCGCGCGCCTCATGCGCGACAAGAAAATCGCGGCCGTGCTCGTTATGGACCTCGACCGGCTCGTCGGCATCGTCACCGAACGCGACATGACCGTGCGCATCGTCGCCGCCGGGCTCGACCCGGACGCGACGCCGGTGCGCGAGATCATGACCGCGAACCCGGACACGCTGGCGCCGGCCGACACCGCCTCGGACGCCATCCGCATGATGAGAAGCCGCAATTACCGCCATCTGCCCGTGGTCGAGAACGGCCATGTGGTGGGCATGGTCTCGGTGCGCGATCTTTACGCGGTCTATAACGGCGAACTGGAACAGGACCTTAAGGACCGCAACGCCTATATCTATGGCGAGAGTTACGGGGCGGCTTAGCGCTATTTTCCCTGCATAGCGGCTAGAACGGCCCTGCCCTTGCCGGGCCTGACGCACGCGCGTATATCGGCCGAATGCCTTTGACGCCGCCCAGCGACCGCGAGCTGATTCACACGCGCACGATCACCTGCGAAGGGTACGAGCGCGAGGACGGCCTGTTCGACATCGACGGCTGGCTGACCGACGCGAAGACTTACGACTTCACCAGCACCGACCGCGGCGACGTGAAAGCCGGCGTGCCCGTGCACGGCATGGGCCTGCGCATCACCATCGACGCCGGGTTGACGATCCGCGAAGTGGCCGCGGCGATGGACCACACGCCGTTCAACATGTGCCCCTCGATCACCCCGAATTTCCAGCGCCTCGTCGGCCTGAACCTCGGCAAGGGGTTCAACGGCGCGGTGCGCGAGGCGCTCGGCGGCACGCAAGGCTGCGTACATCTCGTCGACCTTTTGCGCCCCATGGCCAACACCGCCTATCAGCTCCTGTCGCCGAACGCCTACAAGGCGCTGAAAGACAAGGAGGCGCGCGGCGAACCGGTGCCGGCGTTCTTCATCGATCAGTGTCACGCCTGGAAGTCGGACGGCGAGGTCACGCGCGATCAGTTCCCGAGCCATTACACGGGAGAAGCGTGATGCCGCTTCCGGCCCCGGCCCCGCGCAAGCTGATGCACAAACGCACCCTCGTCTGCCAAGGCTATGAGCGCGCCGACGGCCAGTGGGATGTCGACGGCCGTTTGACGGATGTGAAGACCGAGACGATCAGCACCTGGGGCGCCAGCTCGCAGAATGAATCCGTGATCCCCGCGGGCGAGCCGATCCACGACATGCACCTGCGGATTACAGTCGATTCCAAGATGACGATCACCGCGTCGCAAGCCTCGATGGACTTTCATCCGTGGCGCATTTGCCCGTCGATCGCGCCCGCCTACGGCAAGCTCACCGGCCTCGTGATCAAACCCGGCTTCACGCAGAAGGTCGCGAACCTTCTGGGCGCCGTGAACGGCTGCACGCACATGGGCTCGCTGATCGGGCCGGTGGCGACGACGCTGATGCAAACCATGGTGCGCGCCCGGCTCAAGCGTCAAAGCGAAACGCAAGCCAAGGGCCAGCCGCGTTCGATGCCGCATTTCCTCAACACTTGCCACACCTGGGCGACCGACAGCGCCATCGTGAAGCGGGAGTATCCGGAGTTTTATAGAGGGGAGTAACGATCTTCTCTCGAGTGTCATTGCCTGCGGTACAAACATCAAGCCGGGCAATGACAGTTGTTAGTTACTCTCCCGGCGCCGTCAGTTTCAAGGACAGCGCATGCACGCGCTCGCGCAGTTCGTCGGCGAGGATGCCGTAGACGAGGCGCTGGCGCGCGACGCGGTTCTTGCCGGCGAAGGCCGCCGATTCCACCGTCACGTTGAAATGCGTTTCACCGCTGGGATGCGCGCCCGCGTGGCCGATATGGCGATTGCTGTCGTCCTCGACCGCGAGGCGCGTCGGGGCGAGGGACTCGGCGAGTTTGGTGCGGATGCGATTGGCGTAAATGCTCATGAGGACAGCAAGAGCACAGCGCGAAAAAAGAAACAAGATTGCGGATTTTCAGGCCTCTCACCATATTCAACCCATGTCCGAAACACGCGATCGTTTCACCTGTTCCGCCGCTAAAAATACAGGGGCCAAAAGTGCGGCATCAACGCCGTGCGCCTGGGACGGCTGCGCCGCCGCCGGCGAGTACCGGGCACCGAAGGACCGGCGACTCGCGGACTATGTCATGTACTGCCTGGAACATGTGCGCGCCTACAACGCGCGCTGGGATTTCCATGCCGGCGCGTCGGTCGCCGACCTGGAAGCCGAGATCCGCAGCGCCGCCACCTGGGAACGTCCGACCTGGAAGCTGGGCACGCTCGGCGCCGGCTACCGCGCCGGACGGGCGGGCGGGCGCGTCAATGATCCCTTCGGCTTCGCGGCCGGAACCGATTTCGAGGACAAAAAGAAGGCCCGCGCGGAAGACGCGCAAAGCCGCGCCACGCCGGGCGGCGCGGGCGCGCGCACGCGGGCCATGACGGTGCTCGATCTTTCCGGTCCAGTGACCCTGGAAACGCTGAAGGAGCGCTACAAAGCGCTGGTGAAAAAGTACCATCCGGACGCCAACGGCGGCTCCGCCGAGGCGGAGAACCGGATGAAGGTCATCAACCAAGCGTATCAAACGCTGCGTGCCGGCCTGGCCGCGGTCCCTTGAGCCGATTTTCGGCTTTCGGCGGGTTGGTCATATCCCCATATAATTCAGGGCTGTATGGTGCCTCTGGCCGGGTCCTACCCGGCATGCCATAAGACCCTTCTTTGCGAGAGGTTGTGAGAGAGCGTTATGAGCAAGCGGAACGAAAGTGCGCGTGACGAGCTGATGATGACGGTGCCCGATAAGCTGCTGTCCGTACGCGACGTTTTTGGCCTCGATATCGATATGAAGGTGCCGGCGTTCTCGAACCGCGGCGACCATGTGCCGGATGTCGACCCCGCCTACCGCTTCGATCACGACACCACTCTCGCCATTCTCGCCGGCTTCGCGCACAACCGGCGCGTGCTCGTGCAGGGCTATCACGGCACCGGCAAGTCGACGCACATCGAACAGGTCGCGGCGCGCCTCAATTGGCCGTGCTTGCGCATCAACCTCGACAGCCACATCAGCCGTATCGATCTCATCGGCAAAGACGCCATCGTGATCCGCGAAGGCGTGCAGGTGACCGAATTCCGTGAAGGTTTGCTGCCCTGGGCGCTGCAGCGTCCCATCGCGCTGGTGTTCGACGAGTATGACGCGGGCCGCCCGGACGTGATGTTCGTGATCCAGCGCGTGCTGGAAGTCGAAGGCCGCCTGACTCTGCTCGACCAGAACAAAGTGATCCGCCCGCATCCCGCCTTCCGCCTGTTCGCCACCGCCAACACCATCGGCCTCGGCGATACGACCGGCCTCTATCACGGCACGCAGCAGATCAACCAGGGCCAGATGGACCGCTGGAACGTGGTCGCGACCCTCAATTACCTGAAGCACGACGAAGAGACCAACATCGTGCTGGCCAAGGTGAAGGGCTACGACACGGCGGCCGGCAAGAAGATCATCTCGGCCATGGTGGAAGTCGCCGACCTGACGCGCACCGGCTTCATCGCCGGGGACATCTCGACCGTGATGTCGCCGCGCACCGTCATCAGCTGGGCCGAGAACAACACCATCTTCAACAACGTCGGCTATTCGTTCCGCGTCACTTTCCTCAACAAGTGCGACGAGACCGAACGCCCGGTGATCGCCGAGTACTATCAGCGGTGTTTCGGCGAAGACATCGCGGGTAGCGCCGTCGAGGCCGTTGCCTAACGGAAAATCATGAAGCCGCCCTATTCCGGATCGGACAAGGGACTCTCGCGCACCGAGACCTTCAAGACCGCGACCACCGCGGCCGTGAAAGGCATCGCGAACCGGCGCGAGCTCAACGTTGTCTACTCGCCCGTCTCCGCCAATCAAAAAAGCCCGACGATCACGGGCGAAGTGCGCCTGCCCTCGCCGCCCCACAAGCTGACCAAGGAGACGGTCACGCGCCTGCGCGGCGCGGCGGACGCGGCCGCTTTGAAACTCCGTCACCACAGCGCGGGCGTGCATGCCCGCCGCATGCCGGTGAACAAGGAGGCCATCGACGCCTATAACGTGATGGAACAGGCGCGCGTCGAAGTGCTCGGCGCGCGCCAATACGCCGGCGTGCGCGGCAACCTGTCGGGCGCCCTTGAACAGCGCCTGGCGCTGGAAGGCTATCAGGCGGCGCGCTCCTATGAGCAGATCGACCGCGGCGATGCGCTGAAGGTGCTGATCCACGATGCCTGCGAGGGCGCTCCTTTGGGGACGATCGGCACTCATGTGCGCGGCATCCTGAAAGAAGCCTTCGGCGAAAAACTCGACGCCTCGCTGAAAGACCTCGCCGCCAATATCCACGATCAGAAGGCGAGCGCCGACATCCTGCGCAAACTGATCCAGGCCTTGAACCTCGAGAACGACGACGCCGAGGAACTCGATCAGGAAGACGACGAGGACGGAAACAACGAGACCGAGAAGGAATCCGAGCCTCAGGAGTCCGAAGACCAGGACAAGAAAGACGAGAGCTCGGACAACGGCGACGAGCAGGGCCAGACGCCCGCCAGCAGCGAGACGGTGCAGGGCGAGGAGGCGGAATCGGACATCGAATCCCAGGGCCAGCCGACCATGGAAGCCGCCGAGGCGGAAGCCGACGCGCAGCAGTCGCGCCCGCGCCCCGGCCATAACCAGGGCCCGCCGGAAGAGCGTTACAAGATTTACACCACGCGCTTCGACCAGGTCGAAGACGCCGCCAATCTGTGCGACGCCGATGAACTCGTGCGCCTGCGCCTCCAGCTCGACCGCCAACTCGCCCATTTGCAGGGCGTGGTTTCGCGCCTCGCGAACCGCCTGCAGCGCCGCCTGATGGCGCAGCAGACCCGCAGCTGGGACTTCGATCTCGAGGAAGGCCTGCTCGACGCCAGCCGCCTCGCGCGCATCGTCGCCAATCCCACCCACTCGCTGTCGTTCAAGCGCGAGAAGGAAACCGAGTTCCGCGACACCATCGTGACTCTGCTGATCGACAATTCCGGCTCGATGCGCGGGCGGCCGATCACCATCGCGGCGATGACGGCGGACATCCTCGCGCGCACGCTGGAACGCTGCGCGGTGAAGGTCGAGATCCTGGGTTTCACCACCAGCCAGTGGAAAGGCGGCCAGTCGCGCCGCCTGTGGAACGACAGCGGCAAGCCGAGCACACCCGGCCGCCTCAACGATCTGCGCCACATCATCTACAAGGCCGCCGACACGCCGTGGCGCCGCGCGCGCCGCAATCTCGGCCTCATGCTGCGCGAAGGCATCCTCAAGGAAAACATCGACGGCGAAGCGCTGGCCTGGGCGCATAACCGCCTGGCGGCGCGCCCCGAACAGCGCCGCATCCTGATGGTGATCTCGGACGGCGCGCCGGTGGACGATTCAACCCTGTCCGTCAACCCGGGCAACTATCTCGAGCACCACCTGCGCGACGTGATCTCATATATCGAGAATCAGTCGGACGTTCAGTTGCTCGCGATCGGGATCGGCCACGACGTGACGCGCTATTACCGCCGCGCCGTGACCCTCATGGACGCCGACGAGCTCGGCGGCGCCGTGATGAGCCAGCTCACCGACCTGTTCGAAGAAGACGTGTGGAGCCGCCGCGGCCGCATGGGCGCGCCCTCGGTGTTTTAGCCGCTACGCCGCGTTCACTTTGTATTTGGGACGCGGCTTACGCCGCATTCCCCAGCACCGACCGGCCCATGAGGGTGCCGCGGTCGGAGGCGATCACATCCGAGAGGAAGTCGAACACCGCGCGGATCCGCGCGCTGCGGCGCAGGTCCGCATGTGTCACCAGCCAGATCTCCATGTCGTGCTTGAAGACGTCCGGCAAGAGACGTTCGAGCGTCGGTTCGGCGTCGGCCAGCACGCAGTCGTGCGCGCCGATGCCGATGCCCGCGAGGGTCGCGGAAAGCTGACCGACGAAGCTCGACGAACGGTGCACGATGCGTTCGGTCACAAAATTCCGCTCGAGCTTCTGCACACCGGGGTGCGTGCTCATGCTTTCGTCGAAACCGACGTGATAATGATCCTTCAGATCGCTCGGCTTGGTCGGACGACCGTGACGGTCGAGATAGCCGTGCGAGGCATAAAGCCCCATCACGAGATCGCCCGCCTTCTTGGCGATGAGATCGGGCTGCTCGGGCCGGAACATGCGGATGGCGATGTCGGCTTCGCGGCGGATCAGGTTGACCGTGCGGTTGTCGACCAGCACTTCGACGCATACGCCGGGATAAGAGGCGTGGAACGCCGCGAGCTTGCGCGGCAGCCACAAGGATCCAAGTCCTTCGGTGACGGAGATGCGCACCGTGCCGGTGAGAGTCTGATGCGCCGCTTCCGCCTGACGTTCGATGGCGAGCGCTTCTTCTTCCACGCGGCGCGCCCCGGCCAGCACCTGCTCGCCCGCGTCGGTGAGAAGCAGGCCGCGCGGCGTGCGTTGAAAGAGCTGCGCCTTGAGTTGTTCTTCGAGCGCGGCGATCCGGCGGGACAGGGTCGGCTGCGACAAACGCAGCCGCCGCGCGGCTTGAGACAGGCTTCCCGTCTCCGCCACCGCGATGAAATCCCGGAGAATGCTCCAATCTAGGTTATTCATGATATTTACCGCTCTTATTCCGTTTTAAGGAATGTTATTCACGGTTTTCTAGCCTATTTTCCCCCGCGTCTGAAGCGGGAGCTTCAGGAATTCTTCTCCAGGAGATTAAGTCATGGGAAAAAAGGCATTTTTTAGGCTCTCTTTTGCCGCGGTTGTCGCCGGAGCGGCTCTTTTCGCCCTTTCCGCGCCGTCCAAGGCGGCCGAGACCCAGCTGATCTGGTCGGCGAACGCGCCGGCCGTGAACCAGTCGACCGAGGCGCTGTCCAAAGGCCGGCACGCCCAGGCCATCCGCTTCGCCAAGGACGTGCTGCGCGCCAAGACCCAGCCCGCGAATCACCTGATCGCCCGCCAGAACCTGTGCCTCGCCTATCTCGCGCAGGGCAAGGCCGACGACGCAAAGTCCTATTGCGACGCGGCGCTCAGCGCCGAGGCCCGCACGCGGATCACCGAAAAGGACGGCCGCCTCGTGGCCGCCGCCGATACAGCCGAAGCCGGCGCCGCGACCCTTGAAGCCGCCGTGCGCGCCAACGTCGCCCGTGCTCAAGGCAGCGCCCTCGCGGAGAACCGCTAAACAGGCGGGCCGAAGCCAAAGTAAAATGGCAAAATAAAAAAGCCCGCTGGAAACAGCGGGCTTTTTCGTGTTCGGTTCAGACGCCGATTAAGCGGCGATCTTGGCCTGGGCGCGCTTGATGCGGCGCTTGATCACCAGCGCGCTCTCTTCGAGCTTCGCATCCGGCGTCGAGAGCAGGAACGCATCGATACCGCCGCGCTTCTCGATGGTGCGCAGACCGTTCGACGAAACGCGCAGGCGCACGCGCTGGCGCAGCACGTCCGAGAGCAACGTGACCTGATGCAGGTTCGGCAGGAACCGGCGACGGGTCTTGTTGTTGGCGTGACTGACGTTGTTGCCGCTTTGAACGCCGCGGCCGGTGGCTGCACAACGGCGTGCCATGGCTCAAATCCTTTATAAAAGCGGGGTTTCCCACCTGAGGGACCCCCGGAAAGCCCGGCGTTGTACCTGTTGAGGGCCCTATGGTCAAGGGACTCTGGCGGGCGAACCGTCAGAGAAAAGCGAGGCTTTTCAACGCTTTGTTAGGGCCCGAGTCGATTTGGGCGCCGGCGCCGCCTCGCCGAGGAGCTCGCGGATGCCCACCAGCACCAGGAATCGCTTCAAATCGTGGCCCATCAGGCGCTTCAGGGCGCCGTCGGCCTGCTGGAGGCTCAGCATGCGTTCGGTGGCCTCGGGATCGCGGCCCGGGCGGGGGATCTTGGCGCGGTATTCGTCGAGCTGGCGTTCCAGCGCATCGCGGACGTGCGAGCGTCCGGCCCGGTGCGCGGCCAGAGCGTCTTTCAGGAGGGCCGCGCGTTCGGACGGCGCGAGCACCGTCTTCTGCCTGGGCTTTGCCGCCTTCGGCTTGGGCTTGCCGCCCAACAGGGAGCGCAGCCAGCCGGTCATTACGCGTCCGCTCCGGCGGGTTCGAGACGGCGCGAGAGGCCGTCGAGCCGTTCACGCAGATCGTCGGCCGCTTCGTCCACCTGCACATGCGGGATGGCCGCGAGCGTCGCGAGATCGTCGGCTTGTTTGAACAAGCGGTATCCCCGGCCCAGCGCGCCGTCCTCGATGACCGCGCGCAGGAGCTTGTCGCTGCGCGCGAGATCGGCGAGCTGTTCGTACCGGCGCACAAAGCCGGCGAGCGCCGCGCGCGCGGCCTGATCGCGCACCGCCGCCTCGCCGATCCGCTCGGCGATGTCGGGATGCGCGCCCGCGAAATTGAGGAAGGCCTGCACGAAAACAGCCGTATCGCCGGCGCCGAAGCGCGCCCATGTCGCGGCGACCGCATCGCGTTTCATGACGCCGAGGCGCTCGGCAAGCACCGCGGCGCTCGACGCGAGATCCTGGAGCGCGAGTTTGCGCGTATCCGCCGACAAGGCTTCGACGGACTGCTTTTGCATTTCGGTGATGGAGCGCGCGAGGGTTTCCGCCTGCTGTTGCGTCCGGCGTTCCTGGTTCGCGAGTTCGGCGAAGCGCTGCATCATGAGCGCGGCGGCGCGGCGCTGCTCGAGCACCACCATGACAAGCCACAGCGCGACCAGCGGGCCGGCGGTCGCCGTCAAAAGCGCGGCGAGCGCCATGGGCTCGAGGGCCATCAGCCCAGGCCACGACATTTGCGAGAGATACAGACCCACGACCGCGAGCCAGACGACGGTGGCCGCGACGGCGACGACAAACGGGATGCGTTCTTTCATATGGGTGATTCTAGATCAAACCGCGTTCAGATAGAATCAGACTTTACCTGCAAGATTGTTGGAATGGTCCGTTCATGAGCTATCTCGATAAAGTTAATCTATGCAACCGCTGGCGGCCCAAACGCTTCGCGCCGTTTACGGTGGGAGGCGCCCAGGTGGGGTGGATCACCCACGAGCGGGTGCGCGCGCTGAAGCATTTCAAGAGGGTTTTCGTGCCCGCGAAAGGCGGCATCGCCCTGAACCCGAAGCTCAAAACCCCGAAGGCGCGCACGGAAGCGATCAAGGAAATCGCGGCGCAGCTGCGCAAAACCGGGCACTTTCCGGGCCTGCGCAAGGAGCTTTACGCGGTGAAAAACCGCTGGAGCGAGAGCGAATATTTCCGGCTGGACCGCGGCCTGGTCCCCGCGTTCGGGGTGCGCGCCTACGGCGTGCATGTGAACGGTTTCGTGAAGAGGAAGGACGGCCTCCACCTGTGGATCGGGACGCGCGCGAAGGGCCGCATGATCGAGCCCGGCAAGCTCGACAATATGGTCGCGGGCGGCCAGCCGGCGGGCCTGTCGCTGATCAAGAACGTCGTCAAGGAATGCGAAGAAGAGGCGTCCATCGGCGCGGCGCGCGCCAAGACCGCCAGGCCGGCCGGCGTCATCACCTACGTCTGCGAACGCGACGGCGGCCTGCGCGCCGACACGCTGTTCTGCTTCGACCTCGAGATGCCCTTGAGCGCCAAACCCAAACCGTCCGAGGAGATCGTGAGCTTTGAACTGATGCCGGTGCGCGAAGCCCTGCGGCTGGTGCGGACCACCAAGCGGTTCAAGTTCAACGTCGGCCTGGTGATCGTCGATTTCGCCATTCGTAACGGCCTGATCACGCCTGAAAAAGACAAGGATTTCGAGGCGATCGTCGCGGGTCTCCACACATACCCACAACCGGTTGTGTAGCCGTCACATTACGTCTGCTACATGTCGAGGACGGGGGTCGCCCGGTGGTTGACTTTTTAACCTTAGATCGTCATTTCTACGCGCCTTTCGCGGCGCAAACTTAATCCAAGGTTCACAGGACCCGCGCCGCAGCCTAAGATTCCGGAAAAACCGGAACGTGAGTGTGGAGCTAACGTAGGCCATGCACTTTCTGGACTTCGAAAAACCGATTGCCGAGCTCGAAGGCAAGATCGCCGAGCTGCGGCATTTGTCGGACACCGACGGCATCAACATTGCCGAGGAAGTCAGCCGCCTGCAGACGCGGGTCGATAAGGACCTGCGCTCGGCTTACGCCAAACTCACCCCGTGGCAGAAGACGCAAGTCGCGCGCCACCCGGACCGTCCGCACGCGATCGACTATCTCAAAGCGCTGGTCGACGATTTCATGCCGCTGGCCGGCGACCGCAGCTTCGGCGAAGACGCCGCTGTGATCGGCGGCCTCGGCCGTTTCCTCGGCCGCTCGGTGATGGCGATCGGCCTCGAGAAGGGCCGCGACACCGAGACCCGCCTCAAACACAATTTCGGCATGGCGCGCCCCGAGGGCTATCGCAAGGCCAAGCGCCTGATGGAACTCGCCGATCGTTTCGGCGTGCCGATCATCACCTTCGTCGACACCGCCGGCGCCTATCCGGGCGTGGACGCGGAAGAGCGCGGCCAGGCAGAAGCCATCGCGCGCTGCATCGACACCTGTCTCAATGTGCGCGTGCCGCTCATTTCGATCGTCATCGGCGAAGGCGGCTCGGGCGGCGCGATCGCGCTCGCCACCGGCAACGTCGTGCTGATGCTCGAACACTCGATCTATTCCGTGATCTCGCCGGAAGGCTGCGCTTCGATCCTGTGGCGCGACCACGGCCAGGCGAAGACCGCCGCCGAAGCCCTGCGCCTGACCGCGCAGGACCTGCAACGTCTCGGCGTCATCGACGGCATCATTCCCGAGCCCATCGGCGGCGCGCACCGCGCGGTGGACGCGACCTTCGCCGCTGTCCGCGACGCGATCGACATGCACATGAACCAGCTCGTGCGCATCGATCCGGGCCAACTGCGCGCGCGGCGCCGGGATAAGTTCCTGCAAATGGGACGGAACGGGCTGGAGTAACATCCCCCGTTGTCATCGCCCGGCTAAACCGGGCTGGTCGGGTCAACGCGGACTGTAGATAATCACCGCCGCGCCGGCGAGGCACAGCCCTGCGCCCGCCAGATCCCAGCGGTCGGGCGGCGACTTTTCCACCAGCCACATCCAGACGAGCGAAGCGGCGATATAGACGCCGCCGTAGGCGGCGTAGGCGCGGCCCGCGAAGCCGCTTTCCACGAGGGTCAGGAGCCAGGCGAACAGGCAGAGGCTGAGAGCGCCCGGAACGACCCAAAGCGCGGACGCATTGAGCCTGAGCCAGGCCCAGAAGGCGAAGCAGCCCGCGATTTCGGCGCACGCCGCCGCACTGTAGATCAGCCCCGTTTTCATTCTATCTTCCTAACATGACCCTGCTCTGGATCACATTCGCAACCGGCTTCGGGCTGGGGCTCGCCATCGCGATGCCGGTGGGACCGATCGGTCTTCTCTGTATCCAGCAGAGCCTGGCGCGCGGGTTCGGCGGCGGTGTGGCGGCCGGCGCCGGTGTCGCCCTCGCCGACGCGACCTATGCCGCCATCGCGGCCTTTGGGCTGACGGCGGCCACGGCGTTCCTTGTGAGCGTGCAGATGCCGCTGCGCGTCGCGGGCCTCGCCGCGATGCTGTGGCTGGCCTGGCGCATCTGGCGCGAGGCCGCGACGCCCAAACACATGGCGGCCGCGCCGGGGTCGGGCGCGGCGACGACGGCGCAGATGTATGTGCTGACCTTGGCCAATCCCATGACGATCCTCACCTTCCTCGCGCTGTTCGTCGGCGCGGGCGTGGGGCTCGCTGGCGGCTATGAATATTCCGCGGCGCTGACGGTGGGGACCTTCGCGGGCTCGTTCGCGTGGTGGGTCGTGTTGTGCGGCGCGGTGGGCGCGATCCGAGAGCGGCTTACCGATGAGAGCTTGGTGTGGATCAACCGCGCTTCGGCGGTGATCATCGCAGCCTTTGCCCTTTGGATCGGGCTGGAGCTGATTACGTAGGGATGTCCGCCTTCGCTGAAGCTACGGCGGGACTGCGGCTAAAAATATCCGAAGATATTTTTAGCCTTGATAATGCCCCCAGATCGTCCAGGCGCCGATCACCACAAAGCCGATGCCGGCGATGAGTTTCAGCGGAATGGCGGTGAGGTATTTCTCGGCGAGCGTGCCGAGCACGACGGCAATCGCCGTGGAGAGAACGAGCGCGCCGGCGGCGGCGAAGAAGATCAGCCAGCGCGATTGTTCCTTGTCGGCGGCGAAGAGGACCGTGGCCAGCTGCGTTTTATCGCCCAACTCGGCGAAAAAGACTGTCGCGAAGATCGCAAGCAGCTGGCTCATGGATCAGCCCTCCAATGCCTTCACACCCGGCAGTTCCTTGCCTTCCATCCATTCAAGGAAGGCGCCGCCGGCGGTCGAGATATAGGTGAGCTTTTCCGAAACGCCAGCGGCGTTGAGCGCCGCGACGGTATCGCCGCCGCCGGCCACCGAGATCAGCGCGCCCTTGTCCGTGAGCGCCGCGACCGCCTTGGCGATCGCGAAGGTGCCGGCGTCGAACGGCTTGATTTCAAACGCACCGAGCGGGCCGTTCCAGAGCAGGGTCTTGCAGCCGCCGAGCTTGCCTTCGAGGGTACGCACGCTGGCGGGGCCCACGTCGAGGATCATCTTGTCGGCGGGAACGGCCTTGATGTCGACCACGGCGGTCGCAACGCCGTCTTTCAGGCCTTCGGCAACCACCGCATCGGTCGGCAGAACGACTTCGCAACCGGCCTTCTTGGCCTTTTCCAGGATGCCGCGCGCCGTGCCGGCGAGATCGCGTTCGCACAGCGACTTGCCGACGTCGACGCCTTGCGCGTTCAGGAAGGTGTTGGCCATGCCGCCGCCGATCACCAGAAGGTCCACGCGCTCGACGAGATTGTTGAGCAC
The DNA here is from genome assembly GCA_020852595.1 of Rhodospirillaceae bacterium. Lineage (GTDB taxonomy): Bacteria > Pseudomonadota > Alphaproteobacteria > Rhodospirillales > Rhodospirillaceae > SHVO01. The sequence goes on from JADZAK010000171.1 coordinate 35,762, forward strand.
ATCGAGCTTGGTGGAAATCTTCGAGCCGCCGACGATCGCCATCACCGGCTTCTTCGGGTTGTCGAGCGCGCTGGCGAGGGCTTCGAGTTCGGCCTGCATCTGACGGCCGGCGTAGGCCGGCAGCACATGGGCAAGGCCTTCGGTCGAGGCGTGGGCGCGGTGCGCCGCCGAGAAGGCGTCGTTCACGTACACGTCGCCAAGAGCCGCGAGGTCCTTGATGAAGGCCGCGTCGTTGGCCTCCTCGCCGTTGTGGTAACGCAGGTTTTCCAGAAGCGCGACGTCGCCGGGCTGCAGCGCGTCGACGATCCTCTTTGCCTCGGCGCCGATGCAATCATCGGCGAAAGCGACATTCGCGCCGATGACCTTGGCCAGCACAGGCACGATGGGCTTCAGCGACATCTCGGGCACGCGCTTGCCCTTTGGACGGTCGAAGTGCGAGAGCACGACGACCTTCGCCTTCTTGGCGATGAGGTCCTTGAGGGTGGGCGCGAGGCGTTCGATGCGGGTCGCGTCGGTGACGCGCCCCTCTTTCATCGGAACGTTGAGGTCGGCGCGCACGAGGACACGCTTTCCCTCAACATTTGCCCGGTCGAGAGTCTTGAAAGAGGCCATGAGAGCTCGCGGAGAAGGAGTAACAAAAAGCCCCTCACCCTGCCCTCTCCCCGAGGCGGGAGAGGGTTCTGGGAGAGGCCGGGAGTGCGCTAGAGCAACTTGCCCATGGCGACGAGGGTGTCGAGCATGCGGTTCGAGAAGCCCCACTCGTTGTCGTACCACGCCAGGATCCGCACGAAGTTGCCCGGCATCACCTTGGTCTGGGTGAGATCGAAGGTCGACGACGACGGGTTGTGGTTGAAGTCGATGGACACCAGCGGCAGCGAATTCACCGTCAGCACGTTCTTGAGGTTGCCGCCAAACGTCTTACCGGCGGCGGCATCGATCATCGCCTGGTTGAGTTCGGCTTCCGTGACGGTCTTGCCGAGCACGCACTTGAGGTCGACGGCCGACACGTTGGGGGTCGGCACGCGGATCGAGGTGCCGTCCAGCTTGCCCTTCAGCTTCGGCAGCACTTCACCGACCGCTTTCGCGGCGCCGGTGGAGGTCGGGATCATGCTGAGCGCGGCGGCGCGGGCGCGGCGCAGGTCCTTGTGCAGCGTGTCCACGGTCGACTGGTCGCCGGTGTAGGCGTGGATCGTGGTCATGAAGCCCTGCTGCAGGCCGAACAATTCATCGAGCACATAAGCAACCGGCGCGAGGCAGTTGGTGGTGCAGGAGGCGTTGCTCACCACGTTGTGCTCTTTTTTGAGCTTGTCGTGATTGACGCCGTAAACCACAGTCAGGTCGGCGCCCGCGGACGGGGCGGACACCAGCACCTTTTTCGCGCCGGCGCCGAGATGGATTTGCGCCTTCTCCTTATCGGAGAAAATACCCGTGCACTCCGCTACGATATCGATGCCGAGGTCTTTCCACGGCAGCTTGGCCGGATCGCGTTCTTTCAGCACCTTGATGCGCTTGCCGTTGACGACCATGTCGTCGCCTTCGACACTGACTTCGGCGGGCAACGGCCCGTGCACCGAGTCAAAACGCAGGAGATGGGCGTTGGAGTCCGCCGGCCCGAGATCGTTGATGGCCACGAATTCGACGTCGGAGCGTTTCGCCTCGACCATAGCGCGGAAAACCATGCGGCCGATGCGGCCGAAGCCATTGAGTGCGACACGAACTGTCATGGGATGCTTCAGCTCCTTATATAGAGGTGGGGATGCGGCTCATGAGCGGACCGGAACGGCCCCGCGGCATCCCGCGCCGGGACGGGGCCGGAAATACAATAGTCTTCCCCGGAATCCAAGCGGGCTCGGCGCATATCAGCCATTGCCTTCCAAGAGGTCCGCGTGAGCCCCGCAAAAGCTTCCGCCGCCGCGAAAATCTTCAAGTCCGCCGAGAAGGCCGCAAGCCTGTCGGATGGGGAGTTCCGCAAGCTAAAGGATCGCTTACGGGTCGAGCTGATCGATCTGCAGCAGAAGATTCGTAACAGGGGCCAGTTCCCGGTGATCATCGTCCTGGCCGGGGTGAAGGGCGCCGGGGTGATCGACACCCTGAATGTCATCAACACCTGGATGGACCCGCGCTGGGTCGAAACCCACGCCTTCGATGCGCCGAGCGACGAAGAAAGCGAGCGCCCGCCGTTCTGGCGCTACTGGCGCAGCCTGCCGGCCGCTGGCGCCATGGGCCTTTACCTCGAAGGCTGGTACGGCGAGTTGCTCGGCCTCGATCCCAAACGTCCAGTGGGACGGGGCGACGACCGCCTGCGGCACATCGCGGCGTTCGAACAGACCCTGGCCGACGACGGCGCCCTCATCCTGAAATTCTGGCTGCACCTTTCCGAGCGGCATCACCGCACATGCCAGGAAACCGACGACGAGGATCCTGTCTTCGGGATTCGCCCCGCCGACCACGCCTGGCGTCCTCAGCCGCCCTACAGTGTGTATGTAAAAACCGCCGCGAATGTGATCGCAAGCACCAATACCGACCGGGCGCCCTGGCATATCGTGGGCGGACACGACGCCAACCGGCGCCGCTTCGAGATTCTCGACCTCCTGCGCAAGAGTTTCGCGGCGCATTTGAAACGCATGGCGCGCGCTCCGAAGAACGGCCGCGCCGCCGCGGCGCGCAGAGCGCCCGCACACGATGTTCTTTCCACCGTCGATCTCAGCCGGACGATGAGCGACAAGGATTACGCGCGGGCGTTTCACGTCGAACAGAACCGCCTCTACAAGGCCCAGCGCGCCGTGCGCGAGGCGGGACTCTCATCGGTCATTGCGTTTGAAGGCTGGGACGCGGCGGGTAAAGGCGGCGCGATCCGGCGGCTGGCCTACGGTCTCAGCGCCTATAACTACAAGGTCGTCCCCATCGCCGCGCCTAACGACGAGGAACGCAAACACCATTATTTATGGCGTTTCTGGCGCGCCCTGGACCGCGCCGGCCATATCACGATCTTCGATCGGAGCTGGTATGGACGCGTGCTGGTCGAGCGTGTCGACAATTTGATCCCGCGGTCGGCATGGCAACGCGCCTACGACGAGATCAACGCCTTCGAAGAAGAAATGACCGCGTCGGGCATCGTGCTCCTGAAATTCTGGCTGCATATCGACAAGGACGAACAACTCCGGCGTTTCAAAGACCGCCGGAAGGATCCCGCAAGACGGTGGAAGCTGACCGGCGACGATTTCCACAATCGCAAAAACTGGAATGCCTACGTCGCGGCGGTGAACGATATGGTGAAACGCACATCGAGCGAGTCCGCGCCGTGGCGCCTCGTGCCCGCCAACAGCAAGAAGTTCGCGCGGATCACGGTCATGGAAACCGTGGCGGACGCGCTCGAAAGAGCCTTGGCGGCGCGCCAGAACCGCTGACGCAAATCCCTAGGAGCCGCGGCACCCGAAACGGCCCGATTTTACGCGCGAGTCGCACTCAGAAAAGGTGCAACGGCGGCGCCCTTCGGTGGGTTTTGGATGTCATGGAGGGGCGAGGCCGGGGAGCCCTCTTTCCTGGGATTTCAATCGGTTCCCGGGATTTCCGGGGCGTCGCGGGTGTGTTCCCCCGGGGCTTTCAGTTTTCATTAATGCCGGCCGCACGAATATCCCGATCCTC
>JADZAK010000172.1 GCA_020852595.1 Rhodospirillaceae bacterium
ACATGGACCGCATCCTCATCCTGCACGCAGACCACGAACAGAACGCCTCGACCTCGAACGTGCGTCTCGCCGGTTCGTCGGGCGCCAACCCGTTCGCCTGCATCGCGGCCGGCATCGCTTCGCTGTGGGGCCCCGCGCACGGCGGCGCCAACGAAGCGGTGCTCACCATGCTCCGCGAAATCGGCGACAAGAAGCGCATCCCTGAGTTCGTGAAGCGCGCGAAGGACAAGAACGACAACTTCCGCCTGATGGGTTTCGGCCACCGCGTGTACAAGAACTACGATCCGCGCGCGCGCATCATGTCCCGCACCTGCGCCGAAGTGCTCAACGAACTGAAGATCAAGAACAACCCGCTGCTCGACATCGCGATGGAACTCGAGCGCATCGCCCTCGAAGACGATTACTTCATCGAGAAGAAGCTGTACCCGAACGTCGATTTCTACTCGGGCATCATCTTCCAGGCGATGGGCATCCCCGTTTCGATGTTCACCGCGCTGTTCGCCCTCGCCCGCACCACGGGCTGGGTCGCGCAGTGGCAGGAAATGATCGAAGATCCGCAGCAGAAGATCGGCCGTCCGCGCCAGCTCTACACGGGCCAGACCAAGCGCAAGTTCGTGCCGATGAAGCAACGGAAATAAGGCGGGAGGCTCTTCCGTACTTTTTCCGGAAACGGCGCAGGAAGACGTTCCTGCGCCGTTTTCACTTGGGCAATAAAATTGGGCAATAAAAAAGGCCGCGCGGGGCGAAACCCGCGCGGCCTTTCTTGTCGCGACGATCTACTTCAGCATCGCCTGGATCTGAGTCACGGCGGCGTTCAGTTTCATGTCGTACAGACGCTTGCCGAGCTCGACGCTCGAACGGCGGCCGTCACCGCTGATGCCGTTGTTGACGCGCTTGGCGTTCGGGTCCGGCTTCTGGCCCGGCGGCGGCACGGGATCGCCCAGGGCGGTGGCCACGAGGTCCTTGCGCACCAGCGTGCCGTCCTTGTCGAGCAGCATCATCAGCGAGGTGTCCGGGATCCCGCCGTGCGTGCTCATCGGATAACCTTCCGCCACGATCTGCTTCAGGAACTCGTTGTTCACCGCGTAGGATTGATCGGCGAAAATAACCTTCACGCCTTCGGCGGCGTGTTTCTCCTGCACCTTCTTGGCCGCCGCGGCGTAAACACCGCCGTTCGGGCCCTGACCGCCGCCGCTATCGCCCGCGAGGACGACGTTCTTGAAGCCGTTGACGATCGCGCCTTCGGCGAGCTGCTCGAGCACCAACTGGAGCACGTCGGCCGAGAGGTTGATGCTGCCCGGCAAATCCTTGGACATGCCCGTCGGCGTGTACGGCATCACCGGGAACACGATGGCGTTGCCCAGCTTGCGCGCGATATCGAGCGCCAGCGGCTTGCCCATGAACTGGTGGCCGCCGATCACGTTCTGCGGACCGCGCTGTTCGGTGCCGCCGGTGTAGATGATCGCGGTGGTCTTGCCCGCGGCCATGGCCGCCTTCAGTTCCGGCCACGTCATCAGTTCCATTTCGACCTGGTCGGCCTTCGGCGCCGCCGCCGCGTGGGCCGACGAAACGACCGCGAACTGCGAGCCCGCCAGAAGCGCGAACGCCGCGGCGGTAACAGCAAACTTACGCATCGGAAATCTCCCCATATGTGAAACGCCGGTGGGTGGAATGGCGTTTGGCGGGGATGGTATACGGACTAGCGTTTAGCGAGAAGCTCAAGAATCGTCCGGGCGGCGATGCGGCTGGGCCGCTCACCCGGAGGTGATAGCTTTGAAAGCGCCGCGGCAAAGTCCGCCCGCTGCGCCGTCCGCCGGGGCTCGTCGCGCAAGAGCATCGCGAGGTCGTCCGCCAGCACTTCGGCCCGGCACATGCCCTGCAGGCGTTCCGGCACGGCGTCATGGCCCAGAAGGATATTCAGAAGATTGACCCGCCGGATCCTCGTCAGCATCCGGAACAGGAAGGCCGTCATCTTATTGACGCGGTAGGCGATGACATGGGGGACCCGCGCCATGGCCAGTTCCAGGGAAACCGTGCCGGAGGCCGCCAGCGCCACGTCGAAGGCCGCGAAGGCGTCCGGGCGCATGCTGGATTCCTCCAAGATCACGATCGGCGCCGCCCACCCGCTCGCGGCCTGCGCAACCTCGGCCGCCACCCCCGGCACCGTGGGGATCACGACCTGGATATTCGCATAACGCTGCGTGAGCAGCGTGACCGCGTCCTTGAACACCGGCAGCAGGCGCGAAACCTCGCTCTTGCGGCTGCCGGGAAGGATCCCGATCAACTTGGTGTCCTCGGGGATATGGTGCAGACGCCGGAACCGCGATCCATCGCCCCGCTCGAACCCCGCCTCGACCACAGGATGCCCAACCCATGTCGTGGGAAGACCATGCACGGTGAAATACGGCGGTTCGAACGGCAACAACGCCATCAGGTGATGGATCCACTTGGCGAGCTGCTTCGCGCGCTTCGGACGCCAGGCCCACACTTGCGGCGCGACATAACGCACGCGCGGGATCGTGCTTTTTTTCCTGGCCAGGCGCTCGTGCACGCGCCCGGTGAAGCCCCAGGAATCGATGGTCACAAGGATGTCGGGCTGCTTCGCTTCGATATCGCGCACCGTTTCGGCAACGCGCTGCAAGACTTTCCGGGCCTTCGGCAGCACCTCGAAGACGCCGAGAAGGGAAAGCTCGCGCACATCGAACAGGCTCTTGAATCCGCCGCGCTCCATCTGATGACCGCCGAGGCCCGCGAAGCGCACGCGGCCGAAGGTCAGGTCGCGCAAGGCCTGAATCAGAAGGGCGCCCAGTTGATCGCCGGAGGCTTCGCACGCGATGACATAGACCAGCGGGCCGTTTTCAGCGGGCGCCATCGGTGACCCCCACGATGAACAGGCCCGCCTCGTCCGCCATCGCCACCATGCGCGCGCGGTCCAGCATGAAGGTGTGGCCGGCCTCCACGGCGATCCCCGACAGCCCCGCCGCGATGGCGTTCTTGACGGTCGCCGGGCCGACCGTGGGAAGATCCACGCGGCGTTCCTGCTGCGGCTTCTTGACCTTCACCAGGACGCCGCCGTTCACGCGGCCAAGCATGGCGTCGGTGCCGTCGGCGGCTTCGGCGGCGACGACCTTGCCGTCTTTCACAACGACGGCCTGCCCGGCGTCGGCCTTGCCGTGCGCCTTGGCGGCGGCGAAACCGGCGTCGATGTCCTGTTGGTATGCGCCCGCAATGTGGCGGCCCATGACACCCGCGGGCGCAAGAAGCTCGAATAAAATGCTGTCGGCGCCGACGACCTTGAAGCCTTCGCTTTCGATCTCGCCCACGACGGCGGACAAGAGGCTGTCATCGCCGAGCGCGGCGCGCCCGGCGATGCGCGCCCGCATCGCCGCGCCTTTGAAATCGGTGATGAGCTCGCTGAACTTCGGCCGTTGCACGGCGCCGGCCATCACGACTTCCGCGACCCCGGCCGCGCGAAGCGCATCCAAGCCCTTCCCGACTTCGCCCAATCTGATCCAGCTGTCGGCGGGGCGCGGCAAAGCCAGGTTATCGCCAAAGCCGGTCAGGCCGAGAATATAGTGATCGCGGTTGGCCGCCCGGCAGGCGGAGACAAGAAGCCCCGGGAGCGCGCCGCCGCCGGCGATGATCCCGAGCTTGGGCGCACGCACGGGCGCGGACACTTACGGAGAGCCGTTGCCGTTGGCGATGCCCGGCGTGCACATCGGCCGGGTGGAATCCTCGCGGATGAAATTGATGATATCCATCACCCCCGCGTG
>JADZAK010000173.1 GCA_020852595.1 Rhodospirillaceae bacterium
AAGCCGAGCGCCAGGAGGTCGAGGATCGGCGTGCGCTTGAGCACATAGGAGTAAACGAGCGTGACGCCCAGGTAGACGAGCGCGACGCCCGCGAACTCCAACGGCAGTTGGGAAAGAAGGGCGGCGACGGCCAGCGCCATCACCGGCAAGGCCAGGAGCGCGAAACGCAGCGGCAAGGCGCCCGAGGCCAGCGGGCGCTTCGACTTGGAGCGGTGCATGCGGTCCGCGCGCAAGTCCACCAGGTCGTTGAAAAGATAGGAGGCCGACGCGAGCAAGCTGAAGGTGAAGAAACCCAGCGTCACCCGTCCGATCAGGTCCAGATTCAAGAAGTCGCCCGACAGCAGCAGGGGGACGAACAGCAGCGCATTCTTGGCCCACTGCTGCACCCGGAATTCGCGCGCCCAGGTCGCGGCGGTGACCTTTGGCGTGGCGAAAGCGCCCGCGACCGTCACCGCCGGCGAAAGGCGGCTCTGCAAATTGCAGCCACGGCCCGCGAGCACGGCCGAGCGGCAATGCTCCCAGATCACGATGTCGCGCTGCTCGTCGCCGGCGTAGGTGAAGGTGGCGCCGAAGCGCGCCTTGAGCGCATCGAGTTTGCGATCGCCCGCGAGATTGGCGGCGCCGTCGCTGCCCTGAACGATGTCGAAGAGGTCGCCGAAGCGCCGTGCGACACGGCGCACGATCCCGTCATCCGAGGCCGAAACCAGCGCGAGTGTACGTCCGCGCGCCTTTTCGGCGCGCAGCCACGCCAGAAGCTCCTCGTTGACCGGAAGGGTCTCGACATCGAGGTCGGCCCGCCGCGCGAACTCACGTTTCAGATAGGCTTTGCCGCGCAAGAGCCAGAAAGGGATCAGCGCCAGGATCCAAGGCTTGGAGAACAGCAGCAGCGCGAATTTTTCGTATAGGAGATCGGTGCGCAGCAGCGTGCCGTCAAGGTCCACAACCAGCGGCACCTGAACGTCGTCGATCGCCGGCCGGGCATTCTCGTTCATCGAACCTGTCTCGCGAACGTCCATAAGCGCTTGGGTCTCCGCGATTTTACGGCAGGGCTGGGGCCGCGTCAGCGGAATTCTCACCGCGGCCTCTATACCGGCGCCGGACGGCCAGCGCAAAACCTGTGAGAAGGAGCAAGGCCGCTCCTGCCGCCGCGAACAATGCAGTGGTGAAGCCGGGCGGCGCATATCGGAATATGACCTCGGCCGATCCTTGCGGCAGCTCAAGTGTCTGGAATGTATTTTCGGCAAGCCCGATCGGCGCAACGCGGCCATTCACGGTGGCCGTCCATCCGGCCATGTGGACGTTCAAGCGGACAAGCCGCGAAGGGCGTGAGCAAGAGGCGCGCATTTCGTCATGCGAACGCAAGATCACGTCGCAATCCGGCGCCGCGGCATAGGGGCGAACATCCGCGAGTTCAAAGATGGACATGGACCGGCTGACATGGACTGGTTTCGGCCGACCGGCCGGGACGAACGCCAACTCGACACCGTAACCGCCAGCGAGCGGGGTGGGGCTTTCCAATGCACGCTGCAGGGGTGCGTTTTCACTCAGCGGATAAGTCCAGATCACGCCCGCGGTTTCACCCTGTTTCTGGAATGCGACGGTATACGCGCCGCCGGCTTCCAGCGTGAGCGGGGTCTCCAAGGCGATAAAAGCAAATTGCCCGTCGTCGATCTTCGCTAAATCCGCGCGACCGGCGGCGCACGCGCCGTTTGAACACAGGCGGGCGGTTAAAAAGCCCGGCGTTGTATTGCGGAAATTGCCGGTTCGCACCGTCAGCGCCTCGACGGACATCGTCGCCGTGGTGTGCCGGCTTTCGATTTTCAGAATACTGTCTTGGGGAAGAACGATCGCTTTTTCGTCGCGCCAAATCACTTCACCCGCCGGCTCGGCGTGGAAGTTCGGTGACGCCATCACGTACTTCACGCCCGCCCCCGCATAGGCCGGGAGGCGGTCGCGCAGAAGCCGGCGGCGGTCGCTGAGTTCCTTGCCCGCGAGCGCCGGCGATTCCGGCACGAAGATATTGCCGGCGTAGGCGTCGATATGCGTGCCGATATATTGAATTGTGCGCAGCGGCGAGGGCAGGTCGTCGAAGTTGATAAGACCAACCCCATAGGCGGAGCCAAAATTCGCGCCGAGGCCGAAACCGTCGGTCTTGGCGACACGCTGGTATCCCGTGTTCTTCTGAAGGAACGCGAGAGCTTCGCGGTCGATGTGGCCGTCACGGGGATAGGCAAAGAACGGCGCGATGAAAAGCGCGCCGGCCTCGATGACGGCGGCGGCGAGCGCGGCCTGGCGCAAACGCGGCGCGCACAACGCTATCAAGATCGAGGCCGTGACCAATAGCCCCGCCGCGACGCTGAGGCCCACGGATACAGGGACGCTTGCCCAAGCGCGCGGCAATATCTCGGCCGCCGGGAGGGTGATGGCGACCATCACCACCGCCAAAAGAAAAGTCGCGCCGATCACGCAGCGGCGCCGCTGCGCCGCGTTCAACTGCGGCAAACGGTCGAGCATCAGCGCCGCGAGGAAGATAACGCAAAACAGCCAGCTTGCGTTGAGATACCGGCCCGGCACCGCGAGTTTCATCAGGGGCAACGACATGAAGGCCGGAGAAATGCCGGGCCAGCCATGGCTTGTGCCGATTGCGATCAGCAACCAGGCGCAGAGTAGGACTTTCACGACGCGGTATCCTGGCGCAAAAAGCGACGCGGCGGCGAGGATTACCGGCGCGACGGCGATATAACCGCCCGAACTGATGGAGAGACTGGCGATCCGCGCGTCGCCGGCAGCGATGAAGTTGCCGTAAAAGTAGGGCAGCAGATAAAGAATCGCGGTTTCTTTTTCCTGCGCCATGCCGACGAACTGCTCGCCATGCCCGCCGATACTGGCTTCCGGCAGATACGTGACAAAAGCGACGAGCAGCGGCGCACTTAAGACGAGCGCCAGGCTGGCCGCGACGGCAAGGTCAAGGAAGACGGCGAGCGCCTCGCGGCGCGTGAGTCCGATCAAGCGAAAGAGCGCCCAAGCGATGACGAAGAGGCCGTAGAGATATGCGGTCTCGGGAAAGCCCGCATACAGTGCGAGGGCGCCCATGGCGCCGGTCACGCACAGGGCGGTGAATCTTTCGCCGTAACCTCGTCCGCGCGACACCAAATGGCGCGATGCTTCGACGCCATACAGCAGCCACGGCAGGAAGGCGACGGGGTTGAACGCGGCGTTGCGTAAGGTCGCGAAGACGCCGTTGAATTCGTACAGCACGGCACCGACGACGGCCGCCGCCGTGCCGAGACCGAAACGGCGGAAGAAAAGATAGGCGCCGACGCCACCCAGCCACTGCAAAAAGATATGTTCCAGCGCCTGGCCGCTCGGTAGCAGCAGCAGAAGGCTCGGCGGAAACAGGGCGGCCGACTGCATCTCGCCCAGCAGCGGCGCGCCAAAACCCTGAAAATGATTCCAAAGCGGGAGATGGCCGGCGATGACATCCTGCGCGGCGCGCAGGCCCAAGGCGAAAGACGTGGTGGCGATGTTCGGATCGATCGTCGGCGCACCGCCCAGGAGCCGCGGACCGATTTCGATCCCAAGGCCGCTATGGGTATAGCTGGGGTCTGTTAAAAATGGGCCAAGCAGGACAAAGAGCACAAGCAGGAACGGTCCCGCGGACACCGCAAGGAGCGGGAAATAAGAA
>JADZAK010000174.1 GCA_020852595.1 Rhodospirillaceae bacterium
AGGCGGGATGGAGAGCGCGTTACGGTCGCCTCTCGCAGAGCCAGGCGCCGCTCCTCAGCAGGCATCGATCTCGCGGAGGGCTGCGCGATAATCGGTGTCGTTACGAATGGGTCGGATCTTCAGGGCTAATCTTTCAATAACACGCGACCGTTAAAGCATCTATCCGGGGGCCTGCGCAGACGCTCCCCGCGCGATCGGTTGAATTTTCGCAAGATCCTTCTTTCTTTGCCGAGATCGTGGATTCGCTCCGATGTAACCGGAAAAGGGGGCACTCTTTTTTTGCGACACTTGCGACAGCGACACTTTCCGGATTTTTGAAGCCGGTGAAGGGCTTAGCCGCCGTTCGCGGTTTTGCGACACTAAGCGACACTTTGCGACACTTTCGCGCCCGGGCGTATTTCAGCGCGCCGGGCCGCCGCGGCGTGGGGGAGAGTGGCGATTCACGATGTCAAAGAGCACTGCGCATTATAATACGCGCTTTGACGGGCGATTTGGGGATTAAATTTGCGGATCCGGCAAATTTAATGTCACACGAAAAATCGGAAATGTGCATGGGTCGAGTCGCAGGGGAATGCGCCAGTTACCCGTCCCGCCCGCACAGGCATATGTCGAGGAATGGATCCCCCGGACGCTGCGCGCCGGAGGATGACGGCTAAGGGGTAATGTCATTGCCCGGTTTTATCCGGGCAATCCACCGTTCCGCCGGCACAGGCGCATGTCGAGGAATGGATCCCCCGGACGCTGCGCGCCGGGGGATGACCTCTATATGGCAATGCGGCCTTGGCCTGCCTCAGCGGGCTGAATCCAAGATTTCATTGTTCTTCGCGACGTCCCGGGCCTTGCTGTAGCTTTCGATGAGCAGTTGGTAGGCCGGGAATATCTTGTTGTAGATTTCCGCCCACTGCACCGCATCATCGCGGTTCCAGGTCTTTTGCAGTTCGGACGCGACGGCGGCCGTGTCGATCGGCACGACACCGGCCTGCACGACGCGGGCCAAGGTAATTTCCTGCGCCATCTTGCTGTAGGTGCCGGACGCGTCGACGACGGCGAAAACCTTATACCCCGCGGCGACGGCGCTGATGGCCGGGAAAGCCATGCACACGCTGGTGATGGTTCCCGCGATGATGAGGGTCTTGCGGCCGGTCGCTTTTACCGCGGCCACGAAGTCCGGATTATCCCACGCGTTGATCTCGCCTTTTCGGGCGACGTACTGCGCGTGCGGCGCGTTCTGGTGGATCTCAGGAATGAGCGGGCCGTTCGGACCTTGAGGCACGGAGGCCGTCGTAATGACCGGCAGCTTCGAGAGCGCCGCCATCTTGGCGAGGGCGGCGGCGCGGGCACGCAGTTCCGGCATGGGCATGACGCCGACCGTCTGAAAAAGACCGCTCTGATGGTCGATCAGCAGCATGACGGCATCGTTGGCGTCAATGACGGGGCGTTGGCCGTTGAAATTAGCGGGAGCGGACATGGCAGGTTATCCTTTCTTACTGTTCTTACTATCAGGTGAGTGATTGTGGAGCGCTCGAAGTTATTCCGACCGATCGTAGGAGAATTGTATTCCGGCGGTGCCGCCCGTCTCGATGAAGAGGTTCATGAAAGCCGGGACCGTCTGCGCGCGGTTCCAATCGCGCTGTAGTTCGCAAAAAAGCTGGGGCACGCTGATCATCTTGCCGCCGGCTTGCTCGATCCGGCGCAGCGCGGCCTCATGCGCCGCGACGGACGTGCCGCCCACGGCATCGACGACGACGTAAACCTCATAGCCTTCCTCGAGCGCGTCGAGGGCGGGGAAGGTCAGGCACGCTTCGGTCCAGAGGGCCGTCATGATGAGTTTTTTTCGTCCCGTCGCGACGACGGCCTGCTTGAATTCCACGTCCTCCCAGCTGTTGATCGTGGTGCGATCGATGGTGGGATAGTCCTTCAGGACCTTGCGAAGCTGCGGGATGGGCGGCTTGTTGAGGCCGGTCTTCACGTTCACCGTCGAATGGATGACGGGGAGCCCGTAGGCAACCGCGGCCTTCGCCGTGCCGACAATGTTGTTCACCAGCGCCTGGCGATCCATCGAGGCGATGGAGTTCACCTGCACCGGCTGGTAGTCGATGATGACAAACGCGGAATTTTGCGGGGTCAAGAGATGATCCGACTTCGGATCGCGGATCGCTGCACTGGTCATGGGAGTTCTCCTTTCCGTGTTGAGATAAATCAGGGGAGCGCACCGGTTGCGAAGCCGCCGGCTCCCCTGTCTTTACGCTGAAGCCATTTGTCCGAACCGGCCGCCGTTGAAGTCCTCGACCGCCTGGACGATTTCCCGCTGCGTGTTCATGACGAACGGCCCGTGACCGACGATGGGCTCGTCAATCGGTTCGCCGCTCAGCAGGAGAACCGTGGCCTCGCCGTTGGCTTCGATGGATACGTCCTGGCCCGCACGGTCCAGCACGACCATCTGACCCTCGCGGGCAACGGCGCTGCCGTTGACCTGCACGGTGCCGTGCAGCACGACGAGAGCCGCCGTCCACCCGTCGGGCAATGTCAGCGCGCTGAAGCTGCCCTGGGCGAGGCGCATGTCCCACACGTTCATCGGCGTAAATGTGCGGGCAGGACCACGGCGGCCGTCGTATTCGCCGGCAATGACGCGCACCTGTCCCGCGCCGTTGGGAAGGGGCGCCGCCGGGATACGGCGGTCTTGGATGGCCTGATAACCGGGCGCGGTCATCTTGTCCCGCGCCGGCAGGTTCACCCACAGCTGCACCATCTCGAGCGCGCCGCCGGATTTGCTGAACGCGGGCGAATGAAACTCCTCGTGCAGGATGCCCGCGCCGGCGGTCATCCATTGCACGTCGCCGGGACCGATCACGCCGCCCTGGCCGGTGGAATCGCGATGAGCCACCTCGCCCTTGTAGACGATCGTCACGGTCTCGAAGCCGCGGTGCGGGTGTTGGCCCACGCCGCGCGGGGTCGCCGTGGGCGTGAACTCGGCCGGACCCGCATAATCGAGCAGGAGGAACGGGCTGAGCTGCTTGCCGTGCCCGCTGTAGGAAAACAGCGAGCGGACCGGAAAACCGTCGCCCACCCAATGGGGGCGCGGGGCGCTATAGACGCCGAGGACCTTTTTCATATTTGCCTCCGTTCATGAGTTTCTGTGTGGTTGGGAGGATAAATATGATGCCAATAAGCCGGTAGTTGGGTATTTTAGGTCTTATAGTCCTATTTTTAGAACGATCAGCGCGTGCAAGACCTGAACGACCTCTACTACTTCGTTCAAGCGGTGGACCACGGCGGCTTTGCCCCGGCCGGGCGGGTGCTGGGGATGCCCAAGTCGAAACTCAGCCGCCGGATCGCCACGTTGGAAGACCGGCTGGGCGTTCGCCTGATCCAGCGCACGACGCGGCGTTTCGCGGTGACGGACGTCGGCCGCTCCTATTACGACCACTGCAAAGCGATGCTGGTGGAAGCCGAAGCGGCGCAGGAGGTCATCGACGCCACGCGCGCCGCGCCGCGCGGCGTTATCCGCATGACCTGTCCCGTGACGTTGCTGCATGCCCACATCGGTTCGATGCTTGCCGACTTCATGGCTCTATATCCGCAGATCGTGGTGCAACTGGAAGCCACCAACCGCCGCGTCGATCTGGTGAGCGAAGCGGTGGACATCGCCATCCGTGTACGGCCGCCGCCGCTGGAGGACAGCGGCCTGGTGATGCGTGTCTTGGCGGATCGCGGGCAATGCCTGGTCGCCAGTCCCCTTCTCATCAAGAAGCTGGGCTTCCCGGCGTCGCCGGCGGACTTGAACGGCTGGCCGAGCCTCGGCATCGGTTCGCCGCAGCAGCCGTTCAGCTGGACTCTTTTCGGACCGGACGGCGCCCAAGCGGAGGTGCCTCATGCGCCGCGCCTGATCACCACGGACATGATCGCGATCAGGACCGCAGCCCTCGCGGGCGTCGGCGTCGTGCAGCTTCCCCGTCTCATGGTGCGCGAACAAATTGCAGACGGCGCGCTGGTGAGGGTGGTTCCCGACTGGTCGCCGCGCCGCGAGATCATCCATGCGGTGTTTCCAACGCGGCGCGGCCTGCTTCCCTCCAACCGGGCGCTGGTCGATTATCTTGCGGAACGCTTCAGGATCATCGACGAGGATTAGTTCGAGCCTCGCTCTCCCGGGATAAAACGCGTTAGTGTGGCGGAAACCGCCGCGCGCCACACCCATGCCGATGAGCCGTTCAAACCCGACGAAATCTCCGCGCTTTGCGCTCACATGGTCCTACCTGGCGTCGCTGGCCCTGGTCGCGCTGCTTTTCGCCGGCGCGAATATCCTTGTCGCCCGCACCAGCGACGACCAAAGAAAGTTCGCACAGGCCGCTCATGTCACCGATCGCCTGATCATGGTGTGTCAGCGGGTCGCCTGGCTTTCGGAACGTTATGCCGGAACCGGCGATCCCGGTGCGCACCGGCAATTGCAGCAGGCGATCTCGGAGACGGCGATTGCCGCGGACAATCTGCGGACCGGCAAAATCGATCCTCAAATCTCCCTCGCGGCGCCGCCCGAGGTTTTAAGAGTCTACGCGGAGCACCGGCTCAGCGACCATATGCGCACGTTCGTGAACCAGGCGCGCGCGTTGGCGTTCGGGGAACTTTCGCAAGATGAACCGGCCGGACTCCCCCTCCAGCAAACCCCGGCCCTCCAGCAAACCCTGGCGGCCATCGCGGCCGAAGCGGACGGACCGCTGCTGGCGGCCTTGAACGCGGTGGGCCAGGCGTATCTGCTGCGTTCATCCGAGGAAGCCGCGCGCCTCGAGACCTATCAGCGCGTCAGCCTGATCGTCATCATCCTGACCCTGGGCGTGGAGGCGCTGTTCATCTTCCGGCCCCTGGTCAACGACGTCGCGACGCATGTCGAGGATATGCTGGAGCATACGCGCAAGGCCAGCGCGGCGCGCCGGGCCGCCCAACAGGCGAACGCGGCGAAAACCACGTTTCTCTCCAACATGAGTCACGAGCTGCGCACGCCCATGGCCGGCATCATGGGGATCTGCGAGCTCCTGCTCAGCACGCCGCAACCGCCCGAGCAGGCCAAGATGACGCGCATGCTCAAGCGGTCGGCCCAAACGCTCCTGGAGCTTCTCAACGACATCCTCGACCTCGCGAAGATCGAGGCCGGGCAGATGGTCCTGGAGACCATAGATTTCGATCCCGCCGCCCTTCTGGAAGACGTTCGGAATCTGTTCGAGCCGAGCATGGCCGAGAAAGGCCTTGGCTTTTGCGTCGACGCGTCCGGTCTCAACGGCGCCATCGTGCGCGGCGACCCCAAGCGCCTCCGCCAGGTGCTTTGCAACCTGACCGGCAACGCGCTGAAGTTCACCGAAAAAGGCGAGGTGGGACTCAAGGCGTGGATTGCCGGGGACGAGGGCGCGCTGCATCTTAAATTCGCGGTCGCCGACTCAGGTGTCGGCATTTCGGAGGAAGGACTGACGCGCCTGTTCCGCAAGTTCGAACAGGAGGAGCGCTCCACCGCCCGGCGTTACGGCGGCACGGGGCTGGGCCTGGCCATCTGCAAGCAGCTCTCGGAGGCCATGGGCGGCGGCATCGACGTGCAGAGCCGCAAGGGGACAGGGTCGACCTTCACCGTTCATGTCCGCGTCGAACGCGGCGATCCCGAGGCCGTGGCCGAGCTCAACGATAAGAGTCCGGCGCGCGCGGGCGACAGGCTCGGCGGCCTTCGTCTCGATATTCTCCTCGCCGAAGACAACGCCACCTTACGGTTCATCGTCTCGCGTATGCTGAACGCCTGGGGCCAGACCTTGGTCGCGGTGTCCGACGGCAGGAGCGCCGTACAAGAGGCCGCGGCGCGCAAATTCGACATCATTCTGCTGGACATGCAGATGCCCATCATGGACGGCGACAAGGCCGCGCGCGAAATTCGCGCAAGCGGCGCGAACACGCAGACCCCCATCATCGCGCTGACCGCGGATGGAATTGCCGAACATCATCCGCAGTATCTGGCCGCCGGATGCAACGCGGTGCTCACCAAACCCGTCGATTGGGAAGAACTGGCCGAGGAGATCAGGCTGCGCGCCGGTATGGACCCCGGCGCGGGGCCCGGCGCGGGGCCCGCGCCGCCCGTGACGCCCGCGCCGGTCGACGTGGGCGCGGCGCTCAATCCCGCCGCACTCGATTCCCTGCAGGACATCCTGTCAAAAGAGGAGTTCGAGGATCTGCTGCGCCAATTCCGCGATTCGCTCTCCGCACGCAGCACGCAACTGACCGCGCAGGTTCAAGCCGGCGATCTTGCGCAAGTCCGGCGCACGGCTCACGCCTTGAAGGGACTTTGCGCGCAAATGGGCGCGGACGGAATTGCGGCGATCGCGGAAGAGATCGAAATCCAATGCAAGGATATGGACGCGGTCAACGACCTGCTGCCGCGGTTGGAAGACGGTCTCCGTGAGGTCTTGGCCGCGCTCGATGACGAAGCCGGTCACGCCGCGTGACGGATCAAGCTCCTTGATGGATCAGGCTGGGGCGCCGGCGAGAAACTGGAACACTTCGACCTCCACCCCCTCGAGCGGAAACGCCGTCAAGAAGGCTTTGAGTTGCGGCGCGTAGTCGTCGGCATGACCGTGCAAAGACTCATCGGGATTGAAAACCAGATAAACGATCTTTCGCGCCGCCGCTGACGGAAAGGCATCGAGTTGCGCTTTCGCCGCGCGCAGCGTCCAGGTGAGCTTTCCGGTCAAGAATTTTTCCGAAAGATACGCCGGTCCTCCATCGCGAACGGTGCGTTCGTCGTCCGACATATTGAGTGTTTTGACTTCGCACAGCACGACCCCGCCGTTCAGTTCCGCCTTCAGGTCGGGCGTCTTGTAATCGTAGGACGGCGGGACCATCCGGATATCGGTGCAGCCGAGCGCGCCGAGATACGCATGGGCTTTGGCTTCGTTCAGCAGGTCAAAGAGCGGTTCCCAGCTTTTCTTCTTGTTTCGGATGAGCCGCTTGACCGCGGACTCTTTCAGCGCCCGCCACGCATCGCCCTCCAGGAGCGACAAGGTCCGCTCGTAATCCGCCAGGATCTTCGGCGCGACCGCGCTCGCCGCGAGGAGCCCTTCAAAGCCGCGCGCGTAAGAGTGCGGCCTGCGCGCGTCTTCCGCCGCGGCGATCAGCTCTTTCACCCGGTCAAACACGAACGTCCCGTTGCAAGAGCGCGGCGAAGCCGGAATCGGGGCGGGTTTTATACTGAACCATGGGGTTCGGTATATGGAGGGCGCCGGCGATCCGCAAGGCGCCGGGAGGGCCTCAAGGGACCGTCAATTAAGTATACTGTCCCCGCAACTAGTTGCGGCAACTAGTTGCGGCAACTAGTTGCGGGGACAGTATTGGAGTGAACCCCGCCCCTGAGACACGATAATCAGGGACAGGTTGTTGTCCGGTTCATTCCGCTGCTTCGCGTACAGCGGAAGGAACCGTGCGGTAT
>JADZAK010000175.1 GCA_020852595.1 Rhodospirillaceae bacterium
CCTGGAGGGTCTCGGCGATATCCTCGAACCACATGTCCTCGCAGACCATCGCGCCCAAACGCACGCCGCGGAACGGGATCGGTCCCGGCGCGGGACCGGAGAGGAACACGCGGTATTCGTCGAAGACGCCGTAGTTGGGCAGATGGTGCTTGTAGCGCACACCTTGCACCTGCCCGTGATCGAGCAGCAGCACGGCGTTGTGGGCACGCACGCGGGTGTCGTCGCCCTTATGGACCTTGGCCTGCCAGGGCGAGCCGATCAGGAGCGCGGGGCCTTTGTCGGCGGTGAGTTCGGCGAGTTCGCCCACGGCCTTCTCGCAGGCTTCGAGGAACGAAACCCGATACACGAGATCCTCGGGCGGATAGCCGCTGACGCAAAGCTCGGGGAACACGACGAGGTCGGCGCCAAGGGCCCGCGCCTTCTCGCGCGCCTCCTTGATGAGCGCGATGTTGCCCGCGATGTCGCCCACGGTCGGATTGACCTGGGCCAACGCGATCGTGAGAGAGTCAGCCATGGGACGGACGTCTTACGAAGCGGCGGCCAGGCGATCCTTTTTCTGCAGAACGCGCTCTTCCTTGAGCGCTTCGGCGATAAGGAAAGCAAGTTCCAGCGACTGCGAGGCGTTGAGGCGCGGATCGCAATGGGTGTGGTAGCGGTCGGCGAGGCTGGCTTCGGTGATGGCCTGGGTGCCGCCGACGCATTCGGTGACGTCCTTGCCGGTGAGCTCGAAGTGAACGCCGCCCGGATGGGTGCCTTCCGCGCGGTGCACGGCGAAGAACGCGCGCACTTCGGAGAGGATGCGGTCGAACTGGCGGGTCTTGTAACCCGTCGAGCTCTTGACCGTGTTGGCGTGCATGGGATCGCACACCCACACGATCTTGCGGCCTTCGCGCTGGACAGCGCGGACCAGCGTGGGCAGGTGTTCGGCCAGGCGCTCGGCGCCCATGCGGGTGATGACCGTCAGGCGGCCGGATTCATTCTGCGGATTGAGAAGATCGCACAGCGTCAACAGTTCTTCCGGGGTCGTCTTCGGACCGACCTTCACGCCGAGCGGGTTCTGGATGCCGCGCATGAATTCCACATGGGCGTGATCCGGCTGGCGGGTACGCTCGCCGAGCCACAGCATGTGGGCCGAGCAGCCGTACCACTGGCCGGTGGTGGAATCGTTGCGGCACATCGCTTCTTCGTACGGAAGCAGGAGCGCTTCGTGCGAGGTGTAAAGCTCGGTTTCACGGATCTGCGGGACCGTGTCGCCCGTCAAACCGCAAGCTTCCATGAACTCGAGGGTTTCCTGGATGCGGTCGGCGAAGCGCTTGTACTTCTCGGCCGTCGCGGCGTCGGTCATGAAACCGAGAGTCCACTGGTGGACCTTGTGCAAATCGGCGTAACCGCCCTGTGCAAAGGCGCGCAGCAAGTTGAGGGTCGCGGCCGACTGATTGTAGGCCTGCACCATGCGCTTCGGATCGGGCGTGCGCGCTTCGGCGGTGAACTCGGGACCGTTGATGTTGTCGCCGCGGTAAGACGGCAAGGTCACGCCGCCGATGGTTTCATCGGACGAGGAACGGGGCTTGGCGAACTGGCCGGCGAGACGGCCGACCTTCACGATCGGCACCGCGCCGCCGAAGGTGAGCACGACGGCCATTTGCAGAAGCACGCGGAAGGTGTCGCGGATGTTGTCGGGATGGAATTCGGCGAAGCTCTCGGCGCAGTCCCCGCCCTGGAGCAGGAACGCCTTGCCGTCGGCGACCTTGCCGAGTTCGCTCTTCAGGCGGCGCGCTTCACCGGCGAACACCAGCGGTGGATAACCGCGAAGCTGTTTCTCCACGGCCGTGAGGACGGAAGCGTCCGGATAAACGGGCACCTGCTGGATGGGCTTGGCCCTCCAACTTTCCCGGCTCCATTTTCCTGTCTCACGTATTGCCACGGCGCGCCTCAATGCTTCTGACGTACGTCCCCGTACATATAATGTGCAGGTATTAATGATTCTGCGCCCGCTTTTCTAGGGAAAAGCCCAAAGGCGAACAATTCCAATCGGTTGTGGCCGCTTTGCGCATGTCCCGCGGAGGGTGCTCAGCCCATGAGCAGGCGCGGCACCGACGAGATCAGGAGCGAGATCCCGGTGACCGAGAGAATTGCGAGGATCAAGCGCCGGAACGCGGCATCGCTGATCTTGGTGTACATCCGCGCGCCGATCAGCGACGGGATCACCATCGCCGGGATCGCGATCAACAGCCAGCTCGCGCGCTCGGCCGTGATGATGCCGCGCACGAAGTAGCCGCTGATGGTGACAACGTGCATCGAAAGGTTGAACCACTGGATGATCGCGCGCTGCTCATCCTTGCTCCAGGCCTGGAACGACGCCCACAGCGTCGGCACCGCGCCGGCGAAGCCGCCGATGCCGCCGAGGATGCCGCCGACGAATCCGAAGCCGCCGTTCACCGTTGGACGTTCTTTCTGCACATGCACCTTGCCGCCATAGAACAGCATCAAGGGACAATAGAGCGCGAGAAAACCGCCGACGGCGGCGCGGAAAGCGATTTGGTCAATAAGGGGCAGGATGGCGATGCCGAGCGGCACGCCGAGCACACCGCCGGCGATGAACGGCAAGGTGCGCTTGAGATTGAACCCGCGGCGCGCGGCGACGATGGTGATGGCCTGACCGATGACGGAGCAGCCCACGACGACGACAGCGGCAAGCTGCGGATCGACAGTCCAGGCCCAGAAGGCCATGGCGCACATGGCGAAGGCAAAGCCGGAAAGACCTTGCACGAAACCCGCGGCGGCCGCGCCGGCGATGATGACGATCGTGAGGGAGTCCATCGCGGGAACTCAAAGCTCGATGTCTTTTTCCGGGACGGGATCGCGCATGGTGACGAACTCTTCGGCGGCCGTCGGGTGGATGCCGACGGTGGCGTCGAACTGGGCCTTGGTGGCGCCGGCTTTGAGCGCGACGGCGAGGCCTTGGACGATCTCGGGCGCGTCTTCGCCGACCATGTGGCAGCCGAGCACGCGGTCGGTGGCCTTGTCGACGATGAGTTTCATCATGGTGCGTTCATCGCGGCCCGACAGGGTGTGTTTCATCGGCTTGAAGCGCGTGATGAACAGGCGAACCTTGTGGTCTTTGCGCGCTTGTTCTTCGGTGAGGCCGACGACACTGACCGGCGGCTGGGTGAACACCGCCGAGGCGATGTTCGTATAATCGAGGGTCATCGGGTTGTTATTGAAGAAGGTCTCGGCGAAAACGCGGCCTTCGTTGATGGCCACCGGCGTCAGGTTGACGCGATCGGTGACGTCGCCGACGGCGAAGATGCTTTCGACGCTCGAGCGGTTCTGCGCGTCGACAACGACGGAGCCGTTTTTCTTGAGCTGCACGCCGGCCTCCTCGAGCCCGAGGTTCGCGGTGTTCGCGGCGCGGCCCGTGGCGTAGAGCACGCAGTCGGCCGCCATCGCCTCGCTCTTGTCGAAGCGTACGGAATATTCGCCGCCCTTTTTCTCGACCGAGTGAACCGTGCAATCGCGCTGGATCTTGATGCCTTGTTTCTCGAGTTCCTCGGCCAGGGTCGCGCGCACGTCCTGGTCGAAGCCGCGCAGGATCGCGCCGGAGCGAATGACGAGAGTCACGTCGGAGCCGAGGGCGCGGAAGATACAAGCGAACTCGACGGCGATATAACCGCCGCCGACGATGACGATGCGCTTGGGACGTTCTTTCAGCTCCAAGGCCTCGTTCGAGGTGAGCACATGTTCCCTGCCCGGAAAGTCCGGCACCACGGGCCAGCCGCCGACGGCCACCAGGATCTTCCCGGCGGTCATGCGCTTGCCGCCGACGTCGACCGTATGCGGGTCGACGATGACGCCGCGCCCGGCGATGAGATTGGCCCCCGCGTCCCGGAGGATGCGGGCATAGATGCCTTCCAGGCGGTCCAGTTCCTTGTTCTTGGCGGCGATCATGGCGCCCCAGTCGTGGGTCGCGCCGCCGATCTGCCAGCCGTAACCGAGGGCGTCCTGGAAGTGGCTGGCGAAGTGGGAGCCGTACACCAGGAGTTTCTTGGGCACGCAGCCCCTGAGGACGCAGGTGCCGCCGGGGCGGCTGGCCTCGATGACCGCGACCCGTCCGCCGTACTTGGCGGCGAGGCGCGAGGCGCGGACCCCGCCGGAACCGGCGCCGAGGGTGATGAGGTCGTAGTCGTAACGCTGGCCCTGGGTCATGGAGCTATCAACTTTTCGGTTTTCGACGGCTAAAGGCCGCGCATCCAAGGTTGGAAAGGCGCCCGAACGGCCTTCTTTATACAGAAATACAGCCGGGCGCCGGGAACTTTCGGCAAGTCGAGCGTTCTATCTGACTGCGGGTGGAAAACCGTCAAGAGTATGTACCCATGAGTTGTTTGGCAGGCCTGCGCATCCTGATCGTCGAAGACGACGCCCTCGTCGCGCTCAACCTTCAGGAATTCGTGGAGAGCCTTGGCTGCACGGTGGTCGGCCCCATGGGCCGCCTGGCCGCAGCCCTGGACGTGCTGGACCGCGTTTCCATCGACGGGGCGATGCTGGACATCAACCTGCACGGCGAGATGGTCTATCCCCTGGCCGAGCGGCTGGCGGAACGCCGGACTCCCATGCTGTTCTGTTCGGGCTACGCCTTCACCCAGGCGGTGCCAAAGCGGTTCCAGGACTATCCGCAAGTCGCCAAGCCCATGGTGGAGCAGACCCTGCGCACGGCGATGATGGAGACCTTCGGCGTCCTGAAGGTCTCCCCCGCCGAAAAGAAACGAGCCGGCGCGCGGGCCTAAGCCCGCCTACTCCACCGTCACGCTCTTCGCGAGATTGCGAGGTTGATCGACGTCCGTGCCCTTGAGCACGGCCGTGTGATAGGCGAGCAGCTGGATCGGGATCGACGCGACAATCGGCACGACGAAGGGATCCATCTTCGGCAGGCAGATCGAGTGCTTGGCGTTCTTGCCGGTGCGGCGGATGCCTTCCTCGTCGCTGATCAGGATGACCTTGCCGCCGCGCGCGACCACCTGCTCGATATTCGAGAGCGTCTTGTCGAAGAGATTGTCGCTGGGCGCGATCACGACCACGGGCACATGCTCATCAATCAGCGCGATGGGGCCGTGTTTCATTTCGCCGGCGGCATAACCTTCGGCGTGGATGTACGAGATTTCCTTCAGCTTCAGCGCGCCTTCGAGCGCGATCGGATAGGACGCGCCGCGGCCGAGATAGAGCACGTCGCGCGCCTGCACCAGGTCTTCGGCGATGGCGCGGATCTGTTCGTCCAGGTGCAGAACTTCCGCGGCGCGCGACGGCACTTCGGCGAGCGCGGTGGAGAGCTGGGCTTCGCGCTTGGAATCGATGGCGCCCTTCGCGCGCGCGAGGCAAATGGCGAAGCAGGCGAGCGACATCAGTTGCGTGGTGAAGGCCTTGGTGGACGCGACGCCGATTTCCGGGCCGGCCAGCGTCGGCACCACGACATCGGATTCGCGCGCAATGGCGCTTTCCGGTGAATTGACCACGGCGAGAATGTGCTGCTTGCGGGCCTTGCAGAAGCGCAGCGGCGCCAGCGTGTCGGCGGTTTCACCGGACTGCGAGACGAACACGCCGAGGCCGCCGGGCGAAAGCGGAGGTTCGCGGTAGCGGTATTCGGAGCCGACATCGGTATCGACCGCAACGTGCGCGAGCTGTTCGATCCAATACTTCGCGACCAGACAGGCGTAGTAGGCGGTCCCGCAGGCGACCGCCGTGATGCGCTCGATTTTCGCGAGATCGAACGGCATCGGCGGAAGGGTGAGCGAGCGTTCCGCCGGATTGAACAGCGCGCGCAGGGTATCGCCGAGGACCTGCGGCTGTTCGTAGATCTCTTTGAGCATGTAGTGGCGGTATTCGCCCTTGCCGATGAGCGCGCCGGACAAAGCGGTCTGCTTGATCGGGCGCTCGACGTTCCGGCCGGCGCCGTCGCGGATCTCGACCTTGTCGCGCGAGATCAGCGCCCAGTCGTCGTCTTCGAGATAGGTGATGTTCTGCGTCATGGGCGCAAGCGCCATCGCGTCGGATCCCAGATACATCTCGCCGTTGCCGTAACCGATCGCGAGCGGCGAACCGCGCCGGGCGCCGATGAGGATATCGTCGCGCCCGGCGATGAGGATCGCCAGCGCAAAGGCGCCCTGCAGGCGCGGCAGCGCTTTCTGCACGGCGTCTTCGGCTTTAAGGCCCCGGTCGAGATTTTCCGTGATCAGATGCACGACAACTTCGGTGTCGGTGTCGCTGGTGAACGTATGGCCCTTCTTCTCGAGCTCGCCGCGCAATTCCTGGAAGTTTTCGATGATGCCGTTGTGGACGACGGCGACGCGGCCGTTGGAATGCGGGTGGGCGTTGGTGTCGCTCGGCACGCCGTGAGTCGCCCAGCGGGTGTGGCCGATGCCGGTGGTTCCGGCCAGCGGTTCGCGCGCGACCTGGGCCGCGAGATTTGCGATTTTGCCGGAGGCGCGGCGGCGGTCGATCGCCCCATCGGCGATGGTGGCGACCCCGGCGGAATCGTAACCGCGGTATTCAAGGCGGCGCAGGCCCTCGATGAGATGCTCCGCCGCATTCTCGCGGCCAATGATGCCGATAATTCCGCACATGATTTCTACTTCTTCTTATTCTTATCTTGCTTCATCTGCCGGTACTTCGCGGCGAAGCCTTCGCGCGTTTCCTGCCGCGACGAATTCAAAGCCAGCGCGCCCGCGGGCACGTCCTTGCGGACAACCGCGCCCGCGCCCGTCATGGCGCCGTCGCCGATCTTGACAGGCGCGACGAGGACCGAGTTGGACCCGATGGACGCGCCCGCGCCGATCTCCGTGCGCGCCTTGTTGAATCCGTCGTAGTTGGCGGTGATCGTCCCCGCGCCCACGTTCGCTTTTGCGCCGACGCGGGCATCGCCGATGTAGGTCAAATGGTTCACCTTCGCGCCGGCTTCAAGGTGCGCGTTCTTGACCTCGACGAAGTTGCCCACATGGGCGTCGGCGCCGATGTCGGCGCCCGGACGCAAACGGGCGTAGGGACCGACGACGGCGCCGCCGGCGATATGCGCGCCTTCGATATGGCAGAAGCCCTTGATCACGGCGTGATCATCGACGCTCACGCCGGGGCCGAAGACGGTGAACGGACCGATCTCGACGTCCTTGCCGATCTTGGTATCGGCGGAGAAATACACCGTGTCGGGGGCCGTCAGGGTCGCGCCGTTTTCCATGGCTTCGCGGCGGCGGCGGCGCTGGTAGATGGCTTCGGCTTCGGCAAGTTCGGCGCGGCTGTTGATGCCGAGCAGTTCGTCCTCGTCGCCTTCGACAACCGCGCAGACCATGCCGGCCTTGCGCGCGAGCCCGACGATGTCGGTGAGATAGAATTCGTTCTTGGCGTTGTTCGGCGTGACGTCGCCGAGCAGCCGCCACAGGGCTTTGGCCTCGACAAGCATGATGCCGGAGTTGCACAGCGTGACGGCGCGCTCGGCCGGGGTCGCGTCCTTGGCTTCAACGATGCGCTCGAGGCCTTCGGCGCCGGTGATGAGACGCCCATAGCCGCCCGGATCGTCCGGGGTGAAACCGAGCACCACGATGGCCGGTGTCTTCGCGCCGGCGCGGGCCGCGCGCATGCGGGCGACGGTCTCGCCGCCGATGAAGGGCGTGTCGCCGTAAACGACAACGATATCGCCGCTGAAGTCCTTGAGCGCGCTTTCCGCCTGACGCACGGCGTGGGCGGTGCCGCGGCGGTCGTGCTGGACGGCGGTCGGGTGCGGGACGACCGCTTTGGCCAGCTGGTCCATGTCCGGGCCGATTACCACCACCACGGGCGCGATCTTCTGCCCGGCCAGCGTGTTCAGCACATGGTTGACGAGCGGCAGGCCCGCCACCTTGTGCATCACCTTGGGAAGGCTGGATTTCATGCGCGTGCCGAGACCGGCAGCGAGGACTATGGCGGCGGTCGCCGTCAGCGCGGGAGAGGTCATGGAAAGCCGATATTTAAAGCCTGGAGATGCGTAAAAATGGCACGCCGGCGCCCAAGGATAAAGGGCGCGCGAACAAACTTTGTTCCCGCAACCGGTGAAAAAAGTGTCACCATCAATGAGTTACGGGGATCGGCCCCGATTTCGCCCCGCCTTGACAGGCGGGAGGCCTGACTTTAAGAACCGGCCTTCCTTTTGCATCCTTTTCCGGTTTGCAGAACGGGCGGTTAGCTCAGCGGGAGAGCACACGCTTCACACGCGTGGGGTCACTGGTTCAATCCCAGTACCGCCCACCATTTTCTAAGCAGCAAATTCAGCAGTTTAGACAAGCTCCGTAGCATCCGAATCTAACGGCCAGTTCCCTTGGCACACTGTGGGCACAGTGAAGGGGGAAGGTTGGCTACGTTAAGGAAGCGCAACGGCAAATGGCATGTACAGATCCGTCTGA
>JADZAK010000176.1 GCA_020852595.1 Rhodospirillaceae bacterium
GATCACAAGGCCCGGGGCGCTGCGGATCCCCTCGATCACCCGGTTCATTTGGCCGGGGGTACGCACCAGCCACCAGAAGTGCTCGGTAACCTGGACATTCTCGTACTGCACCAGGCAGGCGCGGGCGATATTGGTCACCGTTTCGCCGGACGAATCGGACACGAGATGGAGATTATAGGGAGCGCGATCAGTCACCGGAAAAGGGCTCCACGGACGCGAAAATCAAAACTCACAGGGCGGCGGGATAAGAATCTTTGTCGGGGATAACTTGGTCTCTCGCCGGATTGTCGACAAAGCGTGCACGCAGCAAGGGAATCCATAGGCGTTTTTACGAACATCCAGGCTTGCGGTGAAGAAAACTGTGAATCAGGTGCATGAAGTCAGTCAAACATGACAATACCCGTTTTCCACGATTTTGACATTTCGCTCCTCACGCCTCTGTCGCGGCTATTTGCGGAATGATTCCCACATCGAGGGGCTTCCCGTCATGAATGTGTACACATCACGGGATAGAAAAAGAGAAGTTATGATTCCCGTGACTCACAGGCCCAATCTTCATCCTTCATCTAAGACCTTCTTAGGATAAGGGTGGATTGTTTTCCTCGCTGGTAGGCCCATGTCCTGAATTCAAATATTGACTCGCTGGGCCGCCTTCAGGTATCGCTTCCACCATCAGAACGGGGCGTTTGGCCCGTCTTCCCATTATCGCCCCTGTCAGAGATCAGTCTCGATCAACGACCTGCCGCCAGCGTTTCGCGACCGGCCTCTCGAAAACCTCCCTCCGGCGACCCTCCTTAACCACTACCGCTCGACTGTTCATCCTTCCACCTCATACATATTTCAGCACCCATGCATCTTCAGGAACTGAAGCGCAAAAGCCCCGCCGAACTTCTTAGCTTTGCTGAGGAATGCGGCATTGAGAACGCCTCCAACCTCCGCCGCCAGGATTTGCTGTTTGGCATCCTTAAGGTGCTGGCCGAGAAGGACACGTCGATCGACGGTGACGGCGTTCTGGAAATCCTGCAGGACGGCTTTGGCTTCCTGCGTTCGCCGGAAGCGAACTATCTGCCGGGTCCGGACGATATTTACGTGTCTCCGAGCCAAGTGCGACGCTTTGGTCTGCGCACCGGGGATACGGTGGAAGGTCAGATCCGCGCCCCGAAGGACGGCGAACGCTATTTCGCGCTCCTGAAGGTCAACACCATCAATTTCGAGGATCCGGACAACGTCCGCCACCGGATCAACTTCGACAACCTGACGCCGCTCTATCCCGACGAAAAACTGTCGATGGAAGTCGAGCAGAAGGACACCAAGAATAAAGACCTGACCGGTCGCGTGATCGAACTGGTCGCCCCGCTCGGCAAGGGCCAGCGCGCGCTGATCACGGCCCAGCCGCGGACCGGCAAAACCATCATGCTGCAGAGCATCGCCAACGCGATCGCGGCAAACCACCCGGAAGTCTATCTGATCGTGCTTCTGATCGACGAACGTCCGGAAGAAGTCACCGATATGGACCGCACCGTGAAAGGCGAGGTTGTAAGCTCGACTTTCGACGAACCGGCCTCCCGCCACGTCCAGGTGGCCGAAATGGTCATCGAGAAGGCCAAGCGCCTGGTGGAACACAAGCGCGACGTGGTGATTCTGCTGGATTCAATCACCCGCCTCGCCCGCGCTTACAACACTGTCGTCCCTTCATCGGGCAAGGTGCTGACAGGCGGCGTGGACGCAAATGCCCTCCAGCGTCCGAAACGCTTTTTCGGCGCAGCGCGCAACATCGAAGAAGGCGGCTCGCTGACCATCATCGCCACGGCCCTCATCGATACCGGCAGCCGCATGGACGAAGTGATCTTCGAAGAATTCAAGGGCACCGGTAACTCGGAAATCGTGCTCGACCGTAAGCTCTCGGACAAGCGCGTGTTCCCGTCGATCGACATCACCAAGTCGGGCACCCGCAAGGAAGAACTGCTGGTCAAGCAGAGCGACCTGTCGAAGATGTGGGTCCTGCGCCGCATTCTGGACCCGATGGGCGTCCAGGACGGCATGGAGTTCCTGCTCGACAAGCTCCGCGATTCGAAGAACAACGGCGACTTCTTCGACCGCATGAACAAATAAGCGGGCGAGCACACGAAAAAAAGAGCGGACGCTTCAAACGTCCGCTCTTTTTCCATGGGCGATTTGGTGCGCTAGATTTTCAGGACCGTCGAGCCGGTGGTCAGACGCGTTTCGAGGGCGACATGGGCCTTGGCCGCGTCGGCCAGCGGGAAGGTCTGACCAATGTCGATCTTTACGGCGCCCGACTTCACGACGGCGAACAGGGCCTCACACCCCCGCAAGAGATCGGCGCGCGTGGCGACGAAATCACCGAGCCGCGGGCGCGTCATCATGAGCGAGCCGCGCGCGGCAAGCTGGAGCGGATCCACCGCCGGCGCCGGGCCGGAGGCGTTGCCGAACGCGACGGCGAGACCGCGCGGCATCAAGCAGTCCAGGGACTTCATGAAGGTGTCTTTGCCGACGCCATCGAAAGCCACTGAAACGCCCTTGCCCCCGGTGAGTTCGCGCACCTGGGCGACCCAGTTCTCGTCTTTATAGAAGATGACGTGTTTGCAGCCGGCATCGCGGGCGAGCTTGGCTTTTTTCTCGGAGCCGACGGTGCCGATGACGTTGATGCCGAGGTGCTTGGCCCACTGGGCGAGGATGAGACCGACGCCGCCGGCCGCCGCATGGCAGAGCACGGTTTCACCGGCTTTGATCGTGCGCAGTTCATAGAGCAGGTACCAAACGGTGAGCCCGCGCAGCATCATGGCCGCGGCCTGTTCGTCCGTCACACCCTCGGGAATCTTCACCGCCTTGTCCGCCGGGAAAATACGCTCGGCGGCATAGCCGCCGACGGGACCGAAACCGTAAGCGACACGGTCGCCGACTTTAAGATCCGTCACACCGGGGCCCACGGCCGCGACTTTGCCCGCGCCTTCGGAACCGGGGATGAGCGCGATGTCGCCGAAACCTTTCACACTGGGGGCGACTTTATAGAGGCCGGTGCGGTGATAGGTGTCGATGTAGTTCACGCCGGCATAGGTCTGCGCGATGCGGATTTCGCCCGGGCCGGGTTCACCGACGGGCACGTCGGTAAGCTGCATGACATCGGGGCCGCCGTAGGTCTGAACGAGAATTGCTTTTGTCATAGGGGCATCATCGCCTTTTCAAGTTCAAGGAGCGCGATTTTGGTTTCCACACCGCCGGCGCCGGAATAGCCGCCAAGACCATTGGCGCCCACGACGCGGTGGCAGGGAATGATCACGGGGAAACGATTGCGGCCACACGCGGTGCCGACGGCTTGCGCGCTGACTTTCAGGCGCTTGGCGATATCGCCGTAGGTGAGTGTCTTGCCGGCGGGGATCTTGCACATCTCGCGCCAGACCTGTTTCTGGAAATCCGTGCCCTCGACGCGCAGCGGCAGGTCGAACGTCTCCAGCGCGCCGTCGAAATAGTCTTCGAGCTGGCGCTTGGCATTCTTCAATAAAGGCGTGGCTTTCTGATCGCGCGCCCAGCCCCAGTCGATGGAGACGATTTCGCCTTCATCCTCGCTGATGGTGAGATCGCCGATGGGAGAGTGCATGGAGAGCTGCGACAAGGGGGCACCTTTTTAGGACTTCAATGCCTGGATCAAGCCAGCCGCGCTGATTTGCGGCGGTGAACAGGTGGGACCGCGGCAAACATAGGCCGTCGCGGCGCCGCATGCAGCAGTTTTACCGTGGACCGGATGCATATCAGGGAACACAGTTCCGGGCACTATGACGTCGAGCACGAGGTTCGGAACCGAGACGCTGTGCAACGCGGCGAGCAGCGCCCTCGTGTCGTCTTCGGCTCGGTCGCCGATGACGACGACCTGAGCGGCCTTTTCCAGAAGCTCGAAACCATTGAGCAGGGTCACGCCATGCGGAAAGTTTTTCATGGCTTCGACCTCCAGCGCATCGACGGTGCTTTTCGCGCGCATCCGGTAGGCTTGTTTGCCGGTGAGATAAAAGGCGCGGGCCAGGGCGAAAACCATGCCGCCGTTGCCCGACGGGACAGCGCTATCGTTTGCGCTTTTGGTGCGAAGGACAAGATCGTGGGCGTCGGCGGCGGTGAAGAAATAACCGCCGTCGTCCTCATCCCAATAAAGCCTGTTGGCGAGTTCGATCCAGCTTTCCGCCTGGCCGAGGTATGAGGCTTCGCTTGTCGCGGCATGAAGCGCGAGGGCGGCGTTGATCATGTTGGCGTAGTCGTCGAGCATCGCGGCGGTTTGCAAGCGGCCCCGGCAGAAGGAGTGTCCGAGGCGCTTTTGTCCTTCCGCATCCGTCCAGGTCATGGTGCGGCGGATGGTTTCGAAGGTTTCACGCGCAAGAACGATCCAAGCCGGTTCATTGAAAGCCATGCCGGCTCGTGCGAGGGCCGTGATGGTCAGGCCGTTCCAGTCGGCGAGAATTTTGTCATCGCGTGCCGGCGGGATGCGTTTCGCGCGCGCGGCTAGAAGTGTCGCGCGGTTCTTTGCCAAAGTGGGATCATCTTCCGCCATCCCGCCGATGAGATGCGTGCGGTTCAGGATCGTATGGCCTTCCCAATTTCCGTCGGAGGTCACGCCGTAGGTTTTCTTGAAGGCCGCCGCGTCGGAGCCGAGCAGCGCGTCGATCTCCGCTTCGGTCCAGATGTAGAACTTGCCTTCCTCGCCCTCGGAGTCCGCGTCGAGGGCGGCGGTGAAGGCGCCGGTCTCGCCGATCATGTCGCGCTTCAGCCAATCGATGGTTTCACGCACGCGCGCGGCCAAAAGCGGGTCTTTGTTGTGCTGCCATACCAACGTCATCAGATCGACGAGCTGAGCGTTGTCGTACAGCATCTTTTCAAAGTGCGGGACGAGCCACGCGCCGTCCGTGGAGTAACGCGCGAAGCCACCGGCGAGATGATCGTAAATCCCGCCTTCGCATAAGTGAGCGAGAGTCGTGGTCACGGCCTGTTCGAAGCGCGGGTTTCCCGTGCGGATGAACGCCCGCCAAAGGAACTCGAACACAAAGGGCATCGGGAACTTCGGCGCACCGGTCATCCCACCTGAGGCGAAATCGACGTAATCCAGAAGGCGAGCGGCCGCTTCCTCGAGCAGCGGGAAGGAAAGGCCGTCGCGCAGACGTTCCGGGTGTGCGGCGCCGATGGACTGGGTGAGTTCGTGCGCGTGCGCATCGACTTCGTCTTTGCGCTCCCGCCAGACTTCTTCGACATAGCTCAGCACCTGCGGCAGGCTGGGCCGGCCATAGGCGGGTTGGGGTGGGAAGTAGGTTCCGCCGAAGAAGGGTTTTCCGTCCGGCGCGACAAACATGGTGAGCGGCCAGCCGCCCTGTTCACCGATCAGCGCGAGGGCCTTCTGGTAGATCGCATCGACATCGGGCCGTTCTTCCCGATCCACCTTTATATTGACGAAGCCCCGGTTCATTTTGGCGGCGATGGCCGCGTCCTCGAAACATTCATGGGCCATGACATGGCACCAGTGACAGGCGGAGTAACCGACCGAGAGCAGGACCGGAACGTTGCGCGACTTGGCCTCGGCAAAAGCCGCGTCGGACCAGGGCCACCAGTGGACAGGATTGTCCTTGTGCTGGAGCAGATAGGGGCTTGTCTCTTCGCCGAGGCGGTTACGGTCAGCGTTCATGGACAGGCGCGATAGAGGGCCTTAATTTGGGGTGGCAACATAGGCGTCCGCTGCCGCCACTTCCACCCTCTTTCCCGTGAGATCCCATCATGAAAGTCACCATCAATATCGACTGCACGCCGGAAGAAGCGCGTTCGTTCATGGGACTGCCGGATGTCGCGCCGTTTCAGAATGCCATGCTCGACGAGATGAAGAACCGCATGAGCAGCGCGGCGGCGGCGATGGACCCGGAGAAGATGTTGAAGACATTGTTCCCGTTGCAGTCCGAAGGCATGGCCGAACTCCAGAAAGCTTTCTGGAATCAGTTCACGGGCGTGGCCAAGAAGTAAGGCCGGCTCAATGATCGGCGAGACGATCTTCGCGCTGGCCTCGGCTCCGGGGCGCGCGGGTATCGCGGTTGTGCGTGTTTCAGGACCGGATACGGGCGCGGCGCTCAAAGCGCTCGGCTGCCACATTCCTGAGCCGCGCAAGGCCACGCGCGTGAAGTTCCACGATTCCGCCGGCACGCTGATCGACGACGGACTCGTACTGTGGTTCCCGGCGCCGGCGAGTTTCACGGGCGAGGACGTGGCCGAGCTGCACATCCACGGCGGCCGCGCGGTGATCGCGCATCTGTCCGACGCGCTGTCGCAGATGGAAGGCGTTCGCCCCGCCGAAGCCGGTGAATTCACACGCCGCGCCTTCGAGCACGGCAAGCTCGATCTCACGCAAGCTGAAGCGCTTGCCGATCTCATCGATGCGGAAACCCGCGCGCAGCAACGCCAGGCGCTGCGCCAAATGGGCGGCGCGCTTAAAGAGCTCTATGACGACTGGCGCCATCGGTTAGTGCAGGCGCTCGCGCATCTGGAAGCCCTGATCGATTTTCCGGATGAGGATCTGCCGGAGAATGTGGCGGCACGCATGTGGGACGAAGTCGCGGACTTGCGCCGCGATATCTCCGGGCACCTCAACGACGGCCATCGCGGCGAAAGAACGCGCGACGGCGTGCATGTAGCGATCATCGGTCCTCCGAACGCGGGCAAGTCGAGTTTGCTCAATGCGCTGGTGCGGCGCGACGCCGCGATCGTCTCGGACATTCCCGGCACCACGCGCGATGTGATCGAGGTGCATCTCGATCTCGGTGGGTTCGCCGCGACCATCGCCGACACGGCGGGTCTGCGCGACGCCGGTGATGTGATCGAGGACGAAGGCATCCGCCGTGCCCACAAGCGTGCGAAGGAGGCCGATCTCAAGATCGCGCTGTTCGACGGCGCGGTGTTTCCGGCGCGCGACGCGGCGACGGAAGGCCTACGGGATTCGAAGACCCTCGCCGTGGTCAACAAAGCGGACCTCATCAAAGGCGCGAAAGCTTTTGATCCGCGTGAGGACCTGCACTTCATCTCGGTAAAGTCGGGCTTTGGCCTCGCCGCGTTCCTCGTTGCCCTCGAAAACCGTGTGCGTGATGAAAGCGACGCGGGCGCGGGCGCGCCGCTCACCCGGGCCCGTCACCGAGTCGCGCTCGAGGAATGCCGGGACGCCCTCGACCGCGCCAAGGCCGCCCCGCTCGCGGAACTCGCGGCCGAAGACCTGCGACTCGCTGCCCGCGCTTTGGGCCGTTTGACCGGCCGGGTCGACGTGGATGAGATCCTGGACGTGGTCTTCCGCGACTTCTGCATCGGAAAGTAAGTCCGGGCCCCAAAAATATTTTTTGGAGGTGCCCCGGCGGCCCGGCGCCGACCTGCCTCTTTCGCGCCCGAAAACCCTTTGGGTGACGCCGCCCTCCCGCGATATAAGGGCGCACCTTATCCACAGCTTTTCCCGGACTTATCCATGGATCCCACTGGGGCCCGGACATACGACGTCATTGTTGTCGGTGGAGGCCATGCGGGCTGCGAAGCCGCTGCGGCAGCCGCCCGTTTTGGCGCCCGGACTCTTCTGGTCACGCATAAAATCGAAACCATCGGCCAGATGTCGTGCAATCCGGCCATTGGCGGATTGGCGAAGGGTCACCTCGTCCGTGAAATCGATGCCCTCGATGGGATCATGGGTCGCGCCACCGATCTTGGCGGCATCCAGTTCCGGATGCTGAACCAGTCCAAGGGCCCCGCTGTTCGCGGACCCCGGGCCCAGGCGGACCGTAAACTCTATAAAAAGGCGGTCCAGGACTTGCTTGCCGCGCAGCCGAATCTCGAGATTCGTGCCGGTGGCATCGAGAATTTGATAATTGATTCAATGAGTTGTCGAATTTTGGGTGTCGTCGCCGGCGACGGGGCCGAGATCCGGGCCGGCGCGGTCGTCCTGACGACCGGCACCTTCCTTAACGGCTTGATTCACCGAGGAGAAACCCGGATTCCCGCCGGCCGTATCGGCGAAGCGCCGGCGCTCGGTCTCTCGGAAACCTTGAAGCGCCTAGCCTTTGACGTGGGCCGCCTCAAGACCGGGACCCCGCCCCGCCTCGATGGCCGGACCATTGATTGGCAGAGCCTGGAGATGCAGTCCGGCGATGACCCGCCAGGGCCTTTCTCGTTCCTGACCGACAAGATCACAACGCCCCAGGTTCAGTGCGGGGTCACCTATACCAGCCCCGAAGGCCATGCCCTGATTCTGGCCAATAAGAGCCGCGCCCCGATCTATAACGGCCAGATCCAGGGCGCCGGGCCGCGCTATTGCCCCTCGATCGAAGACAAGGTCGTGCGTTTCTCGGATCGTGATCGGCACCAGATTTTCCTTGAGCCAGAAGGACTTGATGACGATACCGTTTATCCGAACGGGATCTCCACCTCGCTGCCCGAGGACGTCCAGCTGGCTCTTCTGAAGACGATCGCGGGCCTTGAGAACGCGGTCATGCTCCAGGCCGGCTACGCTATTGAATACGATTATGTCGATCCTCGCGAACTTTCGGCCACCCTCGAAACCCGCAAGGTTTCCGGGCTTTATTTCGCCGGCCAGATCAACGGAACGACGGGTTATGAGGAAGCGGCGGCCCAGGGGCTGATCGCAGGGCTGAATGCGGCCCGGAAAGTCGGCCAGGCCGCGCCGGTTACCTTTGATCGCGCCGAAGGCTATCTCGGGGTCATGGTCGATGACCTGACGACGCTCGGCACCAGCGAGCCCTACCGCATGTTCACCTCACGCGCGGAATACCGGCTCCAGCTGCGCGCCGACAACGCCGATCTCCGCCTGACGGAGAAAGGCGTTGCCGCCGGATGCGTCGGCTCCTTCCGCGCCGCTCGCTTTGCCGAGAAGAAAACCGCCCTCGATGCCGCGCGTGCCGGTTTGGCCGAAATCTCTGTGACTCCAGCGGAGCTTCAAAAGCGTGGCCTGACCGTCAATCAGGATGGTGTGCGCCGGAATGGGCTGAATATCCTGTCGATGCCCGAAATGAGCTACGCCCGCTTGCGTGAGCTGTTTTCGGACCTTCCCGACGCGGCGCCGGCCATAGTCGAACAGGTGGAGATCGAGGCGCGCTATGCGGGCTATATGGATCGCCAAACCGCTGATATCCGGGCTTTCCGCCGGGATGAAGCGCTGCGCCTGCCGGACGATCTGGATGTGGACGCCATTGGAGGCCTCTCGAATGAGGTCCGCCAGAAGCTGAAGGCCGGCCGCCCCGCGACCCTGGGCGCCGCCGCTCGTATTCCGGGGGTCACTCCGGCCGCGCTCACCGCCCTTCTCCGTCACGTTCGCCGGGACCACGACGCCGAAGTCGCCTGAGTGTTTCACATGAAACATCCCACCATTACTGGACCCAAGGCTTTCCAGGCGGCCTTCAATGTTTCATGTGAAACACTGGAGCGGTTGAAGGCCTACGCTGATCTTCTCGTCAAATGGAACGCGAAGATCAACCTCGTTAGCCCCGATTCCATCCCCAGCCTATGGCATCGCCATATCGCTGATTCTGCTCAGCTTTTCCGATTTATTCCCCATAATGCCCCCAATTTGCTGGATGTGGGCTCAGGGGCCGGCTTTCCGGGGCTTGTTCTGGCGATTATGGGCGTGCCGGACGTCCATCTCGCGGAAGTGGACCAGCGGAAAGTGGCCTTCATGCGGGAGGCGGCGCGCGTGGCCGGGGTCCAGGTGACCTTCCACGGCGCCCGAATCGAATCTATCCCCGCTTTTCAGGTCC
>JADZAK010000177.1 GCA_020852595.1 Rhodospirillaceae bacterium
ACGAACGGCGACACGTTCCTGGGCGGTGAAGACTTCGACGCCCGCATCATCGAATACCTGGCCGACGAGTTCAAAAAGGAAGCCGGTATCGATCTGCGCAAGGATAAATTGGCGCTTCAGCGTCTGAAGGAAGCCGCTGAAAAGGCCAAGATCGAGCTGTCGAGCTCCATGCAGACCGAAGTGAACCTGCCGTTCATCACGGCGGACGCTTCCGGTCCGAAGCACCTTAACATCAAGCTGACGCGCGCCAAGCTCGAAGCGCTCGTGGATGATCTCATCCAGCGCACCGTCGAGCCGTGCAAAAAGGCCCTGAAGGACGCCGGTCTGAAGGCCAGCGAAATCCAGGAAGTCATCCTCGTCGGCGGTATGACCCGCATGCCGAAGGTGCAGGAAGTCGTGAAGACCTTCTTCGGCCGCGAGCCGCACAAGGGCGTGAACCCCGATGAAGTCGTCGCCATCGGCGCCGCCATTCAAGCGGGCGTGCTCAAGGGCGAAGTGAAGGACGTTCTGCTCCTCGACGTGACGCCGCTCTCGCTCGGCATCGAAACCCTGGGCGGTGTGTTCACGCGTCTCATCGAGCGCAACACCACCATCCCGACGCGCAAGAGCCAGACCTTCTCGACCGCCGAGGACAACCAGACGGCCGTGACCATCCGTGTGTTCCAAGGCGAACGCGAAATGGCCGCGGACAACAAGCTCCTGGGTCAGTTCGACCTCATGGGCATTCCGTCGGCGCCGCGCGGCGTGCCGCAGGTGGAAGTGACCTTCGACATCGACGCCAACGGCATCGTGAATGTCTCGGCCAAGGACAAGGCGACCAACAAGGAACAGCAGATCCGCATCCAGGCCTCGGGCGGTCTGTCTGAAGCCGACATCCAGCAGATGGTGAAGGACGCCGAAGCCCACGCCGAGGACGACAAAGCGCGTCGTGCATCCATCGAAGCGCGCAACCAGGCCGATGGCGCGATCCACTCGGTCGAGAAGAACCTGAAGGAGCACGGCGATAAGATCCCGGCCGGCGACAAGGCCGAGATCGAATCTAAGCTCCAGGCGGCGAAGGACGTGCTTGAGTCCGGCGACGCCGAGAAGATCAAGGCGGCGACCGATGCCCTCCTGCAGGCGTCCATGAAGATGGGCGAAGCCATGTACAAGCAGGATCCGGCGGCCGGCGGCGGCGCTCACGGTGGATCATCGGGCGGCGGCGAAGAAGCCAAGAGCGACGACGTGGTCGATGCCGACTTCGAGGAAGTCGACAAGGACAAGAAGTAAACTGATATAGCTATATGAGCCGCGATCAGCAAAAAGTGGAAACCGGTTTTTGCGTCCGATCGCGGCTCGTATTTAGGAATCGGCTTTGATCCTGTAGGATCAAAGCCGGGCACGACACCCGGGGCCCTTCGGCTCCGGGTGTTGCACAAAGGCGGGCGGGCAAGAGTTCAGTTACGCGATGGCGACAGCAGCGAAGCAGTGTTTCTACGAGATCCTGGGTGTCGCGAAGACGTCCTCGGCCGAAGATTTGAAGAAGGCCTACCGCAAGCTCGCCATGCAGTATCACCCGGATAAGAACCCGGGCGATAAAGACGCCGAACACAAGTTCAAGGTCCTCAGCGAAGCTTACGAGATTCTGCGCGACGAACAGAAGCGCGCGGCCTATGACCGCTACGGCCATGCGGCCTTCGAGCAAGGCAGCGGCGGCGGCGGGGGTGGTTTCGGCTTCGGCGGCGGCTTCGCGGACATCTTCGACGAGATGTTCGGCGACATGATGGGCCGGCGCGGCGGCGGCGGCCGGAACGCGGGCCGTGGTCAGGACACCCGCTACAATCTCGAAATTTCCCTCGAAGAAGCCTTCTTCGGCAAAAAGGCCGAACTTAAAGTTCCCTCTTCGATCGCTTGCGAGTCCTGCAAAGGCTCCGGCAGCAAGGGCGGCGCGGCGCCAAGCACATGTCCCACCTGCCGCGGCGCCGGCAAGATGCGCAGCCAGCAAGGTTTCTTCACGGTCGAACGCACCTGCCCCACCTGCCACGGCGGCGGCCAGGTCATCACCGACCCCTGCGGCAAGTGCAACGGCGCGGGCCGCGTGCGCAAGGAAAAGACCCTCGAAGTCACGATCCCGGCCGGTGTCGAGGAAGGCACCCGCATCCGTCTGGCCGGCGAAGGCGAAGCCGGTCTCAACGGGGCGCCTGCGGGCGATCTCTATATTTTCCTCGCCATCGCACCGCACCGCATCTTCCAGCGTGAAGGCGCGAACCTGTTCATGCGCATGCCGATCCCGATGCATGTCGCCGCCCTTGGCGGTGACGTGGAAGTGCCCGCCGTCGACGGCGGACGCGTGAAGGTCAGCGTGCCCAAAGGCTGCCAGAACGGCCACCGCTTCCGCATGAAGGGCAAGGGTATGACTGTGCTCCGCTCGACGGCGCGCGGCGACATGTTCCTCGAAGCGGCCGTCGAAGTGCCGGTGAACCTCACCGACAAACAGAAGAAGCTCCTCCAGGAATTCGCCAAGGAAAGCGACAGCCGGACCTACTCGCCGGAAAGCACGTCCTTCCTCGACCGGGTGAAGGAGTTCTTCACGGACGCGGCTGAGTAAGCGATACTCCGCCGCACATTTTGCGGCGGGACTAACTCACATGAAAATCGGAATCGTCGGCTGCGCAGGCCGCATGGGTCGTATGCTCATCGCGGAGGTTTTGCGCACCAAGGGCGCGAAGCTCGGCGGCGGCACGGAACCGGCGAAGTCGCCGGCCCTCGGCACGGATCTCGGCATCCTCGCCGGCCAAAAGGCCGTGGGCGTGAAGGTCACGAGCGACGCCAAGGCGTTGTTCGCCGCGTGTGATGTTGTGATCGATTTCACGACGCCGGCGGCGACCGCGAAGCATATCGAACTTGCCCGCACGCACGGCACGGCGCTGGTCATCGGCACCACGGGGCTGCCGGCGCCGGTGAAGCGCGCCATCACCACAGCCGCAAAGAAGACCGTCCTGATCCAGGCGCCGAACATGAGCACGGGCGTGAACGTCCTGCTTTCGCTCACCGAGCGGCTCGCACGGGTGCTGAAAGACGACTACGACATTGAAATCGTGGAAATGCATCACCGTCACAAGGTCGATGCGCCGTCCGGCACCGCGCTGGGCTTGGGCGAAGCGGCGGCGAAAGGCCGCGGCGTGGCGCTCGAGAAGGCCGGACGCCGTACGCGCGACGGTCAGGTGGGCGCGCGTCCCAAGGGTGAGATCGGCTTCGCCACCTTGCGCGGCGGTGACGTCGTTGGCGATCACACCGTGATCTTCGCCGCGGACGGCGAGCGCATCGAGATCACGCACAAGGCGTCTTCGCGCGAAGTCTTCGCGCGCGGCGCCGTACGCGCCGCCATGTGGGCC
This sequence comes from Rhodospirillaceae bacterium, assembly GCA_020852595.1. Taxonomy (GTDB): domain Bacteria; phylum Pseudomonadota; class Alphaproteobacteria; order Rhodospirillales; family Rhodospirillaceae; genus SHVO01. The sequence goes on from JADZAK010000177.1 coordinate 3,375, forward strand.
AAGGGCCGCAAGGCGGGCCTCTATTCCATGAAAGACGTGCTCGGTTTATGAAGCCGAACGACATCGTCACGTTCTACACACGGCTCCGGGACCAGAACCCGGAGCCCGCGACGGAACTCGTCTACCTAAATCCCTACACGCTGCTCGTTGCCGTCGTCCTGTCGGCGCAAGCCACCGACGTCGGCGTGAACCGCGCCACAGGCCCGCTCTTCAAGGTGGTCGACACGCCGCAGAAGATGCTCGACCTCGGCGAGGAGAAGCTGCGCGACTACATCAAGACCATTGGCCTCTTCAACACCAAGGCCAAGAACGTGATGGCGCTGTCGAAGATCCTCGCCGAACAATACGGCAGCGAAGTGCCGGCGAACCGCGATTTGCTCGAGCAGCTTCCCGGTGTCGGCCGCAAGACCGCCAATGTCGTGATGAACGTGGTGTTCGATCAGCCCACGATTGCCGTGGACACGCACATCTTCCGCGTCTCGAACCGCACCGGCCTAGCGCCCGGCAAGACACCGCTGCATGTGGAAGAAAAACTCGAGAAGGTGACGCCGGATGAATTCAAGCGTCACGCTCATCACTGGCTCATCTTGCACGGCCGCTACATCTGCGTCGCGCGCACACCCCAATGCTGGCGCTGCCCCGTGGCGGACCTGTGCGCGTTCAAGCCAAAGACGCCGCCGCCTGGTTCGCCCCAAGCGGTCATGCAGAAAAAGAAAAATGTGAAAACCGTTGCGAAGATCGCGGCGAAGGCTGCGAAGAAGGCCGCGCGGAAAACGCAACGGGATTAAAGCGTTTCGATTGCGCCCTGCAGACGGCCGCCATTCGCCACGGCAATCGTCTTGTAGCTCACCTTGCCGGTGACCACGCCGCTGGTGGCGATTTCCAAATGGCCGTTCACCTTGAGATCGCCGTCGTAGGTGCCGGCGATGGTGGCGCTGTCGACTTCGCTCGAGCCCTTGAACGTGCCGTTGACGGTCACCTCCAGGATTTTCACGCCGGAGACTTTCGCATCCACATGACCGTCGACCACCAGGCGTTCGCAGCCCGACACCTCACCGTGGATACGCACTTGCTTGCCGACTGTGAGGCGCTTGCCTTCCATGTCGTCGCCTCCGCGCGCCGCGCCGGGGCCCGGGATGTCAGCGACACGGCGCGGAATCTGCGGATTGAACGCGGCCATGCGGTCCGAGGTGAATCTATCCGACATCGAAGTCTCCTTAGAGAGCGAGGTGGTGAGCGTACTGGTTCGGAATAGGCCGCGCTTCAAGGGCCGCGCGGTGAAAGCCTTCGCGGGCGGGCGGATCCCGCGCGTCATTTTCGACAGATCGAGCCGCGGGCTAGTCTCGCCCGTTTGCTCGCCACTGTCCTGTTTGTCCTGTTCCAGCACCGGTGTCTTGTCCTGTCTTTGGTCAAGGAAAGCAGCCGAGTTTAGCCTCGGACGGTTAAAAACCCCTGAAAAATCTACCATGGTGGGCTTTAAGGGGCGAAGCTTCTGTGGTCTAAAGCCTTGGTTCCACTTGATTTCAGCATCTCAATTACAGGACCTGCGCAATGCCTGAGGCACGTTACGACGTCATCGGTATCGGTTCGGCCATCGTCGACATTCTGTCCCGCACCGAGGACGACTTCATCAATGCTCACGGCATGGTGAAGGGCACCATGGCCCTGTGCGACGCGGCCCGGTCCAAATTCATCTATGACCGCATCGGCAAGGCGGTGGAGATCTCCGGCGGCTCGGCGGCCAACTCCATGGCCGGCATCGCCTCCATGGGCGGCAAACCCTGTTTTATCGGCAAGGTCGGCAAGGACAAACTGGGTGAGATCTTCATCCACGACATCGAAGTCCTCGGCGTCGATTTCGCCGGCTCGGCCGGCACCCTGCCCACCGCGACCTGCGTGATCCTGGTTACCCCTGACGGCCAGCGCACCATGAACACCTTCCTCGGCGCCTGCACCGAAGTCGGCCCGGACGACATCGACGAAAAGAAGATCGCCGACTCCCATGTGCTCTACATCGAGGGCTATCAGTGGGATACGCCGCAGGCCAAGGCCGCGATCCGCAAGGCCACCAAAGCCGCCAAAAGCGCGGGCCGCCAGGTCGCGCTGTCGCTCTCGGATCCTTTTGTCGTCGACCGCCATCGCGGCGATCTCCTCGGTCTCATCAAGGACGAAGTCGATATTTTGTTCGGCAATGAAGACGAGATCTTCCGCCTTTACGAAGCGGGCGACGTCGCGACGGCGGTGGAACGCCTCCGCGGGGCCAACGTGCTCGCGGTCATGACCCGCGGCGCCAAGGGCGCGTTGGTGTTCGACGGTCAGACGACGGCCGCCGTGGATGCCGCGCCGGTCGAGAAGCTGATCGACACCACCGGCGCCGGTGATCTTTTCGCGGCCGGCTTCCTCTACGGCTATACCCACGGACGCTCGCTCACGTCCTGTGCCCGAATCGGCGCCATCGCTGCCGCCGAGGTCATCTCCCACATGGGCGCCCGCCCCGAAACCCCCCTCCGCGACCTCATCGTCAAACACGCCCTTTAGGGGTAATTGGGGTCAGACTCCATTTTTCGCCTCTACTCTGACCCCAATTTTCTCATGTCCCGTGCCGCTTGCGAGGATTTAACCCTATCGACGGGCTTTTGCTGCGCTGCACCGTTGATCAAACAGGGCCGTAAGTATATATAGCGGCCAACTTTAGCGAGCCGGGGCCCCCAGAAGAGGCGCCCGGCTTCTTTAATACCCCTTGGACCTTATCGGAGCCCCGCCGCGGCAATGCCTCGCGCGGCTCCCTTGTGTGTAGTGGATGTGCCCCTATGGAATTGCGCAACATCGCCATCATCGCTCACGTCGACCATGGCAAGACCACGCTTGTCGACGCCTTCCTGAAGCAGTCGGGCGCCGTGCGCGCCAACGCGCGCATGGACGAGTGCGCGATGGACTCGAACGATCAGGAGCGTGAGCGCGGCATCACCATTCTCGCCAAGTGTACGGCGGTCGAATGGAACGGCATCAAGATCAACATCGTCGACACGCCGGGCCACGCCGACTTCGGCGGCGAAGTCGAACGCATCCTCTCGATGGTCGACGGCGTGTGCTTGCTGGTCGACTCCTCGGAAGGCCCGCTGCCGCAGACCAAGTTCGTGCTCTCGAAGGCGCTTGGGCTGGGCCTGCGACCGATCGTCATCGTCAACAAGATCGACCGGCACGACGCCCGTCCGGACGAAGTACACACCGAGATCTTCGATCTCTTCGCCAACTTAGGGGCCACGGATCAGCAGCTCGATTTCCCGACGCTGTTCGCCGTCGGCCGCGAAGGCTGGGCCGTGCGCGATCTCGAGAAGGACGAGCGCAAGGACCTCACCCCGCTGTTCGAGACCATCGTCAGCCATGTGCCGGCGCCGAACCGCGACAAGACCAAGCCGTTCTCGATGCTCGCGACGACCCTGGAATTCGACAACTTCCTGGGCCGCATCCTCACGGGCCGCATCGAAACCGGCATCGCGAAAGTGAACATGCCGCTCAAAGTGCTCTCGCGTGACGGCAAGGTGCTCGAAACCGGCCGCGCCACGAAGCTCCTGTCGTTCCGCGGTCTCGAGCGCATCCCCGTCGACACCGCCGAAGCGGGCGACATCATCGCGCTCGCCGGCATGGAAAACGCCAACGTCGCCGACACCTTCTGCGCGCCGGAGGTCGAGCAGCCCTTGAAGGCCCGCCCGATCGATCCGCCGACCCTCGCCATGACTTTCGGCGTCAACGACTCGCCGTTCGCCGGCCAGGAAGGCGACAAGCTCACGACGCGCGTGATCGGCGCGCGCCTCGCGCGTGAAGCGGAAGGCAACGTCGCCATTCGTGTTACCGAATCCGAAGACCGCGACGCTTTCGAGGTCGCCGGCCGCGGCGAACTCCAGCTCGGCGTGCTCATCGAAAACCTGCGCCGTGAAGGCTTCGAACTTTCGATCTCGCGTCCGCGCGTCCTTTTCCAAACCGACGAAAACGGCGCCAAGCTCGAGCCGATGGAAGAAGTGGTCATCGACGTGGATGAGCAGTTCTCCGGCGTCGTCGTCGAAAAGATGTCGATCCGCAAGGGCGAATTGCAGGAAATGAAGCCGGCCGGCGGCGGTAAGACGCGTATGGTGTTTATCGCTCCGTCGCGCGGCCTCATCGGCTATCACGGCGAATTCCTCACCGACACGCGTGGCACCGGCGTCATGAACCGCCTGTTCCATTCGTATGGTCCCTATAAGGGTTCGATCGCGGCCCGCCGTCAGGGCGTGCTGATCTCGACCGACACGGGCGAAGCCAACACCTACGGCCTCTTCAACCTCATCGACCGCGGTCCGCAGTTCGTCTCGCCGGGCACGAAGGTCTACATGGGCATGATCGTCGGCGAACACACCCGCGACAACGATCTGGAAGTGAACCCGCTGAAGGCCAAGCAGCTCACCAACTTCCGCACCGTGATGAAGGACGACAAGCAGGACCTGCCGCCGCCCCGCATCATGACCCTCGAACAGGCGCTGGCGTACATCCAGGACGATGAATTGGTTGAGGTGACCCCGACCAGCATCCGCCTGCGTAAGCGCTACCTCGACGTCAACGACCGCAAGCGCTACGCCAAGCAGCTGGCGGCCGCCGGTTGATCCAAGTCGGTTGATCCAAGTCGGCTGATCTCGCCGCGAAGGCGACTTCAAAGGGCCCGGTCCACTGGACTGGGCCCTTTCTGTTTGTGCGTCCTTCTGCGAGAATCCGCCCATGGCGGAGGCCACCACTAAATCAGGGTTCGCGGGGCTCGCGGTCTATCTCGACCGGCGTGTGGCCATCATGCTTGCTCTCGGCATTTCGGCGGGCTTGCCGTTCATGCTCATCTTCGACACGCTGTCGGCGTGGCTGCGGGAGTCGGGGTTGACCCTCGAAGTCATTGGCTTCTTCTCGCTTGCCACGCTCTCCTATGCTTTCAAATTCGTCTGGGCGCCGCTCGTGGACCGCGCGCCGATCCCGGTGCTGACGCGTCTGCTGGGTCAGCGCCGCTCCTGGATGTTGTTGGCCCAGTTCGCGATCATTCTCGGCCTCTGGTCGATCTCGGCGACCGATCCCACCGCCAATCTCGCGATGATGGCCGTGTTCGCCGTCGCGACGGGGTTTGCCTCCGCGACCCAGGACATCGCCATGGATGCCTGGCGCATCGAAGTGTCCGACGACCGCGAGCAGGGCGCCATGGTCGCGGCCTATACCTGGGGCTACCGCATCGCCCGCCTGATCGCCGGGGTCGTGCCGTTGATCGTCGCCCAGGCCTTCAACTGGTCGCTGTCCTACTTCGTGATGGCGGCCATGATGCTGATTGGCGTTGCGGCGACCTTGCTCGCGCCGCGTGAGAAAGCGGCGGCGTTGCGTCCCGTCGCCGACGACAGCGTGCCGGTGCGGCCCGTGGCCGACCGCGTCGAATGGTTGATCCGCATCGCGCTTCTGGCCGTTGGCGCGGCTGCATTAGGTTCGGGCCTGTCCGCGCGCGCCGATCTCTTCGCGTTTTTCCTGCCGCCCGAACAGGGCGTGGCGCTGAAGGTCCTGTGGCGCGCGAGCATCTTCGTTCAGCTGGCAAGCGTGGGTGTTGGCTTCGTGCTCTTCTTCCTCGCCGCGACGCCGCTCCCACATAAAGAGACGCGGCCCGGTTTCTTCCTCGCCCGCGCCTTCATCGATCCTTTCGCCGACTTCTTCCGCCATCATCGCGGTGAAGCAGGTCTTATCCTCACGGTCATCTGCCTCTACCGGGTCGCGGATTTCACCCTCAACATGATGAACCCTTTCTATCTCGATCTGGGCTTCACCCTGGTCGAGATCGCCGAGGTGCGCAAAGTCTGGGGCACGGTGATGTCGATGCTCGGCGTCTTCATCGCCGGCGCGGCCATGGCGCGCTGGGGACTGATGAGGCCGTTCCTGGTCGGCGCGTTTTTGGGGCCCTTGAGCAATCTTGCCTTCGCCTGGGTCGCGACCCAAGGCCACGACATCCCCGCGCTCATGATCGCCATGGCCATCGACAATATCTCCGAGGCCTTCTCCGGGGCTTGTCTTGTCGCTTATATGTCGAGCCTCACGACCACGGGTTTCACCGCCACGCAATACGCGCTGTTCGCCTCGCTCTATGCGATCCCCGGCAAGCTCGTCGGCTCGCAGTCGGGCCGCATTGTCGAAGCCTCGGCGCACGCCGCCGAAGAGGGCGGTTTCTCCGCGCCGTTCCGCGAGCTTTTCACCGTGCCACCGGAAGCCCTGGCCAAGGGGGCGGCGGCCATCGAGGTGTCTTCCGCGTCGCTGGGCGCGGGTTACGTCTCCTTCTTCATCTACACATTCCTGGTCGGGATCGTCGCCATCGTGCTGACGTGGATCCTCGTGCGCCGCAAGACGGCGTAGCGCACGGCGTCCTCCCGCTCCTGGCGCCTGAAGCGCCGCGCCGTAAAGACTTAAGCCGGGACCGGCAGGAACACGGCGAAGGTCGAGCCCTTGCCGATCTCGCTCTCAATCGTCAGTACGCCGCGATGACGGATGGTGATGTGCTTGACGATGGCCAACCCCAGCCCCGTGCCGCCCAGCTGGCGGGAGCGGGCGTTATCGACACGGTAGAAGCGCTCGGTCAGGCGCGCGAGATGCTCGCGCGGGATGCCTTCGCCGTAATCACGCACGGCGATCTTCAGGCACGCGCCGCGCCCCGGCATATCTTTCGGACGTGTCTGGCTCAGCGCGACTTCCACATCCACGCCTTTCTCGCCGCCGTATTTCACGGCGTTGCCGAGAAGGTTGAAGAACACCTGGTAAAGCTCGTTGATATCCGCGACGGCCTTGGGCGCGTCGGGCGCCGCCGTCACGCGGATCACCGGCTTATTGTCCGCGCCTTGTTTTTCGATCAACTCGATGACATTGCGCAGGGTGGGCATCACATCCACGGCCTCCGTGGGCCGGGTGTGCTCATGCAGTTCGATGCGTGACAAGGAGAGCAGGTCGTCGATCAGCCGCTTCATGCGCTCGGCTTGGGTCAGCATGATCGGCAGGAACTTGGCCTGAGCTTCGGGATCGTCCTTGGCGGGGCCGAGCAGGGTCTCGGTGAAGCCCAGCACGCTGGCCAAGGGTGTGCGCAGCTCGTGGCTGGCGTTGGCGACGAAGTCGGCGCGCATCTGATCCATCTTCAGGCGCTCGGTCTGATCATGCAGCAGCACCAGCGCGGCGCGGCCGTCATGGACGGAGCTCGACAGCGGCACCACGGCGGCGAGGAAGGTGCGTTCCACGGGCGAGGGCAGGGTGAATTCCGCCTCGGCTTTCTTGGTTTGGACGAGGGCGCCATCGGCGGCTTCCAGCACCTTGGGATCGCGGATGATGCCGGCAAGATCGCGCCCCACCAGCGGCCCGGCGGTGCGCTCCGTCTCGAACAGCTCGCGCGCCGCGCCGTTGGTGCTGACGATGCGCCGGCGGTTGTCGAGGATGAACAAAGGGTCCGGCAAGCTGTCGAGAATGTTCTGGCGCGATTTGGCCAGCGCGCCGGCTTCATCGCGCCGTTCCGCCCACAGTTTACGCAAGGCCGTGATGGCGGCCAGCAAACGCCGCGCGGTCGCGGATCTGTTGAGCTGCGGCGGCGGCGCGTCCGGGTCGGCCAGCATGCGTTCGGCGTAATCGATCATCAGATCGAAGTCGGCGAGGCGGGTGAAGACCAGCAGCGCCATGAACACAAAAACGACGGCGCTTGAGACCAGCGCTTCCGTCCAGGACAGGCGCCCCGTTCCGCCCAACACCAAAAGCACGCTCCAGGCGGGAACGCACGGGCCCATGGCCCATGCGATCAGCCGGCGCGGAGAAGCAAAATTCGTCGGCGCCATTTGTCCCGGATCTAAGCCCTACAAAAAAGATATCAAGTCAGTTTCGGCGTGCAGGAGTGCGCGGCCATCAGCGCCATCTGTACAAGGTCCGTGACCGAGGCGTCCATGTTCACGATCTGCACCGGCTTCTCCAACCCGATGAGCATCGGGCCGATGGACGACGCCGCGCTGAAGCGTTGGACCAGGCGCGTGGAAATGGTGGCCGCGTGCAGGCCGGGCATCACCAGCACGTTGGCCGCGCCCGACAGCTTGCAGAAGGGATACAGCTTGCGGTCCGGGTCCAGGGCCACGTCGACGTTCATCTCACCGTCAAATTCGAAGTCGATCTCGCCCGCCGCCGCCGCGTCGTTGAGCAGCGTCATGGCGCCGCGCACGCGCTCCGGGATCACGCCGCGCGGATTGCCGAAGTTGGAATATGACAGAAGTGCGACTTTCGGCTCATGGCCCAGCCGCTTCACGGCCGCCGCGCTCTCGATGGCGATGCGCGCGAGTTCGGCGTCCGTCGGGCGTTCGTGAATGGCGGTGTCGGCCACGAACAGGGTCCGGCCACGGGCCACGATCATGGTCAATCCAAAGATCGGCGCGTTCGGGGTGGTGTCGATCACCTGACGCACATCGCTCAGCGCGCTGTGATAGTTGCGTGTCAGGCCCGTGACCACCGTATCCGCATGGCCAAACGCCAGTATGCAAGCCGCGAAGATATTGCGGTCCTGGTTCACCATGCGCTCGGCGTCGCGCTGCAAGAAACCTTGGCGCTGCAAACGGCGGTACAGGAAGTCCGCATACTGCGCGACGGAATTGTTCTCGCGCGCATTGGTGATGGTGATGCCTTCCAGGTCTTCCGGACGCAGCGCGAGGTTGGCGATCATCTCTTCCACCTTGCGCCGGCGCGCGACCAGGATCGCTTTGCCGTAGCCCGCATTGCGATAGGCGATCGCGGCCCGCAGCGAACGTTCTTCCTCGCCTTCCGCGAATACAACCGTGCGCGGCGAGCGCACCACTTCGTTGCTCACTGTCTGCAAGGTGGCCGCCGTTGGATCGAGGCGCGCGGCGAGTTGCTTGCGGTAGGCGGGCATATCCGTCATCGGCTTGCGCGCGACCCCGGTGTCCATCGCGGCCTTTGCGACGGCCGGCGGCACGGTTGCGATCAGGCGCGGATCGAACGGCACCGGGATGATGTACTCTCGGCCGTATCTCAATTTGCGGCCCGAATAAGCGGCGGCGACTTCTTCCGGGACGTCCTGGCGCGCAAGCTCCGCCAGGGCGCGGGCGGCGGCCAGCTTCATCTCTTCATTGATGGTGCGCGCGCGCACATCGAGCGCGCCGCGGAAGATGAACGGGAAGCCGAGAACGTTGTTCACCTGGTTCGGGTAGTCGGAGCGGCCTGTCGCAACAATCGCATCGTCACGCACTTCGCTCACTTCTTCCGGCGTGATCTCGGGGTCCGGATTCGCCATCGCGAAGATGATCGGGTTCTTGGCCATGGATTTGACCATGACCGGCGTCACCGCGCCCTTCACCGACAGGCCGAAGAACACATCCGCGCCTTCAAGGGCTTCGGCCAGCGTGCGCGCCTTGGTGTCGGCGGCGTGCGCGGCTTTCCACTGGTTCATGTTCTCCGCACGGCCGCGGTACACGACGCCTTTTGAATCGCACATGATCACGTTCTCGGCGCGCACGCCCAAAGCCTTGGCGAGCTCCAGGCACGAGATCGCCGCCGCGCCGGCGCCGTTCAGCACGAGCTTGACGTCGGAGAGTTTGCGGCCCGTGAGGTCGCAGGCGTTGATGAGGCCGGCGGTGCAGATGATGGCCGTGCCGTGCTGGTCGTCATGGAACACCGGAATGTCCATGAGCTCGCGCAGGCGGCTTTCAATGATGAAGCACTCGGGCGCTTTGATGTCCTCGAGGTTGATGCCGCCGAAGCTGGGCCCCAGATAGCGCACGCTGTTGATGAACTCATCGACGTCGCGGGTATCGACTTCCAGGTCGATGCCGTCCACGTCGGCGAATTTTTTGAACAGAACCGCTTTGCCTTCCATCACCGGCTTGCCGGCCAGCGCGCCGAGGTCGCCGAGGCCGAGCACTGCCGTACCATTTGAGATCACGGCCACGAGGTTGCCCTTGGCCGTGTAGTCGTAAGCGGTGTTGGGATCGCGCGCGATCTCTAAGCAGGGCGCCGCGACGCCGGGCGAATAAGCGAGCGACAGGTCGTGCTGGGTGGTCAGCGGCTTGGTCGCGGTGATCTCGATCTTGCCGGGCCGGCCCGTGGCGTGGAACGTCAGGGATTCTTGATCGAAGTTGCGCCGCACCGGCCGCTTCGTCTGCTCCACACCCGTCTTTGCCGGCGCGTTGCTGTCCATCGTGCTCCCCTTCAATTTACGTTTGCTCAAGGCTCTCACCGGCCCTGTTGATAACCATTGTGCCGCAGCGCTCTGGTCAATGCAAAACGCAATGATACCAATGCGCTGCACCGCACACCCCGTGACGCCGCGATGACAGATTCACAAGCGGAATTCCGCCGGTCGTTCTCCCTTTCGCGCGTGCGCGGCTTGTTATAGTGAGAAGACTCCGCGCGTCTACCCACATCTAGAATTTTGGACCCTCGCCTTTGCCGGATGAAACTCTCGAGACAGCGGCTCTAGCGGCGCCTTCGTCATCCGCCGGCGAAGCTCCGACCCCGATGATGAGCCAATATCTCAGCGTGAAGGCCGGCTACCCGGACGCGCTGCTCTTTTATCGGATGGGCGATTTCTACGAACTGTTTTTCGATGACGCCGTGAAGGCCGCCGGCGCGCTCGACATTGCGCTCACCAAACGCGGCAAGCACCTCGGCGAAGATATCCCCATGTGCGGCGTGCCCGTGCACTCCCACGAGGCCTATCTCGCCCGCCTGATCCGCGCCGGCTTCAAGGTCGCCGTCGGCGAGCAGATGGAAGACCCCGCCGAAGCCAAGAAGCGCGGCGCGAAGTCGGTGGTGAAACGCGACGTGGTGCGCCTCATCACGCCAGGCACGCTCACCGAGGATTCCCTTCTGGATGCCCGCGCGCACAAGTATCTCGCGGCGCTGGCGCAGGTGAAGGGCGACGCCGAGCATGAGTTCGGTCTCGCCTGGCTCGACGTCTCCACCGGCGACTTCCAGTTACAGCCGGTCCGGCGCGCCGGGCTTACGGCCGCGCTCGCCCGCCTGGAACCCGGCGAGCTTCTACTGTCCGAAAAGATCTTCCTCGACCCCGATATGGCCGCCCTGCTCGAGCCCTGGAAGCGCCGCCTCTCACCGCTGCCCACCCCGCGCTTTGATTCCGAGAACGCCCGCAAGCGTCTGGAAAAGCTTTTTGTCGTCGGTACCTTGGACGCTTTCGGCGCTTTCTCCCGCGCTGAAACCGCCGCCGCCGGCGCGCTGGTGGACTATGTCGAGCTGACGCAGAAGGGCAAGCTGCCGAGCCTTTCGGCGCCGCAGCGTCTGTCCGTCGGCGCGGTGATGGAGATCGACGCCGCGACCCGGCGCAACCTCGAACTCACCCAAACATTGTCCGGGGAACGGCGCGGCAGTTTGCTCTCGGTCATCGACCGCACCATCACCGGCGCCGGCGCGCGCCTGCTCGCGAGCCAGCTCAACGCGCCGCTCACCGATCCCGCACGCATCAACGAACGCTTGGATGCCGTGACCTTCTTTGTCACCGCCCAGCCCGCGCGCGACAGCGTGCGCACCGCGCTCGTCCAATGTCCGGATATCGAGCGCGCGCTGTCGCGTCTCTCGCTTGGCCGCGGCGGCCCGCGCGATCTCGCCTGCATGCGCGATGCGCTCGCCCAAGTGCCCGGCTTGCGTGCGGCGGTGATGGATCTGCCCGCAAGCCTCCTGCCGCCGTCGCCCTTGGTCGCGCGTCAGCTCACCGCGCTCGGCCAACACGAAACACTCGTCGCGCGCCTTTCCCGCGCGCTCGCCGCCGAGCTCCCGCTGCTCGCGCGCGACGGCGGTTTCATCGCGCCCGGCTACGACCCGACTCTCGACGAGTTCCTCGTCTTGCGCGACGAAAGCCGCAAGCTCATCGCCGGCCTGCAGGCCCGCTATGCCGAGCTTTCCGGCATTTCCGCGCTGAAAATCCGCCACAACAATATCCTCGGCTACTACATCGAAACGACCGGAAAACCGGGCGAAACTTTGATGGAAAAGGCGCGTGCCGGTGGTCCCGAGGCGATCTTCATCCACCGTCAGAGCATGGCCAACGCCATGCGCTTCACGACGGTTGAACTCTCCGAACTCGAAGACAAGATCCGCTCCGCCGCCGACAAGGCGCTCGCGCTGGAACTTAAACTCTTCGCCGATCTCGTGACCGAAGTGCTTGCGCACCGCACCGAGATCGCGAGCGCCGCCGCCGCCATGGCGGGCCTCGATGTCGCCACCGCGCTCTCTCAGCTCGCGGTCAACGAAGGCCATGTGCGCCCCGAGATCGACGACGGCCGCGCGTTCCAAATTTCCGGCGGCCGTCACCCGGTTGTAGAATCCGTGCTCAAAGTAAGCGGCACGCCTTTCGTCGCCAATGACTGCACATTGGGCGACGGCGCCAAGAAGAATGGACGCTTGTGGCTCATCACCGGTCCCAACATGGCCGGTAAAAGCACGTTCCTGCGCCAGAACGCGCTCATCGCACTGCTCGCGCAAATAGGTGCTTATGTTCCGGCGACGGCCGCGCATATCGGCACCATCGACCGTCTGTTCTCGCGCGTGGGTGCGGCGGACGATCTTGCGCGCGGGCGATCGACCTTCATGGTCGAAATGGTCGAGACCGCCGCCATCCTCAATCAGGCGACGCCGCGCTCCTTTGTGATCCTCGATGAAATCGGCCGCGGCACCGCGACCTTCGATGGTCTGTCCATCGCCTGGGCCAGCCTTGAGCATCTGCACGACATCAACAAATGCCGCGCGCTGTTCGCCACCCACTATCACGAACTCACCGCGCTCGCGGCGCGTCTGCCCGAACTCGCCCCGCACACCATGCGCGTCAAGGAATGGCAAGGCGACGTGGTGTTCCTGCACGAAGTCGCCCCTGGCGCGGCGGACCGCTCCTACGGCATCCATGTGGGCCGTCTCGCCGGTTTGCCGCCTGCCGTCATCGCGCGGGCCGAACAGGTGCTCGCCATCCTGGAAAAGGATCAGCAGGGCGGCGGCGCGGCGCGTCTGGCCGACGATCTCCCGCTGTTCGCCGCCATGCCCAAGCCGATGGCGGGCGGCGTCAACCGCCCCACCGGCCCGTCCCCGCTCGAGACGGCCCTGGCCGAGGTTTCGCCCGACAGTTTAAGTCCCCGGGAAGCGCTCGATCTTCTTTATCGCCTCAAGGCCTTAACTCCGGAAAAGACCTGAAACGGGAACCGGCGCCCTCTGGTATAGTGGGGCCATGTTCGACATCGACCCCGACAAGCCGAATATCCCCGCGCTCGCCCGCATTCTTTCGGGCATGGGCCTGCTCCTGCTCGTCGGCAGCCTCGTCTCCATGCTGCTGGCTTTTTCCGGCTACGCCTGGGTGAATGAAATCTACGCCATGGCCGGCGCGGGCGGGTCGTTTCTGCTCGCGCTCCTGTTCTTGGGTCAGGCCAAGATCATCGAGGCGCTCGCGGTGGTCAGCGCGCGGGTCAAATCGCGCTTTGCGATCGATGCCGCCGCGGCGAAAGTCGGCGCGGTCCCCGCCGCGCCCAATACCGCCTGGGCCGGGCCGGCCGCCAAGGCCTCCAAGGACCGCATCATTCATGTGCCTGACGAGCAGGCGCGCCAGTCCGGCTTTAAAGTGAGATAGGTTGCCGGCCCCAAGCAGGGGCCTCATATAGAACGCGCGCTTCCTCGGAAAAGACGGGCCCCTTTTGTCCACGATCCATCAACCTCGCGAGATCATCGACCGCCGCCGGCTCGAGGCCGAGCTCGATGACGCCGTGAAGGATGCGCGCGAGGGCGCGCGCCGGGGGCTCCTGATCGCCAAGCTGAAAGCCGCGCAGATGGCCGGCACGGCCGTGATCCGCGAACGGTTCGAGAAAGGCCGCGCCAGCGGCGCCGATACCGTCGCCGCGCACAGTTATCTCATGGATCAACTGATCCGTGTCCTCTACGACTTCGCCACGGCTCATGTCCTTTCCCGCGGCGTGCCGACAAAAGGCGAGCGCATCGCCATCGTCGCCATCGGCGGCTACGGCCGCGGCGAACTTGCTCCGCTCTCGGACATCGATCTGTTGTTCCTGCTGCCCTACAAGCCGACCCCGTTCTCCGAACAGCTTGCCGAGTTCATGCTCTATGCGCTGTGGGATCTCGGTCTCAAGGTCGGCCACGCGGTGCGCTCGGTGGACGAGAACATCGCGCAAGCCAAAGCCGACTTCACCATTCGCACCACGCTGCTCGAAGCGCGCTGGGTATGGGGCGATCAGGATCTCGCCAATGAACTCCTCACCCGCTTCAAGAAAGAAGTAAAGCGCGGCACCGCGCAGGAGTTCGTGAAGGCCAAGCTCACGGAGCGCGACGAACGCCACCAGAAGCTCGGCGATTCACGCTACCGCCTCGAGCCCAACGTGAAGGAAGACAAAGGGGGCTTGCGCGATCTGCACACCCTGTTCTGGATCGCGAAGTATCTCTACGGCGTGTCCGACATTCGAAAGCTCACCGACAACGGCATCATCGATGACGATGCGGCGGGGCGCTTCATGAAGGCGCATGACTTCCTCTCCACCGTGCGCTGCTATCTCCACTATCTCACGGGCCGCACCGACAACCGCCTGACCTTCGACCTGCAGCGCGAGATCGCGCCGCGCCTCGGCTACACGGACCGGGCTGGGGCCGCCGCCGTCGAACGTTTTATGCGTCACTACTTCCTCGTCGCCCGTGACGTCGGCGATCTCACGCGCATCTTCTGCACGCTGCTTGAGGAAGGCCAGCCCAAGAAGGGCATGGCGCGTCTCGCCGCCCGCTGGCGCCAGCGCACCATCGACGGCTTTGTAGTCGACGGCGGGCGCATCGGGGTGAAGGACCCGGCGGTCTTCATCGGCGAGCCGATCAAGCTGCTCACCATCTTCTTGACCGCGCTTCAGCACAATCTCGACTTCCAGCCCGCCGTCCTGCGCGCCATCGCGCATCACGCGCGCGGCGTCACGGGCCTGCGCAACGATCCGGACGCCAATAAAGTTTTCCTCGATATCCTCACGCATAAGAACGGCGCCGAGAATACGCTACGCCTGATGAGCGAGTGCGGCGTGTTCGGGCGCTTCATCCCCGACTTCGCCCGCGTCGTCGCGCAGATGCAGTACGATATGTACCATGTGTACACAACCGACGAGCACACGATCCGCGCGATCGGTATCCTCAATCGCATCGAGCAGGGCAAGCTGAAGACCGAGCTGCCGATCTCGTCGGATATCATCCACAAGATCGATTCCAAGCGCGTGATCTATATGGCGGTGCTGCTGCACGACATCGCCAAGGGACGCAGCGGCGACCATTCGGATCTCGGCGCCGAGATCGCGCTGCATCTCTGCCCGCGTCTGGGCCTGACGTCGGCGGAAACCGAAACCGTGAGCTGGCTGGTGAAACATCACCTGCTCATGAGCAATACCGCCTTCAAGCGCGACCTCGACGATCCCGCCACCATCTCGCGTTTTGCGGAGATGGTGCAGTCGCCCGAACGCCTGAAGCTTCTCGTCATCCTGACGTGCGCCGATATCCGCGCCGTGGGTCCCACGGTATGGAACAACTGGAAGGCCACGCTGCTGAAAGAACTGTTCACGCGCGCCGACCGGGTCATGCGTGGCAGCCAGGCCGACGCCGGCATCGATGTGCGTGTGACCAAAGCCAAGGACGCGCTTGCCGAGCGTCTTGCCGATTGGCCCGCGCACACGCGTGAAAACCTGCTGAGTTTGGCATCGCCCGCGTTCTGGCTCGGGGAAGACACCGACACCCACGAACGCATGGCGCACTTCATGCGCGCCGCCGACGAAGTGGGCGAGAAGATCGCCATCGACTTCACCGTCGACGCCGTACGCGACGCCACCCTCATGACCCTCTACACACCCGACCATCCGGGCCTGTTCGCACGCATCGCCGGCGCGCTGGCCTTGACGGGCGTTTCGGTCGTGGACGCGAAAATCCTCACCCTCTCCAACGGCATGGCGCTCGACACCTTCGCCGTCCAGGACTTCGAAGGCCACGCCATCCCCATCGATCACCGCACCCAGCGCATCAAGAGCCGCATCATCTCGGCCCTTGAGGGCCGCATGCGGCTTAACCAGGAACTTCCCAAGGTCAGCTCGCGCCTGCCGTCCCGCGTCCAGGCGCTCGAAGTGCCGCCGCGCGTCATCATCGACAACACCGCTTCCAAGGTCTGCAGCGTCATCGAAATCAACGGCCACGACCGGCCGGGTTTTCTGTTCGACGTGACGAAAACCCTCACGGATCTCGGCCTCCAGATCTTCTCGGCCCACATCTCGACATATGGGGAACGCGTCGTGGACGTCTTCTATGTGAAAGACGTTTTCGGCATGAGGATCGAGAACGAGACAAAAATCCGCCAGATTCGCGATGCACTAGGACAGGCGATTGGTGTCGCGGCCGGCGACGTCTCGGTGCAGCAGCGACCCTCTTTTGCCGCCCCGCCGGCGCCCGGCGCCGCCGCCGAATAGCGACTTTCAAGGATATCGATGGCTTCCCCGTCGCTTCTCAAAGGTATCGGCACGGTCGGCGTCTTCACGCTCGGCTCGCGCATCACCGGCTTCGTCCGCGACATGCTGCAGGCCGCGCTGCTCGGCGCCGGCGATACGGCGGCGGCTTTCATCGTCGCCTTCCGCATTCCCAATCTCTTCCGCAGCTTGTTCGCCGAAGGCGCCTTTTCGGCGGGCTTCGTTCCCATCTTCGCCAGCCTCCATGAAGGCGACGGTCACGCCAAGGCCATGGCCTTCGCGCGCGAGGCGGCCTCGGTGCTGGTGCTGGTGTTGGCTACCTTCAGCGCGCTCATGATCGTGTTCATGCCCTGGGTCGTGCTCCTGATCGCGCCGGGTTTCGCCGATGAACCGGGCTTGATGGCGGAGGCGGTGGAGCTCTCGCGCATCGCTTTCCCCTATCTCTTCTTCATCTCGCTGACCTCGCTACAGTCCGGCATCCTCAACGCGCTGCATATCTTCGCCGCGCCCGCCGCCGCACCGATCCTGCTCAACCTCACCGTCATCGGTTTCCTGCTCGGCGCCGCCGTGCTCGATGCGCACCGCGCCGAAGCCATGGCCTGGGGCGTCTCGGCCGCCGGCCTCATCCAGTTCCTGTGGCTTGGGTATCACTGCTGGCGCGCCGGCGCGGCCTTGAAGATCGGCCGCCCACGTCTGTCGCCGGACGTGAAGATGTTGCTGAAGCGCATGTTGCCCGTGGCCATCGGCGCCGGGGTCTATCAGCTCAACATGTTCGTCAGCACCAGCATCGCGACTCTTGTGTCGGCCAGCGCGGTGTCCTGGCTCTATTACGCCGACCGCGTGAACCAGCTTCCCGTGGGTATCGTCGGCGTCGCGGTCGGGATCGTCCTTCTCCCGCTGCTCTCGCGTCAGATTCGCGCCGGGAACGAAGACGCGGCGTTGGCGAACCAGAACCGCGCCATTGAATTCTCACTCCTCCTGACGGTGCCCGCGTCCGTCGGCATCGCGGTGCTCGCCGAACCCATCACCTCCACCCTGTTCGAGCGCGGCGCCTTCACGCCGCAAGACCGTGAAGCGGTGGCCGCCGCGCTGTTCGCCTTTGCCTTCGCGCTTCCGGCCTATGTGCTCAACAAAGCCCTCACACCCGGCTTTTTCGGCCGTCATGACACCGTGACCCCGGTGAAAAGCGCGGGCGCGGCTTTTGTGGTGAACCTCGTCGCCAGCCTCGCGCTCATTCAAAGCTTCGGCCATCTCGGCATCGCGCTGGCTTCAAGTTTGTCCGCCTGGATGAACGCCATCACGCTCTATGTGATCTTGCACCGGCGCGGCCATCTCAAACCCGACGCGCGTCTCAAGAAACGAGTGCCGCGCCTCCTCCTCGCCGCCGCCGCCATGGGCGGCGCGGTCTGGGCGGCGCTGCATTATGCCGTGCAGTTCGCCGGCCCCGTCTTCGGTCCGCCGAACGCCGCCGCCGGTTCCGAGCTCATGCGTATCTATGTGCTGGCGCCGGTCATCGCCCTGGGCGGCTTCGTGTTCCTGATCGCGGTCTTCCTGTTCGGCGCCGCCGACAAGAGCGATCTCAAGCAGTTCCGCCGTTCCGCTTGACCGGTCTCCGGGGCCGGAGTACCAACGCGGCGCCCATCACCGATGGGCCGGGATATGTCTCCAACCATGTCCTGACCTCGAATTGAGGGCGCCTCCATGAGCGGGTCCACTCCGCGGCCAGCGCGCGACAGCGCGCAGCCGACGAATCTCAAAGGCCGTATTTTTTCCGGCATTCAGCCTACGGGCAATCTCCACCTCGGCAACTATATCGGCGCGATCCGTAACTGGGTCGCGATGCAGAAGGACTATGAATGTCTGTTCTGCGTCGTCGATCTGCACGCCGTCACGGTGTGGCAGGATCCGGCCGCGCTGCGCCGCGCCACGCGCGAAGTCGCCGCCGGCATGATCGCCTCGGGCGTGGACCCTGAGAACAACATCCTCTTTGTGCAAAGCCATGTGTCGGGTCACGCCGAACTGGCCTGGGTGTTCAACTGCGTGGCCCGCCTCGGCTGGCTGAACCGCATGACCCAGTTCAAGGACAAGGCCGGCAAGAACCGCGAGAACGCCTCCGCGGGGCTTTACGTCTATCCGAACCTCATGGCCGCCGACATCCTGCTCTACAAGGGCACCCATGTTCCCGTGGGTGAAGACCAGAAGCAGCATGTCGAGCTCGCGCGCGATATCGCCCAGAAGTTCAACAATGATTCTGGCGTGAATCTCTTCCCGCTGCCCGAGCCCGTGATCCAGGGCGTCGGCACGCGTGTCATGTCCTTGCGCGACGGGTCGCGCAAAATGTCGAAGTCCGAACCCTCGGAATTCGGCGTGATCTATATGACCGACACGGCCGAGGCGATCCGCGACAAGATCAAGCGGGCCACCACGGACCCGAACCTCTTGCCGGAGTCGGTGGCGGGCCTCGAAGGCCGGGCCGAAGCGGCCAACCTCCTCAGCATCTACGCCGCCCTCACGGGCCGGACGCTGGAAGAGGTCGTCGCCGAGACCGCCGGTCAGCAGTTCAGCCAGTTCAAGGCCACCCTGGCCGATGCGGCCGTGGCCGCCTTGGGCCCCATCAACGCCGAAATGAAGCGCCTGATGGACCACCCGGACGAGATCGACCGGTTCCTGAAGCGGGGGGCCGAAAAGGCCCGGGACCTGGCGGCGCCGGTCCTCAAAGAGGTCTACGACGCCATCGGCTTCCTGCCGCGCACATGACGCCCGTCCACTTCACCCTCTCCCGCCGGGAGAGGGTTGGGGTGAGGGGCGTTTTATAAGGTGTTGATTTTATTAATTTTGCTGCACCTCATGTTGCAACATTTGCTGCAGCATGAAGCGCAGCAAAACCCGCCCGGCTAGGCCTTTTTCAGCCGGGCTTTGAGCTTATCGCCCAATTTATCCATGGCCGCCGTCCACTGGGCCCGGACTTTGCCGACGTCGGCGGCGCTTTTCAGGCCTTCGTGGTCCACGGTCACCTGGGTCTTCTTCGGGCCCTTCACCACAAAACGCACTTCCACCCGGCCGACTTTCCATGTGAAGCGCAGGTTCTTGCCCGGGTTCCGGGTCGAGACGTTCACGGCCTCCTTCAGGAAGGCGGCGCGGGTCTTGGCATTGTCCCAGGCGTCGAAAGCGGCATCGACCCCGGCGTCCAGGGTCCGGCTGACACTGGTGCGGAACCCGGACAAGGTCTCATTCACCTTGCGCAGGCCCCGGGCGCGCTCATAGCCCACCGTCACCATCTGGGCCCACCAGCCCGGGATCTTGTGGCGCTTGGCGATCAACTCGGCGATGGCCTTATGGGTCATCTTCGCCGCGCCCGCCTTATCGAGCAGGGTGAACCACTGGCTCCAGGTGCGGCCGGTCTTGGCCTTCACCGCCGCATCGCTCATCGCGGCGCTCGCGCTTTTGCGCTTGGCCTTTGGCGCGGCTTTTTTCGCCGGCGCCTTTTTCGCGGCGACCTTTTTCTTGGCCGCGGCTTTGCGTTTCACCGGCGCTTTCTTTTTGAGCGCGCTCATAGGCGCGGCCGCTTCGTCGTTCATATCGCTCATCACAGCACCTCGCAGGCTCGTTCGAACGGCAGACGCGGGCTTCTGGGATAGACGCGCGCGGGATCGCCGTAACCGATATTGCACATGAAGTTCGCTTTGATCCGGCCGTCCGGCCAGAAGGCCTTGTTCACCAATGCCGCATCGAAGCCGCTCATGGGCCCGCAATCAAGCCCCAACGACCGCGCCGCGATCATGAAATAAGCGCCTTGCAGCGCGCTGTTTCGCAAAGCCACCGTTTCCACATCGGGTTTGCCTTCGAACCAGCCGCGCGCTTCCTCGCGCGGATACAGCTCCGGCAGCAGCTCATAGAATTTGGTGTCATAACCGATGATGAGATTCACCGGCGCCGCCAGCGTTTTGGCGCGGTTGCCCGCGCTCATGGCCGGGGCGAGTTTGGCTTTCGCTTCGGGGCTGACGATGAACAGGAAGCGCGCCGGCGTGGAGTTGGCGCTGGTCGGGCCCCATTTGGCGAGGTCATAGACCTCGCGCAGAAGACTTTCAGCAATTGCGACGGGTGCGAAGCCGTTATGCGTGCGCGCCTTGCGGAAGATGAGATCGAGCGACTCGTCGTCCAGCTTCGGCATCACGGCCCCCTCGTCGCTTACATCACCGCTTCGACTTGCAGCACTTCGGGCACATAATGCTTCAGCATGTTCTCGATGCCCATCTTCAACGTGGCCGAGGAACTGGGGCATCCGGCGCAGGAACCGCGCAGGTTCAAGTAAACCGTGCCGTTCTTGAAACCCTTGTAGACGATATCGCCGCCGTCCTGCGCCACGGCCGGGCGCACGCGCGTTTCGATCAATTCCTTGATCTGTTCGATGATCTCGCCGTCGACGCCTTCGTCGTTGAATTCTGCGTCGTCGGTGGCCGCGTCCTCGCCGGCTTCCATCACCGGCACATTGGCGGTGAAGTGATCCATGATCGCGCCCAGCACCATCGGCTTCAGCACCTGCCAGTTCTTCTCATTGGTCTTGGTGACCGTCACGAAGTCCGAACCCAGGAACACACCCGCCACCCCGTCGATTTCGAACAACAGGCGTGCGAGCGGCGAGCGCGCGGCGGCGTCGCGGCTGGTGAAATCGGCGACGCCGGTTTCCAGAACCGGGCGGCCCGGCAGGAACTTGAGGGCGGCGGGATTCGGCGTTTCTTCGGTCTGAATGAACATGGGGCGGCCCCGGGACATGGAGAAATAGGAGGCCTAAATAGGACCAATCTGGTCCTCGATCAAGAACCGCTATGTCAGGGCGTCTATGCGTTCTTCGCTGAGGTCGCCCGGCACGCGCGCGTGACCCGAAAAAGTGGAGACCGGTTTTTCGATCAGGTCACGCGCCAAAAGAAAAACGGCAGTTAAGTGAGGGCGTCTATGCGTTCTTCGCGGAGGTCGCCCGGCACAATGGTCACCGGGATCAAAATCTTGCCCGCGAGCTTACCCGAGAGGGCCGAGATGATCGGGCCCGGGCCTTCCGGCCCCACGCTCGCGCCCAAGACCAGCATGTCGATGGAGGGATTCGCGCCGATCACCGCGAACAGCTGCTCGAGGGTATCGCCCTGCCGCAGGTGCAGGTCCGGGAATCTTCCCGTCGTCTTGTGCACGTCGGCGGCGATTTGTTGCAGGCGGCGCTCGGCCTCGGTTTTCGCCTCGTGCCGCATCAGCTCTTCGATGGCCGCGAAGTGGTGATAGTCGCTGTGCGGCACGGCGTGAAACAGCGCGACCTTGCCGCCGGTGTTGAGCACGCGCCGGCAGGCGAAACGCAGCGCCGTGCGGAACTCGACGGAGCGGTCCACGACGACAAGAAATGTGCGCCCGGCGTCCCCGGTGGGAACCGCGGCAGGCGCCGGAGGTGTCGGAGTTTCGCGGCTCATGGTTACACGCGCCGGAACACGGCGCTCGCCGCCCAGCCGGCGCTGGCGGCCAGCAGCACGGCGAGAAGGCCGTACAGCGACGCGAAATTGTGCGCGAAGTCATAGATGTCCGCGCCGATACCGATCTTGGAGATGTTCAAGGGCACGATCTCGGCGGCCACCACCTGTCCTTCGCGGAACAGATAGACCTGCACGTTGTAAGTGCCGACCGGCACGTTCGACGGGAAATGCAGCTCCGCGCGGAACAGGCGGTTCGACATCATGTTGATGGCGCCGATGCCTTGATCGTAGAGGCCTTCGTTCGTCTTCAGACGCACGAGGGCTTTTCTGAACTCGGCCAGTTGATCGAGCGGGATGTTCTCGTCCGCGGTCAGCATGCGGATATTGTCGACGCCGATCTCATGCCGGGTCAGCAGCGTCTGCGGCACGAACTCTTCCACGGGCCGAGACGACACGACGCGGTAGTAGGACGGCACCGAGGCCAGTGTCACATCTTTGGTGTTGATCCAGATGGGACCCACGCGCGTCTTGTGACGCACGACTTCATCGCGCTTGGGGCCCGTCACCACGACGGCCACGTCACCGGGTCCATCCGTCGCGCCGAACAACAGCACGTCGGTGCCGGTGAAACGCGAGGTGATGGCCACGAGATGGCTCGATAGGTCCGCCACCAGCGGCACTTCCGGTACGCGCGGTTCTTCCTGGGCATGCGCCGGCAAGGCGGTCAGCAATAACAGCGTGAGGACGGCCGCTCTCATGGCGTGTTCCCGACGGTAATCGAGAACGGTTCCTTCGGCGGCAGCACAAGACCGATCGCGAGGCTGATGGCGACCAGCAGAACCATCCCTGCCAGCATCACGCGCAGCTGCTCGCCCTTCACTTTCCCCGAGAGGCGCGCGCCGATCTGCGCCGAGATCACCGCGATCACGAGCAGGAGCAGCGCCAGCACCACGTCCACCGACTGATTGACGATGGCCTGCAAGAGCGCGGTGATCGCCGTGACGAAGGTGATCTGGAACAAGCTCGTGCCGATCACCACCTGCGTCGGCATGCCGAGCAGGTAGATCATCGCGGGCACGATCAGGAAGCCGCCCCCGACGCCCATCATCGCGACCAGGAGGCCGACGAGGAAGCCGATGCCGGCGGGCAGCAACGCCGAGATGTAAAGCTTGGACCGGCGGAAGCGGATCTTGAACGGCAGGCCGTGCATCCAGATGTGACGGCCGGGGCCGCGGGCGGCCAAGGCTTGCGCGACGGGGCGCTTCTTCAGCGCCCCCGGCAGGCTTTCCATCAACATGAAGCCGCCGACCACGCCCAGGAACACGACATAGCCCAGCGAAATCGTGAGATCGATATGGCCGGTGCTTTTGAGGATGTTGAACAGATAGACGCCCAAGCTGGACCCGATCAGTCCGCCGGCCGTCAGCACGCCGCCCATCAGAAAGTCGACATTGTTGCGGCGCATGTGCGCCAGCATGCCCGAGACGGAGGAGGCGACGATCTGCACCGACTGCGTGCCCACCGCGACGGTAGGAGGAACCCCGATGAAGATCAAAAGCGGCGTCATCAGGAAGCCGCCGCCGACGCCGAACAGACCCGACAGCAGACCCACAATCCCGCCCATGCCCAGAACAAGCCAGATATTCACGGACAGTTCGGCAATGGGCAGGTAGATCGGCATACGTGCTACTTACTCAGGCTGTCGCGGCGTTCTGTTTGTACCATTCATACGCGGAGGCAATTCCTTCGCGTAGTCCCGTCTTGGCTTTCCATCCCAGCGCATCGATGCGCCCGACGTCGACCAGCTTGCGCGGCGTGCCGTCGGGTTTCGTGCTGTCGAAGGTGAATGTGCCCTTGAATCCCACCACGTCGGCGATGAGTTCGGCCAGTTCGCGGATGGTGACGTCGGATCCGACACCAATATTCACCAGTTGCTCGTCGGAATAGGTCTTCATCAGGAATACGCACGCATCGGCCAGATCGTCCACATGCAGGAACTCGCGGCGCGGCGTTCCCGTGCCCCACAAGGTCAGCGACGGCTTGCCCGTGATCTTGGCATCGTGCGCCTTGGCCATCAGCGCCGGCAAAACATGGCTCGACGTCAGATCGAAATTATCCTCGGGACCATACAGATTGGTCGGCATGCAGCTGATGAAGTCGCGGCCGTATTCGCGCCGGTAGGCCTGGCACTGTTTGATGCCCGCGATCTTGGCGATCGCATACCACTGATTCGTCGGCTCCAAGGGCCCTGTCAGCAGCGCGTCTTCGTTCATCGGCTGCGGCGCGAGGCGCGGATAGATGCAGGTCGACCCCAGGAACAACAGCTTCTCGACGCCGATCTGGTGTGCGGTGGCGATGATGTTGGTTTGGATCTGCAGGTTATCGGTGAGGAACTCGGCCGGGCGCGTGTCGTTGGCGACAATCCCGCCCACCACGGCGGCGGCCAAAAAAACCGCCTGCGGCTTGGTCTCGCGCATCCAGGTCTCGACTTCCACCTGACGCGTAAGGTCGAGCTCGCGCCGTGTGACGGTCAGAAGTTCGCAGCCTTCGCCACCCAGACGGCGTACCAGCGCGCTGCCCACCATGCCCCGGTGGCCCGCCACCCAGACGCGTTTGCCTGCGAGAGGGTAAGCGCCCGCCATTAATCGTTCCGGCCGAAGCGCATGGCTTCGGCTTTCACCGTCGCCAGATCCGAGGCCACCATTTCCTTCACCATCGTCTTGAAGGACGTTTTGTGCTTCCAGCCCAGCACCTTATGCGCCTTGCGCGGATCGCCGAGCAGGAGGTCGACTTCGGTCGGGCGGAAATAGCGCGGATCGATTTCAATGAGTGTCTCGCCGGTCTTGGCGTCGATGCCCTTTTCGTTCACGCCCTTGCCTTTCCATTTGATCTTGCGGCCCACTTCGGCGAAGGCGAGTTCGACGAACTCGCGCACGGCGTGGGTTTCGCCGGTGGCCAGCACGTAATCGCTCGGCGTCTTCTGCTGCAGGATCTTCCACATGCCTTCCACGTAATCGCGGGCGTGGCCCCAGTCTCTCTTCGCATCGAGATTGCCGAGATAGATTTTGTCCTGCAGGCCGAGCTCGATGGCCGCCACCGCGCGCGTGATCTTGCGCGTGACGAAGGTCTCGCCGCGCAAGGGGCTCTCGTGGTTGAACAAGATGCCGTGGGAGGCGTGATAGCCGTAGGCCTCGCGGTAATTCACCGTGATCCAGTAGGCGTACAGCTTGGCGGCGCCGTAAGGCGAACGCGGATAGAAGGGCGTCTTCTCGCTCTGCGGGACTTCCTGCACCAGGCCATACAGCTCGGAGGTGGACGCCTGGTAGAAGCGTGTCTTGTCCTTGAGATCGAGGATACGGATGGCTTCCAGAAGCCGCAGCGTGCCGAGCGCGTCGGAATTCGCCGTATATTCCGGGGTCTCGAAGCTCACCTGCACATGGCTCTGGGCGGCCAGATTGTAGATCTCGTCGGGCTGCACTTCCTGAACCAGGCGGATCAGGTTGGTGGCGTCGGTCATGTCGCCGTAGTGCAGGAAAAATTTCACCCCGGTTTTGTGCGAGTCCTCGTAAAGATGATCGATGCGGCCCGTGTTGAAGGACGAGGAGCGGCGTTTCACGCCGTGGACAACATAGCCCTTCTTCAAGAGGAACTCGGCGAGATAGGCCCCGTCCTGTCCGGTGACGCCCGTGATCAGGGCGACTTTTTGCCCCGCGTTCTGAGTTGATTTCTTGGAGGATTTTTTGGCCATAAGGGGTCCGAAAGACACGAGATCTTGAGGGGCGCGGATTTGGCTAGCACTATGTCTTGAAACGTCTTAACGCTCAATGACGGCGTCCATTTCCGAGACAAGAGACTTCATGACGGCTTTGAGCGAACTTTATGTGCTTTGCGCCGGTGGCCACGCCCGCGTGCTGATCGACATCCTGCGCCGGGCGGGAAAGACCGTGACCGGGCTCACCGACGACAATGCGGCGCTGCATGGCGCCGCGCTTGACGAGGTGCCCATCATCGGCGGCCAGCAATCGTTGCTGGACCGCGCGGCGGAAGGTCTCGCGATCGTGAACGCGCTCGGCAATAAACCGCGCACCGGCGATGCCGGCATGGGGCCGCGCCGCGCGCTTTTCACGCGTTTCAAGGACAAGGGCTTCCGTTTCGAGACCGTCATCAGTCCCGATGCGAACGTGTCGGCGCGTGCGCTCCTGAATGAAGGGGTGCAGGTGGTGACGGGCGCGATTATTCACCCGGGCTGCCTCATCGGCGCCAACACCGTCATCAATACCGGCGCGCAGGTCGATCATGACTGCAGGATCGGCGATCACTGCCATATCGCCCCGGCCGCCGTGCTCTGCGGCGAAGTGACCGTGGGCGAGGAATGCCACGTCGGGGCCGGGGCCGTGGTGGTTCCGGGGGTCACGATTGGGGCCGGGGCTGTCATCGGGGCCGGGGCGACGGTCGTGACCGACGTCCCGCCGGGGGCAACCGTCCTTGGCAAGACCATCCGGACGGGGGGCGAGCGGCCGACATGGCTGCAACCCTAAATTTGCCATGCGCGTTGGATGGGTAAGGCCTTATAAGACCGGCAGATTTTGCGCAAAAACCGGCCTTGCGCTACACTTGACCTTTGGCCCCTCCGGAAGACCCTGTGACCGATCAGGCTCGCAAAAGACCGCCTTTGGCGCTGCTGCACCTTTTGCAGCGGCGCAATTTGATGGTCTTTGCCTTCGACGTGGCCATGGCCTTCCTGGCGGTGGTGGCGGCCTTCGTGCTGCGCCTGTTCGAGGATGTCTCCTGGGGCTTCTTCGCCGCGCGCCCCGAGATCTTGGAAATGGCCGGCGTCTTCGCCCTGGTCGCGGGCGCGGTCTACCTTTTCACCGGCATCTACCGGCACATGTGGGAATATGTGTCGGCCAAGGACGCCTTCAACATCCTGCGCACCGCGACCTTGACGGTCGCCATCTTCCTCCCGGTCTGGTTCTGGCTGACGCGTCTTGAATCGCTGCCGCGCTCCGTGCCGGTGATCTCCTGGTTCGTGCTGGTCGCCTTCCTCGCGGGTCCGCGTCTCCTCTACCGCATCTCGCGCGACGGCCAGATGCGCGGGCTCATGCGCCGCGTCCCTCACGGCACGCCTGTGCTCTTGATCGGCGCCGGTCCTGAAGCCGAACATTTCATCCGCGCGGTCAGCCGTGGTCCGGAACCGGGCGTGCGCGTGGTCGGCATGGTTGCCGCTGCCGACGGTGTGGGCGCCGACCGCGTCGGCCAGGTGATCCACGGCGTCGAGATCTTGGGCCGTGAAGGCGACATCGTGCGCGTCATGACCGCGCTCGCCAAGCGCGGCGAACAGCCCGAGAAGCTGGTGCTCGTCACCCCGACGCACGACGGCGCGGAAGTGCAGCGCCTGCTCGCGGCGGCGGAAGATGTCGGCTGTCAACTCGCGCGCGTGCCGCCGCCCACGGATTTGCAGGCCTACGACACCACCGATCTCAAGCCGCGTCCCATCGCGATTGAAGATCTGCTCGGCCGTCCGCAAGCGCGCCTCGACCGCGTGGCCATGACCAACATGATCAACGCGCGGCGCGTGCTGATTACGGGCGCGGGCGGCTCCATCGGATCCGAACTCGTGCGTCAGATTTCCGACGCGGGGCCCGCGCATCTCACGCTCGTCGACAACGGCGAATTCAATCTCTACTCCACCGATCTCGAAATCCGTCAGCGTCATCCGGCGCTGTCCTGCGCCACCATCCTCGCCGATGTGCGCGACGCCGATCGTATCCGCGACATCCTCAATCGCGAGCGGCCCGATCTCGTCTTCCATGCGGCGGCGCTGAAACATGTGCCGATGGTGGAAACGAATCCCATCGAAGGCCTGCTCACCAACGCGCTCGGCACGCGCAATGTCGCCGAGGCCTCCGTTGCCGTCGGCGTCGCGGCGATGGTGCTGATCTCCACCGACAAGGCGGTGAATCCTCATAATGTGATGGGCGCCTCCAAGCGCATCGCCGAGATCTACTGTCAGGCGGCCGATCTGCGCCATGCCGGCACGCGCTTCATCACCGTGCGCTTCGGCAACGTGCTGGGCTCGGCGGGGTCCGTCGTGCCGCTCTTTCAAAAGCAGCTTGAAGAAGGGGGACCGTTGACGGTCACCCATCCGGAAGTCGAACGCTATTTCATGACCGTGCGTGAGTCGGTCGAACTCGTCTTGCAAGCCGCCGCGCTGGGCCGCATTCGTAATGATGAAGGCGTGATCCATGTGCTCGATATGGGCCCGCCGGTGAAGATCATGGATCTGGCCCGCCAAATGATCCGTTTGGCCGGAAAGACGGTCGGTGTGGATATCGATATCAAGATCACCGGCCTGCGCCCGGGCGAAAAACTCAAAGAAGAGCTGTTCCACGGCCAGGAACCGCTGGTCGCCACGGACATGGGCGGCATCCTGCTCGCCCAGCCCCGGACCCTCGACCACGCGGTCGTCGCGGCCCGCTTCACGGCCCTCGAGGACGCCTGCCGCCGCCGGGACGAAGGCGCGGCCTTCGCCATCGTCAAGGACATGGTGCCGGAACTCCAGCGCAACGGCCCTGCCGCCGGAAAGCCGCATCTCAAGGTTATTAAGTAAAAGCCTCTCCCGGAGCCGCGCCGCGCCGTGCTAAACCGCGCGCTCGTCTCCATCGCTTCCCGAGAGAGCCCATGACCCCCATCCGCCGCGCCCTGTTCTCCGTGTCCGACAAGACCGGTCTGATCGAATTCGCTTCGTTCCTGCACGGCCAGGGTGTCGAGCTGATCTCCACGGGCGGGACGGCCAGGGCCATCCGCGACGCCAAGCTCCCCGTCCGCGACGTCTCCGAAGTCACGGGCTTTCCCGAAATGCTCGACGGCCGCGTGAAGACCTTGCACCCGATGGTGCACGGCGGCCTTCTCGGCATCCGCGGCAACGCCGAACATGAAAAGACCATGGCCGATCACAAGATCGCGCCCATCGATCTCCTGGTGGTGAACCTCTATCCGTTCGAACAGACCGTCGCGCGCGGCGGCGACTATGACGACTGTGTCGAGAATATCGACATCGGCGGTCCGGCCATGATCCGCGCCGCGGCGAAGAACCACGCGGGCGTCGCGGTGGTCGTCGATGTCGCCGACTACGCCGTGATCGAAGCCGACATGAAAGCCAACAAGGGCGCCGTCACCGACGCGACCAAGCGTTCGCTCGCCGCGCGTGCTTATGCGCGCACCGCCGCCTACGATGCCGCCATCTCCACCTGGTTCGCGAATGAGCTGAAGGAAGAATTTCCGCGCTGGCTGTCGTTCGCCGGGTCCCTCAAGCAGACCTTGCGTTACGGCGAGAACCCGCACCAGAGCGCCGCGCTCTATGTCACCGGCGAAAAGCGCGCGGGCGTTGCGTCCGCGTTACAAGTGCAGGGCAAGGAACTCAGCTACAACAATATCAACGACACCGACGCGGCCTATGAACTCGTCGCGGAATTCGACACGCCGGCCTGCGCGATCATCAAACACGCCAATCCGTGCGGCGTCGCATTGGGAACGGACTGCCTCGATGCTTACACCAAGGCCCTGGTGTGCGATCCGGTCTCGGCCTTCGGCGGCATCATCGCGCTGAACCGTCCCATCGACGGCCGCACGGCGGCGAAGATCACCGAGCTGTTCACCGAAGTCGTGATCGCGCCTGGCGCCGACGATGAAGCGCGCGCGCTGTTCGCCAAGAAGAAGAACCTGCGTCTGCTCATCACCGATGGCCTGCCGGATCCGCGCGCCGCGGGCCGTACGGTGCGCAACGTCGCCGGCGGTTACCTCGTGCAGGGCCGCGACACGGGCCGCATCACCAAAGCCGAGCTGAAAGTCGTGACCAAGGTGAAGCCGACCGACCAGCAGCTCAAGGATCTGGTCTTCGCCTTCACGGTCTGCAAACATGTGAAGTCCAACGCCATCGTCTATGTGAAGAACGGCGCCACGG
This sequence comes from Rhodospirillaceae bacterium, assembly GCA_020852595.1. Lineage (GTDB taxonomy): Bacteria > Pseudomonadota > Alphaproteobacteria > Rhodospirillales > Rhodospirillaceae > SHVO01. The sequence continues at coordinate 33,290 of JADZAK010000177.1, forward strand.
TCGGGATCGGCGCGGGCCAGATGAGCCGAATCGATTCGGCGCGAATCGCCTTCTCGAAGTCCAAGGACGCCGCCGTCTCCGCCGGCGTCCCGGGTGCGCTGACCGAAGGCTCGGTCGTCGCCTCCGACGCCTTCTTCCCGTTCCCGGACGGCCTCCTGGTGACCGCCGAAGCCGGCGCCGTCGCCGTCGCCCAGCCCGGCGGCTCGATCAAGGACGAAGACGTCATCAAAGCCGCCGACGACAAGGGCCTAGCCATGGTCTTCACCGGCATGCGCCACTTCAGGCATTAGAAGGAAATATGGGGTCGGACTCCATTTCTTTGATTTACTCTGACCCCGTTTCAGACCCTGTTTCTTTGACGTCCTTCAGGAGCCAAAGCCCGAGGACCAGAAACACCGGCACCACGGCCATGCCGAGCCGGTAGTTGTTCGTGGCCGCGGCGACGAGGCCGACTAACGCCGGCCCCGCGAAGGCCGTCACTTTCCCCGACAGCGAAAACAGGCCGAACATTTCCCCGCGCATCTCGGGCGGGGCGATGCGCGCCATCATGGTGCGACTGGCGGCCTGCACCGGACCGAAGAAGGTGCTCATGATCAGCGCGGCGACCCAGAACGCGATCGGCGTCGGTGCGAAGAGCACGGCGACGGTGGCGACAATGAGCGCCATCAATGACATCGAGATCGTGCGTTTGGAGCCGATCTTGTCGTCCACCCAGGCGAAAATCAGCGCGCCGAGCCCGGCCGTCACATTGAGCGCGATCCCCAGAAGGATCACATCGCCGAGCTCCATGCCGAACACCACGGCGGCGTAAACACCGCCCAGCGCGAACACGGTGTGCACGCCGTCGGAGTAGATCATCGCCGCGATCAGGAAACGCAGCGCGTTCCCGTGGGCGCGCGCATGGCGGAAGGTCTCGGCCAGCTGGCGCAGCCCGCCGCCGACCGCACGCCCGAGAGGCACACCGCCGCCTTCCTCTTTCACCATGAAGAACAGCGGCAGGGCGAAAATCGCAAACCAGGCTGCGACCAGGATCGCCGTCGCGCGCACATGTTCGGCCTGATCCTTGTTGAGGCCAAACGGAACCGGGTCTGCCTGCACCAGGAACAGAAGCGCGACCAGCAGCGAGATCAATCCGCCCGCATAACCGCACGCCCAGGCCCAGCCCGACACACGGCCCAGCATCGACGGCGGCGCCACGTCGGGCAGCATCGCATTGTAAAACAGAAGCCCGACCTCGAAGCCGACCGTCGCGATCACCACGCAGACCAGCGCGAAAGGCGCGTCGGCGGCATCGGGCCGCACGTACCACAAAGCCGCCGTGGCGATCACGCATATCACCGACACGCCGGCGAGCCAGGGTTTCCTGCGCCCGGTCTGATCGGCGATGGCGCCAAACACCGGGCTGATCACGGCGATGATCAGGCCCGCGATCCCCATGGCGAGACTCCACTGGCTGCCGCCGGTGGTCGGGTCGGATGCGACGCCTTGCGCGAAGTAGGCCGCGAAAACGAAGGTGACGATAATGGTGGTGAAAGCCGAGTTGGCGAAGTCGAACAGCGACCACGCGATGACCGGGCCCTTCTTCATGCGAGGCCGAGCGCCTTCTGCACGCGCCACACGACCTGCATGACGTCCAGCGCGTCCTGGCCGCTCACGGCCGGCGGCGCGTCGTTGCGGATCGAATTCGCGAAGCTGGTCATCTGGCGGCCGAGGTTGTTGGCGTCCCCGGCGACGGGAAGCGAGACGCCGTCACGCGTCAAGCTGCGCCCGATGAAATCGACACCGTAGACCGCGCCGTCCTTCATTTCGACGGCCAGATCGCGCGTGCGCCCTTCGGTGATGCGGCTCGCGGTCAGATGCGCCGTCGCGCCGTCCGAGAATGTCAGCGTCGCGACGGCATGATCCTTCGTGCCCATGGCGCGGATATCTGTTACGGGCAGTCCCTTCAGCGCCATGACCACATCGAGGTCGTGCACCATCAGATCGAGCACTACATCGATATCGGTCACGCGCGCGCTGCCGGAATTCATGCGCCGGGCGGTGAGCGCGCGCATCTCGGATGAGGCCGGTTTCAAGGCTAAAAGCGCCTGTACCCCGGCGTTGAACCGCTCCACATGCCCGATCTGCAAACAGGCGCCGCTCTTCGCGGCGGCGGTCATGAGCGCGCGGCAATCTTGTTCCGTCAGCGCGAAAGGTTTTTCGACCAAACACGGAAGTCCGCGCGCAAGCAGCGGCTCGGCGACGGTGCGGTGGTCCGCGCTCGGCACCACGACCAAGGCCGCGTCGATCTCGCCCGCATAAGCCAGCGACGCCGCCGCGCGCGCGCCGATCGCCGCGCCCACGCGATTGGCGCGCTCGATGTTCTTATCGACCAGGGCGGCGATCTTCACATCGGCAAGGGCTTGCACGGCCTTCACATAGTTCGCGCCCATGGCGCCCGCGCCGATCAGCGCGAATTTCAATGGAGCAAGGTTGGAAGAGGAAGCCGGCGAGGCCATGGCGTGCGCCGTGTTCACGAAGCGGCGCCGCGGACCGTGGCGATGATCTCGTCTTGCACGTCGGCTTTGAGATACGGATGCATCGGCAAGCTGACGACCTCATGCGCCAGCTTCTCGGTCACCGGCAAGCCGCCGCCGGCCACCGGGAACCCGCGATAGGGCGTCTGCAGGTGAATCGGCTTCGCATAGAACATCGCGCTCGAGATTTTCTTGGCGGTGAGGGCGGCGACGATGCGGTCGCGGCGCGGCGAGCTGATGGTGTACTGCGCCCATACGCAGGTCGAATCCGGACGGATGAACGGCGTCGTCACGGCGCCTTTCAAACCCGCGTCATAACGCGCGGCGACTTTGTCGCGCGCCTGGCATTCGTCTTCGAAGATGGCGATCTTTTCGAGCAGCACCGCCGCCTGGATGGAATCGAAGCGCGCGGTCAGGCCGACGCGCACGTTCTCGTTGCGGTCGCGGCCCTGGCCGTGCACGCGCACCTGCATCAGCTTCTTGGCCCATTCTTCATTGCTGGTGAACACCGCGCCGCCGTCGCCGTAACAGCCCAGCGGCTTCGAGGGGTAGAAGCTGGTGGCGGTGACGTCCGCGATGGCGCCGAGCTTGCGCCCTTTATAACTTGCGCCGAAGCTCTGCGCGGCGTCGTCGAGAACAAGCAGGCCGTGTTTGTCGGCGATGGCGCGGATCGCGTCGTGGTCCGCCGGCTGCCCGAACAGATCCACCGGGATCACCACGCGCGGCTTCAAGCCGGTTTGCTCGGCGACGGCAATGGCGCGCACCAGCGAGTCCGGATCCATGTTGAAGGTGTCGGGCAGCACATCCACGAACACCGGCGTCGCGCCGATGACGGCGGCGACTTCGGCGGTGGCGGTGAAGGTGAAGGAGGGCACGAACACCGCGTCGCCGCGGCCGATGTCCCAAGCCATCAGCGCCATGATCATGGCCGTCGTGCCATTGGAACAGGTCACCACATGCTGCGCGCCCGACATGGCGGCGAGGCGCTTTTCCGCCTCGAACACCTCCGGGCCCATGATGTAGGCGCCGTGGTCGAGCACGCGGGTGATGGCCGCCTCGATGCGCGTGCCGAGACGCTGCCTCTGCGCTTGCAGATCGATCAGCGGGACCGGCGCCGCGGCGACCGGAACAGTGGCGGTATCACGCATCAAACAAACCTGTCGGGACAAAACAAAAGAACATCCGGCCGAAGGCCGGGCACGGACTGAGGTCAGAACCTAGTCCCTCGTCATAACGCTTGCAAATGGAATGGGTTGCGGTCACCTCTGGCCCCCTGGACGTCCTTGCCCTAGCTTCTTTTTTCATGACTTTAACCACGCCCCCCGCGACCATCCGAAAGCCCGGCCTCTACGGCCGGCTCTTGCGCGAAGGCGTGCTCCCCCACCTCGGTGTGTTTCTGTCGGCCAGCCTGTGCATGGTCGTCGTCGCCGCCTCCACGGCGGCGCTCGCCTGGCTGATGGACCCGGTGGTCAACCGGGTCTTCGTCGAGCGGCGCGCCGATCTGTTGTGGCCGGTCGGTCTCGCGGTGTTCGCGTCCTTCGCCCTGAAGGGCGCGGCCGCCTACGGCCAGACGGTCCTCATGACCCGGCTCGGCCAAACCGTCCTGACCGACTTCCAGAACCGTCTGTTCCGCCACCTTCTGCGGATGGACCTGGGCTTTTTTGCGGCCAACCGCACCGGCACGCTGATTTCGCGCCTGACCACGGACATCGCCGCGATGCGCCTCGCGGTCTCCACGGCGCTCACGGGCCTGGGCCGCGAAGTCTTGTCCGTGATCCTCCTGGTCGGCGTCATGTTCTATCAGGACTGGCTCCTGGCTTCGGTCGCCTTCATCACTTTTCCGGCCACGGTCATTCCCATCGCCCGGTTGGGCCGCCGCTTGCGCAAGGTGACGGCCAATACCCAGGCGCAGACCGGCGCCTTCATGACCATCGTGCAGCAGAGCCTGTCGTCCATCCGTCTCGTGAAGGCCTACCGGATGGAGGCGCTCGAGGTCGAACGCGCCGAAGCGCTCACGACCCGCATCCGCGACCTCACCATCAAGGCCGAGCGCGTGAAGGCGCTCGCGAGCCCCTTGATGGAAACCCTCGGCGGTCTCGCGGTCACCATCGTCATCGTCTACGGCGGCTGGCGCGTCATCAACGGCGAGACCAGCGCGGGCGCCTTCTTCTCCTTCATCACCGCGCTCCTGTCCGCCTATCGCCCGATGAAAGCGCTCGCCAACGCCAACGCCCATGTCAACGAAGGCCTCGCGGGCGCGCAGCGTCTGTTCGATGTGCTCGACACCAAATCCGCGCTCGCCGAAAAGCCGGGCGCGCCCGCGCTCACCGTGTCGCGCGGCGAAGTGCGGCTCGAGAACGTCACCTTCTCCTACGACGCCGATATCGCGGCGCTGCGTAATCTCACGCTTACCGTACCGGCGGGCAAAACGACCGCGCTCGTGGGCGCGTCCGGCGCGGGCAAGAGCACGATCCTCAGCCTCATCCCGCGTTTCTACGATGTCGGCTCCGGCGCGGTGAGCATCGATGGCGTCAACATTGCCGACGTCACCTTAGGCTCGTTGCGCGACGCTATCGCCTTCGTCAGCCAGGATGTGATCCTGTTCGACGACACGGTGCGCGCCAATATCCGCTACGGCAAACCGGGCGCCGGTGACGCCGCCGTGGAAGAGGCCGCGCGCGCGGCCGGCGCCCACGATTTCATCGCCGCGCTCCCGCAAGGCTATGACACCATGGTCGGCGAGCGTGGCCAGACCCTCTCGGGCGGCGAGCGCCAGCGCATCGCCATCGCCCGGGCGCTCCTGAAAGACGCGCCGATCCTCCTGCTCGATGAAGCCACCAGCGCCCTCGACGCCGCCACCGAGCGTCATGTGCAGGCGGCGCTCGAACGTCTCAAGACGGGCAGGACCACGCTTGTCATCGCGCACCGCCTCTCCACCGTCGCCGGCGCCGATCAGATCTGTGTGCTCGATCAGGGCCGCGTGGTCGAAACCGGCACGCATAGCGCGCTTATTTCCGGGGGCGGCGCTTACGCCCGCCTTCACGCCCTCCAGTTCTCCGCCGCCGAATGAGCCTCGAAAAAGCGTTTGCCAGCTACGAAGCCGGTGAGCGCGCCGCCGCGCGCGCCGCCGCCGAAGCCGAATTGAAGATATCGGCCCATAACGCCGATGCTCTGCATCTGCTCGCCGTCATTGCGCAGGACGAGAACCGTCAGAGCGAGGCGGAGGACTTCGTGCGCCGCGCGCTGAAAGCGGTGCCGGGCCAGCCGCTCTATCTCAACACGCTGGGCAATGGCTTGGTCGCGCAGGGGCGCACCAACGAGGCTATCACCGTGCTCGGTGAAGCCGTGCAGGCCGCCCCCGGTCAGCCCGACATCATGTTCAACCTCGCCAATGCCGAGCGCACGGCGGGGCGTTATGAGGACGCCTCGGAGACCTACCGCAAGGTCATCGCCCTGCGGCCCGGCCATATCGGCGCTTACAACAATCTCGCCCTGATGCTCAAAGCGCTTGGTGACGCGGAAAGCGCCGCGACCGTACTGATCGAAGCTACGGCGCGCGCGCCTGGGTCCTTTGAAATTCGCTTCAATCTCGCGAACGCCCTTCATACGGCCGGGCGCCTCGACGCCGCCGAAGGCGCGTTCCGCAAAGCCATCGAACTCGCGCCGCGCCACGCAGAGGCCCATGTGAACCTCGGCGTGGTGCTCAAAGAAGGCGGCCGCCCCGATGAGGCCGAGAAATGCTTCCGCGCCGCCATCGCCATCAATCCAAATATGTCCCAGGCCTATGTGGGCCTCGCCGATCTCACCGACGACGGCACCATGGATGCGGTGGCGCATCGCAAAGCTGTATTGGCGCTCAAACCCGATCTCGCCGCCGTGCGCTCCAGCCTTCTCATGTGCATGCAATATGCGCCGGGGATTTCGCGCGCCGAGATCGCCGCCGAGCACAAGAAATTCGGCGAGATCCATAAATCTCCGTCCAAGTCCGCTTTCGCGGCCGAGCACGATCTCTCGCCGGAGCGTAAACTGCGCATCGGCGTGGTCTCCGGCGACTTTCGCTTCCACGCCATGGCTTTCTTCGCGCTGCCGGTTTTCAAGGCGCGCGCGCGGGATCGGTTCGAACTCGTCTGTTATTCCACCGGCGCCAAGGTCGACCATCACACCTTGAACTTCCGCGCCGCCGCCGATCTCTGGCGCGATGTGCGCGCTCTCTCAGCCGAGGCGCTCGCCGATCTCATTGCCCGCGACAAGGTCGACATCCTTATCGATCTCGCCGGCCACGCGCCCCACAACCGCCTGCTGGCTTTCACCCTGAAACCCGCGCCGCTCCAGATCGCCTGGGGCGACTATGTCGACACGCGCGGTCTTCCCGCCATCGACGTTCTGTTCGGTGATCCGATCCAGACGCCGGCCGAGGACGACAAATACTATGTCGAACGCGTGGTGCGGTTCGCGCCCGATTACATCTGCTATGCACCGCCCGACTATGCGCCGCAGCCCGCGCCGCCGCCGGCCCTGCGCAACAACGGCCTCACCTTCGGCTGCTTCAGCGAAGCCACAAAGATCGGCCCGGCCTCGGTCGCCCAGTGGGCCGCCGTGTTGCGCGCCGTGCCCGACGCGCGGTTTCTGTTCAACGGCTATCTCTGGGCCGACGCCGGCCGTCAGGGCAAGATCATCAGTCTGTTCATGGACAACGGTATTGGAACGGATCGCATCAAGTTCCAGACCGGCGGCGATCACGCCACCTTCCTCGGGCAATACGCCGAGGTCGACATTATCCTCGACACTACGCCCTACTCCGGCGGCCTCACCACCTGCGAAGCCCTCCTGATGGGTGTGCCCGTGCTCACGGTGCCGGGCGAGCGCTTCTGCGGCCGTCACGCCGCCGCGCACCTCATCAACGGCGGATATCCGGACGGTGTCGCGAAGGATGTGAACGAGCTCATCGCGAAAGCCAAAGCTTTCGCCGCCGATCCCACCTCTCTCGCGGCGCTGCGCACAAATATCCGCGAGGCCTTCCTCGCCTCCCGCGTCTGCGACGTGACCGCCTTCGCGCAGGACTTCTACGGCGCCCTGCGCGCAGAGTGGAAAAAGCTCTAGCCCGCCGTCATCGCGCTCAGTTGGCGGTTGGCGACCGTCAGCATCGCCAGGCTGATGTGATCCGTGGCCTTGATCTCCGCCAGCACCTGATCGAAACGGTCGACACGCGTCTTGTTGGCCTCGACCCACGCGTCAAGCGCTTTGGCGCCCGAGGCCTTGCCGGTCTTGGCGGAGGCAAGGACGCGCGTGGCGATGGTGGTCTGGTGCGCGAACAGCTCCTCGATCGCCGCCGACACCGCGAGGCGGTCCCAGTGGCTCTGTGTGCCGAAGGTTTCGGTGCGTTCCCTGAGCGCGCCAAGGCCGAAGCGCTGGCCCACCAGGAAATACATTTTCGCCACGGCGGCGAGCGGTTGTTTGCTCGCGTTGGTGATGGTGTTGATGTCGTTGGCGGCGGCCAGACGATAAAGCGAGGCGACCTCGAACGCGAGGGCCGCCGGCACGCCCTTGGCGGCATACTTGTCCGCCTGCCGCTGCACATAACGCGCGACTTCGTCCGACCACAGGTCCTTCAGGCCCTTGCGCAAGGTATCGACGGCGGGCTTCAGGCTCTTGATGGTGCCCGCCATGTCCATCGGTACGCTGCAGTGGCGCAGCATCCACAAGACGCTGCGCACCACCATGCGCTCGACTTCCCACAGCATGATGAGCTGCGTTTCCGCCGGCACTTTGTTGTCCAACGCTTCGATCGCGGTCCACAGATCGCGCAGGCCGTAGGCGGCGCGGGTGACCGTGTAGGCGCGGGCGATATCGACCGGGCCCATGCCGGTGCGTTCCATCAGCGCGTTGATGAACGACGGGCCGACGCGGTTGATGAAGCTGTTGGTGATCACCGTGCCGATGATTTCACGGCGCAGCTTGTGCTTCTCGATGGCGCCGGAGAATTTCTTCTGCAGCGGCGCCGGGAAGTAGTGATGCAGGTCTTCCTCGACCAGGGGATCGTCCACAAGGTCGCTGTTCACGATCTTGTCGTACAGCCACATCTTGCCGTAGCTCAGGAACACCGCGAGTTCGGGGCGCACCAATCCCAGTCCCGCCGTCAGACGCTCTTGGATTTCCTCGTCGTTGGGCAGGAATTCGATGTCGCGGTTCAGGAGGCCGTCGCGCTCGAACAGCTTCATGGTGCGCTGCTGCGTGTCCAGCAGCGCTGGCGCGCGGTACTGCATCATGCTGATGGTCTGGCTCTGCTGATAGTTGTCGCGCAGCACCAGGTGGGCGACCTCATCGGTCATCTCGGCCAGCAGCTTGTTGCGGGCTTCCAGCGTGATCTTGCCTTTGCGCATCTCGCCGTTCAGCAGGATCTTGATGTTCACCTCATGGTCCGAGCAGTCGACGCCGGCGGAATTGTCGATGGCGTCGGTGTTCAGGCGCACGCGTTCCTTGGCCGCTTCGATACGGCCGCGCTGGGTCATGCCGAGGTTGGCGCCTTCGCCCACCACTTTCGCGCGGATCTGATGGCCGTTGATGCGGTGCGCATCGTTGGCGCGGTCCGACGCGTCGGCGTTGCTTTCACTCGAGGCCTTCACATAGGTCCCGATGCCACCGAAGAACAAGAGATCGACCTTGGCGCGCAGGATCGCGTTGATGATCTCCGTCGGGGTGGCTTCGGCCTTGTTGATCTCCAGCAACGCCTTCATCTCGGCCGACAGCTTGATCGTCTTGGCGCTGCGTTCGAACACGCCGCCGCCCTTGCTGATCAGCTTGGCGTCATAGTCCGTCCAGTTGGAGCGGGGGAGCTTGAACAGGCGCTGGCGTTCCTTGAAGCCCTTGGCCGGGCTCGGATCGGGATCGATGAAGATGTGCAGGTGGTTGAAGGCCGCCTGCAGCTTTATGTGTTCGGACATCAGCATGCCGTTACCGAACACGTCGCCCGACATGTCGCCGACGCCGACGCAGGTGAAGTCTTGCGTTTGGGTGTCGACGCCGATTTCGCGGAAGTGGCGCTTCACGCATTCCCACGCACCGCGGGCCGTGATGCCCATGGCCTTATGGTCGTAGCCGGCGCTGCCGCCGGACGCATAAGCGTCGCCCAGCCAGAAGCCGTATTCGGCCGACACGCCGTTGGCGATATCCGAGAAGCTCGCGGTGCCCTTGTCGGCGGCCACGACCAGGTACGGATCGTCCGCGTCGCGGCGCACGACCTTATCCGGATGCACGATCTTGTCGTTGACGACGTTGTCGGTGATATCGAGCAGGCCGCGCTGCAAGGTCTTGTAGCACTCGATGCCTTCGGCGAGATAAGCCTCGCGCCCGCCCGTGGCCGGCGGCTGCTTCACGACGAAGCCGCCTTTCGAGCCCGTGGGCACGATCACCGCGTTCTTCACCATCTGAGCCTTCACAAGGCCCAAGACTTCCGAGCGGAAATCCTCGCGCCGGTCGGACCAGCGGATTCCGCCGCGCGCCACCTTGCCGCCGCGCAAGTGAATGGCTTCCACGCGCGGCGCGTAGACGAACACTTCCACGTTCATGCGGGGCAGCGGCAGTTCCTCGATGCGCTGACTGTCCAGCTTCATCGACATGTACCACTTCGGCGTTCCGTCCCGGAACGGCTGGAAGAAGTTGGTGCGCAGCGTGCAATCCATCAAGTTCAGATAGCGGCGCAGAATGCGGTCTTCGTCGGCATTGGTGATGCGGTCCAGCGCCGCGTTGATCTCCTTGCGGACGCTTTCGATCTTGGTTGCCGTGGCCTTCGCTTTGGCGCCGCCGTTCAAGGCGGGATCGAAGGTGACCAGGAACAGATCGACCAGCAGGCGGCCAAGCTTCGGGTGCGCGGCGAAGGCGTTTTCAATGTAATTCTGGCTGAATGGGAAGGCGGCCTGGCGCAGGTACTTCGCATAGGCGCGCAGGATCGTCACTTCGCGCCATGCGAGATCGGACAGCGCGACGAGTTTGTTGAAACCGTCGCTTTCCATCTCGCCCGCCCACACACGGCAGAAAGCCTCCTCGATTTCCTCGCGCACCTCCGCCAGCGCGAACGGCGCGTTGGTGGCGATGGTCATGTCGAAGTCGTGCAGCCACACGCCGCCCGTGGTGCTTGCTCCCCTTGGCGTGATGTGGAACGGCTCCTCGCCGATCACCTTGAAGCCCATGTTCTCCAATACGGGCATCACGTCGGACAGCGGAATGGGCGTGGCCGGATTGTAGATCTTGATGTGGACCGTGCCGCCGGTCGCCGCTTGCGGCTGATACACATGGATTTTCACATGTTTTTCCTCGGCGCACGCACAGATGCGCGCGACGTCCTGCACGGCGACCGCCGCATCGAAGCGTTCACGGTAGCTGGCCGGGAAGGCATGCGCGAACACCTCGGCCATTTTCATGCCCTCGGTCTCGCCCCTGACGCCGATCAGCGCCGTGCGCAGCTCATCGCTCCAGGCCCGCGACGCCTTGGCGATGCGCTGTTCGAGATCGGCGACCTTAGCCTTCGGCACGCGCCCGGGCTTGGTTGCGATGATGTAGTGGATACGCGCCAGGGGACTGTCGGTCACTTGCGTGTAGAAGGACGACAGGCGGCCGTCGAGCTCACGCGTGAGGATGTCGCCGATGGTCACGCGCAGCGCCGTGTCGAAGCGATCGCGCGGCACGAACACCAGAATCGAGGCGAAGCGTTCGAACTGATCCATCCGCATGAACAGGGCCGGCCGCGGGCGCTGTTGAAGGTGCAGGATACCGAGCGCGGTATTCAGCAAATAGTCGTCGGAGCTTTCGAACAGCTCGTCGCGCGGCAGATTCTCCATGATGTTCTGCAGCGCTTTGCCGTCGTGACCGTGTTTGCGGAAGCCCATGCGGTCGCGGATGCGGTCGATTTTACGGCGCAGGACCGGCACAAAGTTGGGGCTGTTGGTGTAGACGTCGGCGGTGAACAGGCCGACGAACATGTGAATGCCCGAAACATTGCCTTTGGCATCGAAGATTTTCAGGGCCACAACGTCGAAATGCACGCGGCGGTGCACCGTCGAGCGCTGATTGGCCTTCACCACGAACAACGCGCTCGGCGAGTCCACGAAATCGGAGAACTGCGGCGGCAGGGGAGCGCCGTCGGCGATGCCCTCGAAGATCATGCGCTGGGCCTTCTTGAGAAGGCCGAGGCTGTGCGCGTTCTCGATGCGCAGGACGCGGGTCTTGCCCTTGCCCTCGAACGCGAACCGCCGGTAGCCCAGGAATGTGAAGTGATCGTCGTGCAGCCACTTCAGGAAGTCGGCGACTTCCTCGGATTGTTCGGCCGAGACGCCGGGGCGCTCGCAATCGAAGTCGGCGGCGAAGTAAGCGGCCTCGCGCCGCATCGCCTGCCAGTCGCTCACGGACAGGCGCACATCGCCCAGCACGGAATGCAGATTGTCCTTCAACCGCTCGGCCATGTCGAAATCCACCTTCGGGATTTCGATGTACATCAGGGACTCGAACGATCCGCTCGGATCGGTCTCGGTGTCGCCCAGGCTCACAAGGCGTCCGCCGGCGTCGCGTTTCAACGAAAGGACTGGATGGATCAGCAGCATCGCGTTGTGGTCCATGCGCTCCAGCTCGGCGCTCACCGAGGCCACCAGGAACGGCATGTCTTCGTTGGCGATGAGCACGATCGAACGGTCGCCCTCGCCTTCCAGGATGCTGATCTTCTCTTTGCCGGCGGTGCGCTGTTCAAAGAACTCCCATGCGGCGACCGCGACATCGTACAGCGCGTCGGGGGCGCGGCCGGCCAGTTCATCGGGCGGTGAGCCGCGATAGAACTGCGCGATGAACCTGACGAAATCGGCTTTGGCTGAGAGTTTCGAGCCCTTACGCTGCGCGATCTGGCTCGCGGCGGCAATCACCTGGCCAATGTCGCTGTCTTCCCCTTTGGGCGCCCGAACATCCATAGCCGTCCTCCCCTTGTCGTAAGGGCGTGCGCAGCAGCCGCTTGCCGGGTGCCTTCCATGTTAAAACGCACGCCAAAGCCTTTGAGAAGACTAGCATATTTAGTCTCGTGCGCACCACTTCCCTACACTTAAGAGTCGCACCAGGCCGGTTTTCGCTTTTCCAGGAAGGCGTCGATCCCCTCCGCCGCGTCCGGCAGCATCATGTTCTCGGTCATGACCGCGCCCGCATATGTATAGGCGTCCTCCAGGCTCATATCGATCTGGCGGTTGAAAGCCGCCTTGCCGATGGTCACCACCCGGCCTGACTTGGCCGCGATTTGATCCGCGAGACCTTGTGCCGTCTCATGAAGCTTGGATGACGGCACGGCGGCATTCACGAGTCCGATGCGCACCGCTTCGACGGCGTCGATCTGATCCCCCGTCAGCAGCATCCGCATGGCCGCCTTGCGCCCCACCGCGCGGGTCAGCGCCACCATGGGGGTCGAGCAGAACAGGCCGATGTTCACGCCCGGCGTCGCAAAGCGCGAATCTTCCGCGCATACCGCAAGATCACAAGTCGCCACCAGCTGGCAGCCCGCGGCGGTCGCGATGCCGTGCACCTCGGCAATCACGGGCTGGCGCAGCTTGGTGATTGTCAGCATCAGCCGTACGCAGGTTTCAAAGGTTTGCTGCATGAACGCGCGCCCCGGATTGGCGCGCATTTCCTTGAGATCATGGCCCGCGCAAAACGCCGGTCCCGCGCCGCGCAGAATCACGGCTTTGATGGCGGCATTTTTTGAAATGGCCTCGAACGCGCCGATCAGCGCGGTCATGAGGTCCATCGATAAGGCATTGCGCGCCTGCGGCCGCTCCATCGTGAGGGTCGCGACGCCGGACGAATCGTTACGGGAAAGAACGGACATGGGTGCTCCTTAAGCAGGAGCCCTATCCTAATAACGGATTTTGGATATGTGCTTTTAGTAAATGGAGCGGGCGAAGGGATTTGGCTCTGATCCCGTGACTCTTTTGTTTCTAAAGAGCTTTTGTACATCTCTCTATCAGAGATGGCCTTAGTTATGGCCTCAAACTCACCAATTTGCAGGTTTGCATCAAATCCCTTTTTCGCCTGAAGCTACTTCAGGAGTCCTGTACGGGAGCAGTTCGAGCGACGTGACTTTACCTTACCGATTACTGGTCACTGCACTTGGCAGCGTAGGCGCGATGCTCCTGGTTTCGGCACGGTTCGCAGCTCGTCTTTCGCCTCCATATCCTGGAGGAAGGAAACGTGGTGGGAGCCTCTCAGTCTTGGGAGATGCTGGTTCATCCCCATTTTCCATGTACGCACCTTTTCACCGTCGAGTTTATAATAGAGGCTCATATTTGAACTCATATTTCCTAAAATTGGTATATAGACTCTTATATGAGCCATTATAATATATGGATGTTTTCCAAATACCATGCCATATATGATCTATTAATGGAGTTTTTTCTATTATGGTATCAAATATGAGCCCTAATAAGATTGCAAACACATCCTCGGTCGACGCCTCCTTGCGGGAGGTGGGGGAGCGCCTGTCTAAAATACGCCTGAGCCGGAACCTGACGCAGGCGAGCCTGGCGCAGGATGCTGGCGCGTCCGTCAGCAGCATCAAGCGGCTGGAAGCGGGAGAGAATGTGTCGCTCGACACCTTCGTCCGCGTCCTGATGGCGCTCGATCTGACGGAGCATCTGTCTGCCTTCCTGCCCGACCCCGAGGTCCGGCCCATCGAGCGGGTGAAGCGGGCGGGGCATGAACGACAGCGGGCGCGGGGCGCCGTTTCCGTCACCAAGGCGACGGACTGGGCCTGGGGTGAGGACGACGAAGCATGACGGACGCAACGGTTCGCCTGTGGGGCAAGGCTATCGGTGCGGTAAGCTGGCTGCCGGATCGGAACGTCGGCGTGTTCCAGTATATGCCGGATTTCGCGGCGAGCGGTCTCGAGCTGGCGCCGATCATGATGCCGCTCGGCATCAATCCTTATGAGTTTCCTGGTTTGCCCAGGCCCGCGTTCAAGGGCCTGCCGGGCATGTTGGCCGACTCCTTGCCGGACAAGTTCGGCAACGCGCTGATCGACGCCTGGCTGGTCGCGCAAGGGCGCAGGGCGGACAGTTTCAATCCGGTGGAGCGACTCTGCTATATCGGCACGCGCGGCATGGGCGCGCTCGAATTTCATCCGGCAATCCTGAAGGGCGCGGCGAAGTCGAAGCGTGTGGAGATCGACACGCTGACGCGGTTCGCCAATCAGGTGCTAAACAATCGGACTAATCTGGCGGGTGTCCTCGGCGGTGATGACGACAGGGAAACACTCCAGGAAATCTTGCGCGTCGGCACCTCGGCGGGCGGTGCGCGCGCCAAGGCGATCCTCGCCTGGAATGCCGAGACGGGCGAATTTCGTTCCGGGCAGGTCAAGGCGGGCGAAGGTTTCAGCTACTGGCTGATGAAGTTCGACGGCATCTCGAACAACAGCGACAAGGAACTGGCCGATCCGCAAGGCTTCGGCCAGATTGAATACGGCTTCTATCTGCTGGCGGTCGCCGCCGGCATCGACATGAGCGAATGCCGTCTCCACCGGGAAGGCGGGCGCGCGCATTTCATGACCCGCCGGTTCGACCGCAGCGCCAGCGGCCAGAAGTTGCACATGCAGTCCTTGGCGGCGCTACGCCACTATGACTTCAACGCCGCGGGTGCCTATTCCTACGAGCAGGCGGTCGAGGCCATCAGGATGCTGGGCCTGCCTGCCTACGACATCGAGCAGCAATTCCGCAGGGCCGTTCTCAACGTGCTGATTCGCAACCAGGACGATCACGTCAAGAACATCGCCTTCCTGATGAACAGGAAGGGGGAATGGCGCCTGTCGCCCGCCTTCGACGTAGCCTACGCCTATAATCCCGACGGAAGCTGGACCAGCCAGCACCAGATGAGCCTCAATGGAAAACGGGACCACTTCGAGCTGGCCGATCTCGTGGCCTTCGGCGGCTTCTGCGGCTTGAAACCGAAGAAGGCGGAAGGCGTCGTCCGTGACATGCACGCCCATGTCGAGAACTGGCCGAATTTCGCCGACCAGGCCGGCGTGCCGGAAAGCGAAGCAGCCAAGATTCACCGGGCCATGCGCCGGGAGATCATGATCCCCGCCGCAAACCCATAGAATCGAGGGTTCGATACAAATGTTCGAAGAATGGAGCGGGCGAAGGGATTCGAACCCTCGACCCCGACCTTGGCAAGGTCGTGCTCTACCCCTGAGCTACGCCCGCTCAAAGCTGGGGGCAGCGCGCCGCCCCCTCAGGAGAGGGCGGGACTATAGCCATTTGGAAACCCATTGCAAGGCTTCAGACGCACGATTTGTAACTTCTTTTGACCTCCCAAGCGCCTGTCACCGTTGAAAAAAGCCTTGCCATCCCCGGCGGGTCACCACATCTAACGCCTGGAACTTCAAAACGGCGGCCTCCCGGGCTTAAACTCCGGCCCTCCCGCCGGCCCCGTTTGGGCCCGCTAGGCCCGGCTTGGGGCTTAGAGGCTTGGGACTTAGATAGGACAGGATTTTCATGCTGATCGGACAAACCGAAGGCGCGGCGCTCCCAAAGGACCTGATCAAGGACACCGATACCGAGCGTTTCATGGCCGACGTCATGGAAGCTTCGAACGAGGTGCCGGTCATCGTCGACTTCTGGGCCCCCTGGTGCGGCCCCTGCAAGCAGCTCACCCCGCTTCTCGAAAAGCTGGTGAAGCAGTACGGCGGCAAAGTGAAGCTCGTGAAGATCAATGTCGACGAGAACCAGGACCTCGCCATGCAGTTCCGGGTCCAGTCGATCCCGGCCGTTTATGGCTTCAAGGGCGGACGCCCGGTCGATGGTTTCATGGGCGCGCTCCCGGAAAGCCAACTCAAGCAGTTCATCGAACGCCTGACGGGCGGCGGCGGCTCGCCCTTGGATGAAGCGATCCTCGAAGCCGAAGCTTTCGCCACCGAAGGCAACCACGAAGACGCGCTCGCCATCTATAAGGAAGTGCTCGCGCAGGACCCGTCCCATGTGAAGGCGCTCGCGGGCGCCTTGAGAGCCTATCTCGCCACCGGCCAGGACGATATCGCCAAGCAGGTGCTGGACGGTTTGCCCGACGCCATGAAGAACGCGCCCGACATCGTCGGCGTCCAGGCCGCGCTCGACCTCAAGGCCCAAAGCGCGCAAGTCGGCGACGGCGCCGAACTCGCCGCGCTTGAAGCCAAGGTCGCCGCCGATCCGAAAGACATGCAGTCGCGTCTCGATCTTGCGGTCGCGCGTTATGGAACCGGCCAGCGCGAACAGGCGATGGACGATCTTCTCGAAATGGTCCGCAAGGACCGCAAGTGGAATGAAGAAGCCGCGCGCAAGCAGCTCGTGAAATTCTTCGAAGCTTTGGGTCCGGCCGATCCCTTGACCGTGCAGGGCCGGCGTAAGCTGTCGTCCATTCTCTTCGCTTGAAAATGCGCAGCCCCATTCAGACGCGCTACGAAGACCTGCCGGAAGAGCTGCCGATATTCCCCTTGAGCGGCGCGCTGCTGCTGCCGTGGGGGCGCTTGCCGCTCAATATCTTCGAGCCGCGCTATCTGAATATGACCCTCGATGCCCTGGGTGTGGGCCGCATCATCGGTATGGTGCAGCCGAACTACGACCGCGAGGATATGGCCGGCGACCCTCCCGTTTATTCCGTCGGCTGCGCGGGACGCATCGCATCGTTTGAAGAAACCGAAGACGGCCGTCTGCTCATCCTCCTCAAGGGGCTCTGCCGCTTTTCCATCGTGAATGAGATCGAAGGCCGCAAGGGCTATCGGCGCGTCAAAGCGCTTTACGAACCGTTCAAGGCCGACCTCGATCAGCCGGCGAACTTCGAGGTGAATCGCGAACAGCTGTTCGAGCGCCTGAAACCCTATCTCGAAGCCCACGCCATGCCGCTCGGTGTCGAGGTGCTGAAAGGCCTCTCGGACCCGACGCTTGTCACATCGCTCTGCATGGTCTGCCCCTTCGATCCGCGCGAGAAGCAGGCTTTGCTGGAAGCCCCGACCTTGAAAGCGCGCTACGATGCGCTGCTGGCGCTGTTGCAGATCGCCGCTTTCGAGGCCGGCGGCATAGACACGCCGCGACAATAAAGGATCCAGATGATGGTCGCTGATATCGATCCCAAGCTTCTCGAAATCCTCGTGTGTCCGCTCAGCAAGGGCCCACTGGAATATGACCGCGCGGCCGGTGAGCTTGTGAGCAAGAAGGCGGGTCTCGCCTATCCGATCCGCGACGGCATCCCCATCATGCTCCCGGACGAAGCGCGCCGGATTGAAGATTAATGTCGCAAGACATTTGGCCGGAAGCGCTCGACTACGATCCGGCGACCAAGATCCTCCATGTGAGATTCGAAGGCGGCGACGCGTTCGCGCTTCCCGCCGAATATCTGCGTGTTGAAAGCCCCTCGGCGGAAGTGCAGGGCCACAGTCCCGCGCAGAAGCAGACCGTCGGCGGCAAACGCGCCGTCGGCATCCGCAAGATCGAGCCCGTCGGCAATTACGCCGTGCGTCTGGTGTTCGACGACATGCACGACACCGGCATCTATTCCTGGCGCTATCTGCATGAACTGGGACGCGAGCAGGAGAAGCGCTGGACCGATTACCTCGCCGCGCTCAGCGCGAAGGGACTCCAGCGGTAGCATCGAAAAGCGCCGCCAACCCGACCAGCGCCGGGTAGGGGTGCGAAATCAGATGCAGCGGGATCGCATCGACATAAGGTCCGTACGGACCCTTGTCGGAAAATCCCGCCATGAAACGCGCGACGTCGAACCGTTTGCCCAGGGCCGGCACAACGCCGCCCGCGATATAACAGCCGCCCCCGGCGCCGAAGATCATCGCCATATCGCCTGCGCATCCGCCCAGAAGCTCCGAGAAGAACCCAATCGCCTCCAGCGCGGTCGCGTCACCCGCCTCGGCCAGTCCGGTCACCTCGGCCGGGCTCGCCGCGCCTTTCGTGGCGCCCGCCAGCGCCTGATAGATGCGGTGCAAACCGCCGCCCGACAGCAGATCTTCCCAACAGGGATTCGTGCGCCACAAGATTTGCAGGCGCGGCGGCGCGGCGCGCGGCATCACGGCCAGCGCATGTCCACCTTCGCTCGGCACGGCGGTCCATGTGTTTCCATGCGGTGTCAGCGCGCTCACGCCAAGTCCGGTGCCGGGCGCGACCACGGTGCGCGCGCCGCCCGTTGGATGCCCGGCGCGCCACGTCACGATATCGCCGCGCGCCAGATGCGGCAGCGACCAGGCCACGGCTTCGAGGTCATTCGCGATCGCCAGTGACGGCACGGCGATATGCCGCGCCAGCGCACCGCGTTCGAATTTCCATGGCAGGTTTGTCAGTTTCACCGTCTCACCGTTCACCGGCCCGGGCACCGCGATCAGCGCGCGGGTGGGCGTCTCGCCGGCCTCGGCGATCACGTCCGTCAGCAATGTTTCCAGGGAGTCGAAGTCCGCGGCGCGGCGCAGGAATACGTGGCGCCAGGGCTCGCGGTCTTTGCGGAAGGCGATACGCGCGTTGGTCCCGCCGATATCCGCCAGCAGGTCGACGGTGTTCATCTCTAGGCCGCGGTCAGGGTGTTCAGGAAAGACTCCCGCCAGCGGTCAATGTCATGCTCTTCGACGTTCGTCATCAGACTCCGCCATCTCGACTTGCGTTCCTCGAGCGGCATTTTGAGGCCCCGGTGCAGCGCGTCAACCATGCTTTGTTCGTCGAAGGGGTTGACGATCAGCGCCTCGCGCAATTGCCGGGCGGCGCCGGCGAATCGGGACAGAACGAGGACGCCCGGGTCTTCCGGGTCCTGCGCGGCGATGAATTCCTTGGCCACGAGGTTCATGCCGTCGCGTAAGGGCGTGACGAAGGCCACGCGCGCCGTGCGGTACAATCCGGCCAGGGCGGTGTGATTGTAGGTCTTGTTCACATAACGCAGCGGCACCCAGTCGTAGTCGGCGAACTCGCCGTTGATCCGGCCCAGAAGGCGCTCCAGCTCACGGCGCATGGCGCGGTAGGCGGACACTTCCATGCGGGACGGCGGCGCGATCTGCAGCAGCGAGACCTTCGCCCGGTGCTCGGGATACTTCCCCAATAATTTTGCATAGGCCGAAAAGCGCCGGTCGATACCCTTGGAATAATCGAGCCGGTCGACGCCGATGATGAGCTGACGGCCCGCGAGGCTATCCACCAGCCGTACCGCGTGCGCGGTGGCTTCGGGTTGCGTCGCCAGGGTCGCAATGCTCCCGGCATCGATACCGATGGGAAACGCTTTCACATGGATCGTGCGGCCGAAGCAGGTCACGCGCCCATCGGGTTCCAGCGCGCCGTCGGCTTCGCGAATCACATAGTCGAGGAACGACTGCACATCGCGGTCGGTTTGAAATCCCACCACGCCGTAGGCGAACAGCGCACGCACCAGTGCGCGGTGTTCCGGCAAGGTGATCACCAGCTCCGACGCGGGCCAGGGGATATGCAGGAAGAAGCCCATCTTCTGCTTCGCGCCCAGGCGCTGCAGTTCGGCGCCCAGCGGGATCAGGTGATAGTCCTGCACCCAAATCGTGTCCTCGGCTTCCAGAAGCGGCATCACCGCCTCGGCGAACAGCACGTTCACCCGGTAATAGCCGACGCCGAAACTTCGGTCGTAGGCCACCAGGTTCGGGCGGTAATGACATAACGGCCAGAGCGCCCGGTTGGCGAAACCGTTGTAGTACTCCTCGTGGTTCTCCCTGCTGAGGTGAAGGGTCGCGAGGGTGTAGTTGTCCTGCCGGTGCGTGCTGACCTTGGTCTCTTGCGTGTCCTTGACCTCGCCGCTCCAGCCGAACCACAGGCCGCCGAACGCTTTCAGCGCACTGGAAAGACCCGCCGCCAGACCGCCCGCCGCCGCCCGCCCGCGCGTCTTCATCGGCGGGACGCGGTTGGAGATGATGACCAGACGCTTCATACGACGTCTCTCCACGACCGTGAGAGACGCATCGCTCCGTTGATGATGCCCACCAGCGAGTAGGTCTGCGGATAGTTTCCCCATAGTTCACCCGTGGCCGGGTCGATGTCTTCCGACAGAAGACCGAGGTGATTGCGATGATTGAGCATGCTGACGAACACTTCGCGCGCTTCGTCGTCGCGGCCGCTGCGCTTCAGGGCATCGATGTACCAGAACGTGCAGATGTTGAAGGCCGTGGTGGGCACGCCGAAGTCGTCGCGGCCGAGATATCGAAATACGTGATTGCCGCGCCGCAGCTTTTCACCCACGCCGTCCAATGTCGCCTTGAAGCGCGCATCCTCGGCGCCGATCAGGCCCACCTCGGCCATCTGCATCAGGCTGGCGTCCAACTCCCGTCCGCCGAAACTCGCCGCGAACGCCCCTGTTTCGTTGCTCCAGGCTTTGGCTAGGATCTTCTCCTTCAGTTCCCGCGCGCGCTCGTTCCAGAACAGGGCGCGGTCGGCCAGGCTAAGGTGGGCGGCGATGCGGGCCAGCCGGTGGCATCCGGCCCAGCACATCACGCTGGAATAGGTATGCACGTTGGCGATGGTGCGCAGCTCCCACAGGCCGGCGTCGGGAACCTCGGCCAGGCGATAGGCGCGGTCGCCGATGATCTCCAGCGCGCGGAAGTCCTGCAGCGTGAGCGGGCGCAACAAGCGGCGATCGAAGAAGGCCTGTGTCGAGGACAAGATGACCTGGCCGTAGACATCGTGCTGTTTATGCTCGAAAGCCTGGTTGCCGACACGCACCGGACCCATGCCGCGATAGCCGGGCAGCGAGGTGATCTCGGTTTCCGTCAGTTCCTGTTCAAGTCCGAGGCCGTACACCGGCTGCATATGCCGGTCTTCGGTGAGCTCCGGCAGATTGCGCAGATAGGTGAGATAACTTTCCATGATGTCGACCGCGCCCAGCCGGTTCAGCGCGCGCACCACGTAATAGGCGTCCCGCAGCCAGCAGTACCGGTAATCCCAGCAGCGCCCTGTATTGGCCGCTTCAGGGATCGAGGTCGTCATGGCCGCCAAGATGCCGCCGGTCTCTTCATACCAGCACATCTTCAAGGTGATGGCGGCGCGGATCACGGCGTCCTGCCACTCGACCGGCACCGCCAGCGTGCGCACCCAGTCGCGCCAATAACCGTCCGTCGCCGTCAGGAATTCTTCGCATGTCGCGGCGACCGACCCGGTCACCGTTTCGTCAGGTCCCAGAAACAGATACATGGGCCGCTCCAGGCGAAACCATGTCTCATGCATGATGTAGGTGACCGGCGCATCGGTGGTCAGGCGCAAGGTCAGCTGATCGCCGACAAAGCGTACATGATTGGACCCGCGCGTGATCGTCGGCTCCGCGCCGCCGTAGTTATACGTCGGGCGCAGGCGAATACGGATGCGCGGGCGTCCTGTGACCGGGCGGATGATGCGGATGATGGCCACGGGCCGGTGACGGCGGCCGAAACGGTTGAAGCGCGGCGCGAAGTCGATGACGTCCACCGCCTGGCCCTCGGCATCGTGGAGGCGCGTCACGAGCACAGGCGTATTGGTGAAATATTGCTGTTGCGAGGACGTGAAATTCTCGAGGTCCACCGCATAGACGCCGCGCGCGCGGTCGTCCTGCGGGCTGATTCCGCCGAGCAGCGCATTGAACACCGGATCGCCGTCCGGGCGCGGCATGCAACTCCACACCACGCAGGCGCGCCGATCGATAAGCGCGTTGAAGGAGCAATTGCCGATGACGCCGAGGTTCAGGTCGGACAGAGGCAAGGGATGAGAGGTGTCAGCTTGCGCGGCGGCCATCGTTCTGTTCGTTCAAGGTCGTGAGCCAGGCGTGAAGGGCGGCCACCGAAGCAAGGCGGCTGCTGGCGGCGGTGGGCGTGCGGGCGCCGACGATGACGCCGTATCCATTCGTTTGCGACACCGCCACAAAAGCGGATTCGTCGGTGAGATCGTCGCCCACGAAAACAGGCCGGCGTCCGGCGAAGGGCGGCTCGTTCATATAGGCCGACATGGCGACGGCCTTGCGCACCGAGGCGGGCTTCAGTTCGACCACCATGTTGCCGTCCAGGCGCTCAAGCTGCCCGTGCGAGGCGGCGGCGCATTCCTCGATGATGGCGCGGGCTTTAGGCCCGAGCCCCGGCGCGTTGCGGTAGTGCAGCGCGATGCTGACGCCCTTGTCCTCGGCCACGACGCCGGGGTTCGCGCGGCAGAACACCGACAAGGACTCGCGCGCCGGGTCCAGCGCCTGGGTGGGAATCTCGGCTTGCACGATGTGCCCCAGGGACGTGCGCCGCTCGGCGCCGTGAATACCGGCGACCGCGCGCACGCTTCCTTTGAGATGCTCGTCGATCGCTTCGATGGGCCTACCGGTAATAACCGCGACCGCGCCGTTCAGGTGCCAGGCCACTTGCGAAAGCAGCTCGTGCAGGTTTGGCGCGACCTCCACTGCATTGGGTGACGGCGCGATCTCAACGAGAGTCCCGTCGAAGTCGAGGAATAGCGCCACGTCGGGCGTGAGCGGAGGCGGCTGAACGTCCATACGGCTCGTATGCTTGTGAGAGGAGTGCGTACATAACGCACCACAGGGGCGAATAGGTTCGCCCGCTCTCGCACGAATGAGCCAGTAGGGATTCCCGTATTAAGGGCGCGAGTTACAAAGGCGCGCGCATCAAGCGCGGCAGATCGCCGGTCGTGCCCATGGCGTGGCGCATGAAGACGCGCTTCAAGGCCGGGATGCGATTGACGAGCGCGAGACCCACATCGCGCGCGGCTTTGATCGGCGCGACGTCGTTCGAGAACAGGCGAGTCAAAACGTCTGTTACACCAGCCATCATCATATTGTCGGCGCGGCGCCACCGCTCATACCGGCCCAGCACATCCGGATTGGCGATATCCAGGCCGAGCCGCCTCGCATCCACGATCGCTTCGGTCAGCGCCGCGACATCGCGGTAACCCAAATTGACGCCTTGGCCGGCGATGGGATGGATGCCGTGCGCGGCATCGCCCACGAGAACGAGCCGGCCCTTGGTATAAGTGTGTGCGAACTGCAAGCTGAGCGGGTAGCTGAAGCGTGGGCCGATCAGGGACAGGCGGCCGAGGAAGCCACCCACGCGTTCGTCGATCTCCGCCAGAAAATGGGCGTCATTCAGGGCCAGATATGCGCTCACGGACTCGGCCCGTTCGGTCCACACCAGCGATGAGCGGTGGACGCCCGCGTCGTCCGGCAGCGGCAGGATCGCGAACGGCCCCGCCGGCAGGAAGCGCTCATGCGCGATACCGTTGTGTGGTTTCTCGTGGCCGATGGTGGCGACGATGGCGACTTGCGAATAGCTCCACCCGGTCAATTTGATGCCGGCGGCTTCGCGCAGCTTCGATTGACGTCCCTCGGCCGTGACGACGAGCGACGCGCGGATCTCACGGCCGTCGCTCAAGTGCAAGGTGGCGGCGTCACTGCTCTCGCTCATATGCGAGATGCCCGCGGGCGCGATCAGCCGCAGCGTGCTTTCCAATTCCTTCATGCGCGCGAAGGTCGCCATGCGCAGGTGGCGATTTTCAGCCATGTTGCCCAGGAACTCATCGCCGACGTCGGTATAGGCATAATGCAGAAACAGCGGCGCATCGCCGTCGGAAACGCGGATTTCGCGAATGGGCTCGCTGTGGCCGGTCAGGTGCGGCCAAACCCCGATGGCGGACAGCAGGCGCTGTCCACCGGCCGCCACCGCCGAAGCCCTTCCGTCGAATCGTCCTTCCGTCATCGCGCCGGGATCGAACTGGTCGACCAGGACGGTTTTCACCCCGTGGCTGGCCAGGGCACAGCCGAGGGTCCCGCCCACAAGGCCGGCCCCCACGATCGCAACGTCCACATGCTCCCAGCCGGAGTTGGCCATCGGAACCCTCAGATTCTTTAGCAGGAACTTCTGTTCATACGCCTTAGCTAGGCCGCGCGCAGCAAAAAGTGGGTCCGGTTTTTGCGCTATTAAAAAGGCGCCGGATTCGAACAAGTGGCTCGAATCCGGGGGATTTTTCAAAGCTTTCACCCCCGGTTGGAACCCTTGCGTCCGGGGGGCGAAACACATATTGTCCCGCCGCCCTGACCGGGTGGCTTCATCCGGTCCCGTGCCGACGTAGCTCAGGGGTAGAGCAACTGATTCGTAATCAGTAGGCCCGCGGTTCAATTCCGCGCGTCGGCACCATTTTCCGCTCCGCGGAAAATGCCCCGGAGGAGGAGAGGGGAAGGCCCGGCTGAGATTGGTGGACCTGACGAACGACTCCTTCCCTCGATATTTCCCGACTTTAAGCGAGCGGCTCCGCCGCTGAGTGTTTTTTAAGAACAGGTAGCATGGACATTTCAAAGATATCGGCAGGACCGAATCCTCCCGACGACATCCACGTTCTCATCGAAATCCCGCAGGGCGGTTATCCGGTGAAGTACGAACTGGATAAGGACTCGGGCGCGCTCTTCGTCGACCGCTTCTTGCACACGGCCATGCAATATCCGGCCAACTATGGTTTCATTCCGCACACATTGTCGGGTGACGGCGACCCGTGCGACGTGCTCGTCGTCAGCCACACGCCCGTGGTCCCCGGCGCGGTCATCCGCTGCCGCCCCATCGGCGCGCTGCTCATGAAGGACGAAGCCGGCCCGGACGAAAAGCTCATCGCGGTCCCGGTGGACCGCCTGCATCCGTTCTACACCGGCGTTGAAACTTACGCCGATCTGCCGCCGATCCTCACCGAACAGATCGCGCACTTCTTCCAGCACTATAAGGATCTGGAAAAGGGCAAGTGGGTGACCATCGTGGAATGGGTCGGCCCGGACGCCGCGCGTAAATTGATCCGCGACGGCCTCGCCCTCGCCGAGGAAGCCAAGAAGAAGGGCGCGAAGTAAGGTCTGCGTTACGCACAGGTTCCAAATACGTAATCCCCGCGTGACGCCTGGAGCTTCTACGCACGCGCGCTAGAAAATCAGCACATAAAAAAGCCCGGGTGTTTCCACCCGGGCTTTTTCGTTCGAACTCTCTGTCTTTAGTCTCTGCGCTGTCCGAGGACCTGCAGCAGGAACTGGAACAGGTTGATGAAGTCCAGATAGAGCGTCACCGCGCCCATGATCGCGGCGTGTTCGGCAAAGCCGGTGCCGCCGACATGGAAGTAGGTGTTCTTGATCTGCTGGGTGTTGAACGCCGTCAGACCCGCGAACACCAGCACGCCGACCGCCGAGATGATGAAGTGCATCATCGTGCTCTGCATGAAGATGTTCACGATGCTCGCGATCAGGAGGCCGACGAGGCCCATGATCAGGAACGTGCCGAAGGCCGACAGATTGCGCTGCGTGGTGTAGCCGTACAGCGAGAGGCTGGCGAAGGCGATGGCGGTGATGAAGAACACGCGCATCACGCTCACGCCGGTGTAGACCATCAGAATGGTCGACAAGCCGACGCCCATGGTGCCCACGAACGCCCAGTACAGGATCTGCAGAGTCGAAGCCTTCATGCGCTGTGCGCCGAACTGCATGGCGAGCAGGATGCCGATCGGGCCGAACACGGCCAAGAGACCGAGACCGGTGTAACCCGGGCGGCCGGTTTCGGTGGCGCGGAAGAAGAGCTCCGAGAGGCTGCTGTTGTTCACCAGCAGCGCGACGATGCCCGACAGGAACAGGCCGGAGGCCATGTAGTTGTAGACCCGCAGCATGTACTGGCGCAGGCCGACGTCGATCTGGGCGGCGTCCGCCGTCCCAACGCCGGCGCCATAAACCCTGCGATCAGCTTCAGTAGCCATTTTTCGTCCTCACGAATGAAATCAGTGCCCCCACAACGGCCGGGAGCTCGCTCTATATTGGGGGAGATGGGGCCCCCTGCAACCGAAATCGGGTAATGCCGACGAAAGTTTAATGCCGGAACGGGCGGAAAAAGCTCTTTTGTTACAGGATGTTACTATTCATTACGTAACAGGGGCGCCGCCTTGACGCCCATCGCCCGCCAGGTGCCGGTGAAACCGGCGAAAAGCGTGACCCCGATGCACGCCGCGATGACCGTCGCGATGACCGTCAGATCGAGCGACCATTTGATTTCCATCAGTTCGTGAACCACCCCGAAGGCGGCCAATCCGCCGACCACGGCCGCGATCAGGCCGGTGGCCAGACCCAGCAGCAGGTATTCGAACACGAAGGCTTTGAGGACGTCGGCCCGCGTGGCGCCAAGCACCTTCAGCACCACGGATTCATAGATGCGCCGGGAATGACCGGCGGCAATCGCGCCCGCCAGCACCAGCGCGCCGGCGACCAATGCGACGCCGGCGGTGAGACGCACGGCGATGCTTAAAGTTGCGAGCACGTTCTTCAAGGTCTCGAGCGCCGCGCGCACTTGAACCACCGTGACGTTCGGCAGCGCATTGAGAACCGCGGTCTCGATCTTCTCTTCGGTGCCGGGGTCGGTGTTCGCGGTGGCCAGGAACATGGCCGGCGCGCCGCGCAAGGCGTTGGGGGACAGGATGATGCCGAAGTTCATGGCGCCCGACTGCCAGCTGATATCGCGCAGGCTCGCGATCTTCGCCGTCACATCGCGCCCCAGGACTTGAACCGTGATCGTATCCCCGAGTTTCAGGTCGCCCGCTTCAGCGCCGCTCGCGTCGATGGACGCCAGGAATTCGCCTTCGTAGCCGGCGGGCCACCATTCGCCGGCGGCGAGGCGCGCGTTCTCCGGCAGCGCCTCGGAATAGGTGATGCCGCGATCGCCGCGCAGCAGCCAGCTTTCGCCGTGCGTCTTCATATACTCTTCGGACGGAATCCCGTTCACCTGCGTCACGCGCGCGCGGATCATCGCCGCCGTCAGCACCTTGTTCACGCCCGGCATGTCCGTGACGATCTTGCGGAACTCTTCTTCCTGATTCGGCTGGATATCGACGAAGAACATGCTCGGCGCATCGCTCGGCAAGCCATCGGCCAGCTGTTTGTTGAGATTGGATTCGAGCAGCGCGATGGCCACCAGCACGGAAAGCCCCAAGCCTAAGGACAGGACCACCGACATCGTCGGCGAACCGGGGCGATAGAGATTGGCGAAGGCGAGACGCAAGCTCGGGCGGCCGGCCGTCGGGCTGTTGCGGCCTTGGGTCATGCGCGCCGCGAAACGCATCACGCCGCGCGCGGCGAAACTGAACAGCACCATGGCGACGGCGGAGCCGCCGACAAACGCTGCCGCGTACATCTTGCGTTCGGCGGTGGCGATGGTGAAGGCCGCCAGCGCAAGGCCGACCAGCACGATGGCGGCCATGTATTTGCCGCGCGGCCAGCGGCCTTCGTCGGCCAGCACGTTGCGGAACAGCGCGACGGGCGGGATGTCGCGGGCGCGCGCCAGCGGCCACAAGGCGAACAGCGCGGCGGTCAGGATGCCGAACACGCCCGCTTGCAGCAGCGCCGAGGGATAAAGGCCGAACTTCGCGGCCACCGGCAACGCATCGCCGAGGGCCTGCGCCGCGCCGAAGGGAATCAGCGCGCCGATCAGAAGGCCGATGACGATGCCGACGGCCGCCAGGAAGGAAAGTTGAATCAGATAGATCGCGAAGATGGTGTCGGCCGGCGCGCCCAGGCACTTCAGCGTGGCGATGGTGTTGAGGCGGCCCAAGAGATGCGCGCGCACGGCATTCGCAACACCAATGCCGCCCGTCAGTAGCGCCGTCAGGCCGA
Organism: Rhodospirillaceae bacterium; assembly: GCA_020852595.1. Lineage (GTDB taxonomy): Bacteria > Pseudomonadota > Alphaproteobacteria > Rhodospirillales > Rhodospirillaceae > SHVO01. The sequence goes on from JADZAK010000177.1 coordinate 61,441, forward strand.
CAAGAGTCAGGAACAAAGTCACGTTATCAAGGAAGCGGTCGAGGCCCGCCGCCGCGCGGTCGAGGCCGCGGATCCGCCAGCCGGCGTTGGGGAACTGCGCTTCCAGACCGGCGCGCACGGCGTCCGCCGTTTTGCTCCCCGTCACGCGGATATTGTATTCGTGCTCGATCAGGCTGCCCGGCTGGACGAGTTGTGTCGCCGCCAGCGCTTCGTGCGAGATCAGCACGCGCGGACCGATGGTGGTGAAGCTGATGGAACGGTCCGGCTCATGGGTGATGGTGGCGCGGATCTGGAACGCGGCTTCGCCGATCTTGATGACATCGCCGACATTCACCTTCAGGCGCGCCATCAGCGCGGGCTCGATGGCCGCGCCGAACAGGCCGTCTTTTTCCGCCAGCGCTTCGCCAAGCGGCAGGACCGGCGCCAAGGTCAACTCGCCGTACAGCGGATAGAGACCGTCGACGGCTTTGAGTTCGATCAGCCCGCGGCTGCCGACTTCACCGGCCTCGTTCTCGACCCTCGCCATGGAGCGCATCTGGGTCAGGTGAGTCACGTCGCCGCCGGCCTGGAGCGCGGCGAGCTGTTCATCGGTGGCGACGGTGGTGTCGTTGTCGATCTGTAGATCGCCGCCTAACAGAGGCCTTGCATCCGCCTGGATGCCCGCTTTCACCGATTGATTGAGCGAGGCCGCGCCCGCGATCGCCGCCACACCGATGACGATGCAGGCGAGGAAGATGCGGAAACCGCGCATGCCGCCGCGCAGTTCCCGAAGGGCGAAGCGGAAGGCGATTGACGACATGTGGCGTTACTCCGAAAGCGCGGCGCGGGTGGCCGGCAAGCCTTCGCCGGTGATGAGGCCGTCGGCGATGCGCGCGATACGGTCACATTTCTGCGCGAGGCCCATGTCGTGGGTGATGAGCACCAAGGTGGTGCCGGTCTTGTCGTGCAGATCGAACAGAAGATCGATGATGTGATGGCCCGTGGCGCCGTCCAGGTTTCCGGTCGGTTCGTCGGCCAGCAGGATCTTGGGCTTCACGGCGAAGGCGCGCGCCAGCGCGACGCGTTGCTGCTCGCCGCCCGAAAGCTGACCGGGATAGTGATCGAGGCGATGGCCGAGCCCGACGTCGCGCAGATGCCGTTCGGCGATGTCGAACGCATCTTTGCGGCCCGCGAACTCCAGCGGAACCGCCACGTTCTCCAGCGCGTTCATGGTCGGGATCAGATGAAAAGATTGAAAGACGATGCCGATGTTGTCGCGCCGGAACAGCGCGAGCTTATCTTCATCCATGGCCGCATAGTCGGTACCGGCGATTTTCACGGCGCCCGACGAGATGCGCTCGAGCCCGGCGATGATCATCAGCATGGTGGTCTTGCCGGAGCCCGAAGGCCCGACGACTCCAAGCGCGGTGCCGTGCGTGACGTTGAGATCGATGCCCCGCAGAATATTGACCGGTCCCGCGGGCCCCGCCAAAGTGAGGTGCACGTTGTTCAGCGCGATCGCCGGAACGTCCGAGGACGCGCGCTCCAGACTCGTTTTCATATTGGCGGCGGGAATGGATTGGGTCATGTAAACCGGGTGTTTGTGTGCGCTTTCATTATCATGCGCGCGCGCGCATTGTCAGCCTCGGGAACGGTGATCGCATTGTTGTTGTTACACAAAGGATACCTTCGCGTGAGAAAGATCCTCTGTTTCCTTTTCATGATGCTCACCTTCGGAGCCGCCCCTGAGCGTGCTACTTGGGCGGCGGCGTCCGGTTCGGCAAGTGGGCAGGTTCGTATTCTTGCGCTCGGCGACAGCCTCACCGCCGGATATGGATTGACCGATCTTAAGGATTCTTTCCCGCAGCAGCTTGAAGCGGCGCTGAAAGCCAAGGGGTATAACGTCGCCGTTATCCAGGGCGGCGTCTCGGGCGACACCACCACCGGCGGCCGCTCGCGCCTCGACTGGGTGCTCGGTGAAAAGCCGGATGCCGTCATTGTCGCCCTCGGCGGCAACGACGCCCTGCGCGCCGTCGATCCCGCGGTGACTCTCCAAAGCATGGACGCCATCGTGAAGCGCATCAAAAAGGACAATCTGCCGGTGCTCGTCGCCGGCATGATGGCGCCGCCCAATCTCGGCAAGGACTATGGCGACCGGTTCAACGCCGTATTCCCCAAAGTCGCGAAAGATAATGACGCGCTGCTTTATCCCTTCTTCCTCGACGGCGTCGCCGGCATCCTGACCCTCAATCAGCCGGACCGCATTCACCCGACCCCGGATGGTGTGAAGGTGATGGTGAAGGGCATTCTGCCGTCCGTCGAAAAACTCATCGCCCAAGCCTCCGCCAAGAAGTGACCCAAGTTGCGTTTGTTCGCCGCTCTCTCGCTGCCGGACGGCATCGTCGCGCGCATCAACATGATGTGCAGCGGCATCCCCGGCGCGCGCTGGGTGGAGCCGGAGAACCTGCACATCACCTTGCGTTTTATCGGCGAGGTCGATGAACCCACCGCCGAGGAGATCAACTTCAATCTCTCCCATATCGAAGCGCCCGCCTTCGATCTCGAGCTTCAGGGCCTCAACACCTTTGGCCAAGGCCATAAGGCCCATTCGCTTTGGATCGGTGTGTCGCTGACACCGGAACTCGCGCATCTCCAGCACAAGGTCGATAGCGCGATCCTGCGCGCGGGCCAGCCGCCCGAAGGCCGCAAGTTCACGCCGCACGTCACCCTCGCGCGCCTCGCCAAACCCGAAGCGGGCCGCCTTCAGTCCTTCATCGAGGGCAACAACCTGTTCAAGGCGGGGCCCTTCACCGTCGATCGGTTCACCCTGTTCGAAAGTCAAACCGGCAAGGGCGGCTCCGTCTACACGGCCCTGGAAGACTACGCGCTCACCTAAATTTTCTCCCCTTTCAGGGCAGGGCTATCGCATGTGCGCGCCCCGGCCGCCGCACAAGGAGGTGTCACCCTCGCGTCAAGCCCGAGGACGACGATTTTGTTCGTCCGCAGGCCGTCCGCATGCAGGTCCGCATGAGGACGCCGGCCGAAGCGCTTGAGCGGACAACGTTTTTGCCTCGTCCGCATCAACCGCATCAACCGCAGGCGATTTTTTCGGCCTCGCATTTTTCTGCTGGAAATTCAATCGCACCCAGTGTGATTGCGGCCGCATCAGGCACCCGGCCAAATACTCGGGTCCCAAAGACTAGGGTCAATGCACAAAACCCGCGCGCGGGAGGCGGGCGGGTTTTTCAGATTTCAGCTTTGGGAGATTGGGCGCCAAAGGCCCACGGTACATTTATGAGCATGCGCCTTGAGGGCATTTCTTGTCAAGAATTTCAGGCGTAACCATTAAAACGACCCCTCCCTGTCCCTCCCCTTTCAGGGGAGGGAAAAAACGTTTCGGATTCATTTACTCCTCCCCCTGCAAGCGGGAGGTGAGGAGGGGGTCGTTTTCCGTTGCGTAAAAAACAGAAAACACGCGCGCGTGAAGGCTCATTTCTTTTTGAACCCGGCGGATATCCGGCCGAGCAGCACCTTGCTCGCCCGCTCGATCATGTCGAGCACATGTTCGAAACCGTCCGGGCCGCCGTAATAGGGATCCGGCACGTCTTCCAGCTTGCCGTCCGGGTGATACTCCAGGAACAAACGCACCTCGGCCCTCGCGCCGTTCGGGCGCAGGGCTTCCAAGTGCGCGAGATGGCCGCGGTCCATGGCCAGGATCAGGTCAAAGGTTTGAAAATCCTCGATCCTCACTTTCTGCGCCCGCTGTGCCGAAAGGTCGAACCCGCGCCGCTTGGCCGCCGCGACCGTGCGCGGATCCGGTCCCTCGCCAATGTGATAGCCGTGCGTGCCCGCGGACCGGCTTTCAATCATCGCGCCGTAACCCGCTTCTTCCACGAAGTGACGGAAAACGCCTTCCGCCGTGGGTGAACGGCAGATGTTCCCGGTGCAGACAAACAGAACGCGCTTCATATTCTGGCTCCTCATTCACGGGCATGGTAAGGCCGAGGAACCATGACGGAAAGCCTTCCCGACGCGCTCATGCTCGACGTTCTCCCGCCACGGGAAGGGCGCATTGTCATTCTCACGGGCGCCGGGATCTCGAAGGAATCAGGGCTCGACACGTTCCGCGACGCCGGTGGCATCTGGTCCAAGGTACGCCTTGAGGATGTCGCGACACCGCAGGCTTTCGCGCGCGATCCTGAAAAGGTGCACGCCTTCTACAATATGCGCCGCGCGCTCAACCGCACCCGTAAGATCAATCCGAACCCCGCTCACCTTGCCCTGGCGGAACTGGAAACCCAGTGGCCCGGCGAAGTTCTGATCATCACGCAGAACGTCGACACGCTGCACGAACAGGCCGGTTCCACCAGCCTCCTGCACATGCACGGCGTTCATTCCAAGGCGCGCTGCAATGCTTGTGAAAACACCGTCGACTGGACCGGCGACATGTCCGTGCGCGATGTCTGCGGGGCCTGCGGCAAAGCGGGCGGCATGCGCCCGCATGTCGTCTGGTTCGGTGAAACGCCGCTCGAGATGGACCGCATCGGTTGGGCTTTGTCCAACTGCGATCTGTTCATCTCCATCGGCACGTCGGGCAACGTCTATCCCGCCGCCGGTTTTGTCGCCGCGATCCGCCGCAACGGCCGCGCGCACACGGTCGAACTCAATCTCGAACCGTCAGCGGGCGCATCCATGTTCGAGGAAAGCCATTACGGTCCGGCGAGCCGGATCGTGCCGGCGTATGTGAAGGCGCTACTCGCTTCAAGCCTCTAACTCCCCTGTCGCCCCGGCTTTCGCCGGGGTGACAAGGCGCGTTCCTAATTGTCGCGTGCGTTTTCTTCCGCCTCGGCGATCGTCTCCAACGTCTCCATCTCCTCATCCGAGAATCCGAAGTGATGGCCGATCTCGTGGATCAGCACATGTCTTACGACATGCTTCAGGTCCTCGCCGGTCTCGCACCAGTAGTCGAGGATCGGGCGGCGGTAGAGGAACACCATGTCCGGCATGCCGCCCGACGCCTCGACGCGCTTTTCCGCCAGCGACACACCTGAATAGAGGCCCAGGATATCGAAGGGGCTTTCCAGCTCCATCTCCGCCATCACGGCGTCATCGGGGAATTCCTGCACCAGCACCACGACGCCTTCGGTGAATTCGCGCAGCTCCTCGGGCAGGACGCCCAGGGCTTCGCGCGCTAGAGTGTCGATATCCGCGAGGCTCGGCGGGATGATTTCAGCTGTTTTGCGCATAAGGATCAAACCGTGGTGAAAAAATGGTGCAGAAACTGACGGGCGAGAAACGGGCCGGCGCGCTCAAATCATTGCCCATGTGGCGCGAGGTTCCGGGCCGTGACGCCATCGCGCGCTCACTCGAGTTCAAGGATTTCAACACAGCTTTTGCTTTCATGACGCGGGTGGCGATGAAGGCCGAGAGGATGGACCATCATCCCGAGTGGTTCAATGTCTACAACCGCGTCGACGTGACGCTGACGACACATGAGTGCGGGGGGCTTTCCGAACGCGATGTGGCGCTCGCGACATTCATCGACACGAACGCGGAGGTTCTCGGCGCTACTCTTTAATCGCCGGTGTCGCGTCCGGGTGGGTTTTCAGCCGCGCTTCGCGGAAGAGGATGTACAAGGTCGCCAGCACGATCACTCCGGTGCCGATCCCCGTCCAGATCGTCGGTTTCTCGCCGAACAGATAGAAACCGGCGATAGCGGCGATGATGATCTGTGAGTAATCGATGGGCGAGACCACGGTCGCTTCGGCGATCATCAGCGAGCGGATCAGGCAATACTGCCCCGTGCTCGCCACCACGCCGATATACACGAGGTAAGCCCACTGAAGGCCGTGCGGGGTTTCCCAAAAATAGATCGCGAACGGCGCCAGCAGCACGATGGAGCCGACGAAGAACCAGGACATGAACGCCATGCCTTCCGTGGCGGCGTGTTTGCGGATCACCGCCAAGGCAACGGACACCGAGGCGGCGGCCGCCAGCGCCGAGAGGGCCGGCAGGCTGAAACCCACGTCGGCGGGGCCGAGCATGATGATGACGCCGGCGAAGCCCATCACCGTCGCGAGGCCGCGGCGCCAGCGCACGACCTCTCCCAGGAAGACGACGGCGATCAGGATGATGAACAACGGGCGGGTGAAGGACAGCGATACCGCCGTCGCGTAGGGCAGGTGGGTCACCGCATAGAAGCCGAACAAGATACTTCCCGTCGAGCCCAACAGGCGCACGAAGTGCCAGCCGGGCTGCTTGGTGTAGAAAATCGACGGGCCTTGTTGAATCAGCATCGGGAGAACAAAGAACACCCCGAAGACCACCCGGAAGAAGCCGACCACGGCCACGGGCAGGTCCGCGCCCACCGTCTTCACCGCGAGGCCGCTGGTCGCGAAACACAAGGAGCTCGCCAGCATCCACAGCGCGCCGCGCAGGTTATCGGTGGGGGCGTGAGACAAGAGGAGGCGCTCGCGAAGTGTGGGCCGGGGAACGTTCAGTCCTAGCGCAAGAAAGCCCTTTCAAGCCATACGTTTGGTGCATGGCAGGGACGTGGCCGGCTTTCGTCCCAAACAGCAAAAGATGCGTACCGTCCGTTTTGAAACTTAGGTATTAGATAGTCACCGGGACCCCCCAATAAGGACCAGGAGATCATAGGTGGCCGTAAACAAACTTTATTCGGATGCGAAATCCGCCCTCGCGGGCCTGCTCCGCGATGACATGACCATTATGTCCGGCGGTTTTGGACTCTGCGGGATTCCCGAAGTCCTCATCGAAGCCATCCGCGAGTCCGGCGTGAAGGGCTTGACGGTCATCTCGAACAACGCGGGCATCGACGATGTCGGCCTTGGCCGGTTGCTGACCACGCGCCAGATCAAAAAGATGATCAGCTCCTACGTCGGCGAAAATGCGACCTTCGCCAAACAATTCCTCGCCGGCGAGCTGGAGATCGAATTCAACCCGCAAGGCACGCTGGCCGAACGCATCCGCGCCGGCGGCGCCGGCATCCCGGCCTTCTTCACCGCCACCGGCTACGGCACCAAGGTCGCCGAGGGTAAAGAAACCCGCGAGTTCGACGGACGCCACTATGTCATGGAGCGCGGCCTGTTCGCCGATCTCGCAATCGTGCACGCCTGGAAGGCCGACCCGGAAGGCAACCTCGTCTACCGGATGACGGCGCGGAACTTCAATCCGATGATGGCCACCGCCGCCAAGATCACGGTTGCCGAGGTCGAGGAAATGGTGCCGCAAGGCGCCCTCGACGCGGACCACATCCATACGCCGGGCATCTTCGTCCAGCGCATGATCAACGTGAAGAACCCCAGCAAACGTATCGAACAGCGGACCGTGCGCAAGCGCGCGGCCGCTGAGTAAATAAAGCGCGTAAATGGCTTGGGTCGTCGGCGGAGGCCGACAAATTAATTTGGGCCGTCGGCGAAGGCCGACAAATTAACTTGGGCCGTCGGCGGAGGCCGACAAATTAAAAAGAACGGCGGCGGACTCACTGCCGGCGTTGAAGCTTAGGAGACGCAAAATGGCTTGGGACAGAGATCAGATGGCGGCGCGCGCTGCGCGTGAACTCAAAGACGGCTTCTACGTGAACCTCGGCATCGGCATCCCGACGCTGGTGGCCAATCATGTGCCGGCCGGCATGTCGATCCAGCTCCAGAGCGAGAACGGCATGCTCGGCATGGGCCCGTTCCCGTTCGAAGGCGAGGAAGACGCCGACCTCATCAACGCCGGCAAGCAAACCATCACCAAGCTGCCGACCACCAGCTTCTTCGACAGCGCCACCTCCTTCGGGATGATCCGCGGCGGCCATATCAACCTCTCCATCCTCGGCGCCCTTCAGGTCACCGACGACGGCGATCTCGCCAACTGGATGATCCCCGGCAAGATGGTGAAGGGCATGGGCGGGGCCATGGATCTCGTGGCCGGCGTGCCGCGCGTGATCGTGCTGATGGAGCATGTGGCCAAGGGCGACGAGAAGAAGATCCTGAAAGAATGTACCCTGCCGCTCACGGGCAAGCGCGTGGTGCACATGATCGTCACCGACCTCTGCGTGTTCGAAGTGGGCCGTCCGGGCCTGACCCTGGTGGACATCGCGCCGGGCGTGACCGTCGATGAAGTCCGCGCCAAGACCGGCCCGGATTTCAAGATCGGCCCCGGCGTCAAGGCGGCCTAGCTCCGATCATGCGCGGTTATTTCGGCATCGGCGTTGAAGGCATCAACAAGCCCTTCAACGTCGGCAACCTGTTCCGCTCGGCGCACGCCTTCGACGCCAGCTTCGTCTTCACCGTGGCGGCCACCTACAAGCGGTCCGAAGGCACGCTGGCCGATACGTCGGACACCTTGGCGAACCTGCCGTTCTACACCTTCCCCAGCGTCGATGAGCTCCTTCTGCCGAAGGGCTGCGCGCTGGTGGGCGTCGAGTTGATGGATGACGCGGTGGAACTGCCGAGCTTCACCCACCCGCGTTGCGCGGCCTACATCATGGGCGCCGAGAAAAGCTCGCTGTCGCCGGCGCTCGTCGCGCGCTGCGATCACATCATCAAGATCCCCACCAAGTTCTGCCTCAACGTCGGCATCGCCGGCGTGGTGGTGATGTACGACCGCGTCCTCAATATGCGCCGCTTCCCCGACCGTCCCGTCATGCCGGGCGGTCCGCCGCTGCCTGAACGCTTCCGTACCACGCCGCCGCTCGCCGAAGTCGCGCTCGCTGACCGGGACGGCGACGAAGACTAGATTTTTATTTTTTGATATACTCCGAAGAACGCCCCGTTCTTTAAGAGGTCTATCTGATGCGGCTTGCGCTCCTTGCTCTCGGTTTCTGCGCCTTTACCGGTTCGGCTTTTGCCCAGGACGTCACGGTGATCGGCACTCACGGCAAATGGACCGCTTACACTTATACCGAGAACAAGCAGCCGGTCTGTTACATGGCCGCCAAGCCGGACAAGTCCGACGGCAACTATAAAAGCCGCGACGAAGTCCTGATGCTGATCACTCACCGCCCCGCGGAAAAGGCCTTCGACGTCGTCAGCGTCGTCGCCGGTTATCAGTACAAACCCGACACCGATGCCCTGGTGACGGTGGGGTCGCAGAAGTTCGAATTGTTCACGACGGGCAGCGACCGCGCCTGGGCGCGCGATTCCAAGACCGACCGCTCCATCGCGCAAGCCATGATCAAGGGCAACAGCGCCGTCGTGCGCGGCACCTCCAGCCGCGGCACCAACACCACGGACACCTTCTCCCTCAGCGGCTTCACCGCCGCCTACAAGGCCATCAGCGATACGTGTAAGAGACCGAATTAGTTTGGTTTCTTCCCTCCCCCTGCAAGAGGAGGGGAAAAGGATCAAAGCCTTACCGCCAGCAACTGCGTGATCAGGCCCGGCGCGCCGTCGCCGACGTCCTGGCCGTTCATGCGCACCACAGGGCGGATGCCCAGCGCATTGCTGACAAAGATCTCGCTGGCGCGGGCAAGTTCATCCGCCGCGATGGGCCGTTCCTCGGCGCGGGCGAGGCGGATCACTTCGGCGCGCATGACGCCGGGCAGGGCGCCTTCGGCGATCGGCGGTGTCACCAGTCCGCCGCCGATCAGGCAAAAGATATTGGCGATGGTGGTTTCGGCCACGCGGCCTTGCGTGTTCAGCAGCACCGCGTCGTCGGCGCCGGCCGCCGTCGCTTCGCGGCGCGCCAGGATATTGTCGAGATAGCCGAGACTCTTCACCCGCGCGAGCGGCGACAGCTCGTTGCGCCGTGTGCTTACCGCCACCATCAGGCTCAAGGGATCGTCCGGCGGCAGCCCGCCGCCGGCGATCAGGAAGGTCGGCGTCGGCGTTTCGGGCGGCGCGATGCCGCGCGCGCCGGGACCGCGCGTCAGCGTGATCCGCAGCGATCCTTCGCTCATCGCATTGGCGCCGATCAGCGACGCGGCCAGTTCGGCGATCGTGGCGTCGGTGTAGGGCACGGGAATGCCGAGCACCCAGGCGCCGTCGCGCAGTCTGGCAAGATGCGCGGCAAGCCTTTTCGGCGCGCCGCGTTTGACGGCGATGGTTTCAAACAGGCCGTCGCCCAGGGTGAAGCCGCGGTCGTCCGGCGCGATGCGCGCGACGGCGGCGTCTTTCAGCTCCCCGTTCAGGCTCAGTTTCATAAAGTCCCCAGCGTCGCAATTAACGGCGCGGCCTTGGCGAGGCTTTCTTCATATTCCGCCGCCGGATCGGAATCGGCCACGATCCCGCCGCCGGCTTGGGCCGCCGCCTCGCCCCCGTTCAATACTAACGTACGGATGACGATGGAGGAATCCATCGCGCCGTCGAATCCCAGCCAGGCGATGGCCCCGCAATAGGGGCCGCGTGCCGAGGGCTCCAGCGCATGGATGATCTCCATGGCCCGGATCTTAGGCGCGCCGGTGATGGATCCGCCGGGGAAACAGGCTTTCAGCAGGTCCGTGGCGGTGGCGCCTTTCCGCAACTGCCCCGTCACCACCGACACCAGATGGTGCACCGATGCAAAGGTCTCGAGCCCGCACAGCGTGGGGACTTCGACGCTGCCCGGCACGCACACGCGCGACAGGTCGTTGCGCAGAAGGTCCACGATCATCAGGTTTTCGGATGTATCCTTGGCGCTGGTTTTCAGTGCGGCGGCGTTCGCGGCGTCTTCCTCCGGCGTTTTCCCGCGCGGGCGGGTGCCCTTGATGGGCCGGGTTTCCACGCGGCCCGCCGCATCGCATTTCAGGAACCGCTCGGGCGAAGCCGAGATGAGCGCGAGGCCGTTCCCGCCGCTGAGAAAGGCGGCGAAGGGCGCGGGTGATCGCTGCCTTAGTTTTCGGTAGATATCGAAGGGCACGGCCTTTTCCGGCAGCGGTGTGTGGAAACGCTGGGTGATATTGGCCTGATAGATCTCACCGGCCCGGATCGCTTCGATGGCGGCGGCGACGCGTTCTTCATGCTGCGTGCGCCGGCTTTCTGAGCGCCAGAACACGGGCGGGTAGTCCCTCACCGGCGCCTCGGCGGTCCCCAACGCGCCCTTCAACCAAGCCGCGCGCGGTTCCTCACGCGCGATGACCCAGGCTGTGCGCGCCTGATGGTCGAAGGCCGCGATCACATCATAAAGCCCGACCGCCATGTCCACAGGCAGCGGCGCGCTCTTCGGCGGGGGCAGGTTTTCAAGCAGCCCGCCCAGTTCATAGGAGAAAAACCCCACCGCGCCGCCGCTGAACGGCACGGGCGCCTCGGGCTTCCAGGCGAACCGGCGCAGCTCTTCGGCCAGAATGTCGAAGGGGTTTCCCTCCCGTGCCGCGCCGTCCACCGTCACGGTCCACGGATAGGACGAACAGGTCACCAGGCGAAAGGGATCGGCGGCGATATAGGAGTAACGCCCCCTCGTGTTTTCAAGATCGGGTCCCTGCCGATCGGCGCTTTCCAGCAGCACCGCATAGGCGCGCCCCGCGAGCGGCGCGAAAGCGCTGGCGGGATCGATATAGGGGATCTCGCGAATGACGGCGGTGTCGGGCACCGCTAACCGGATGTCGGCAGCACGCGATCGGGCGGCGTATGTCCGTCGCAGAAGGCGCGGATATTGATGATCACCTTCTCGCCCATGTTGATGCGCCCCTCGATGGTGGCCGAACCCATGTGCGGCAAGAGGATCACATTCTTCATCGTCAGCAGTTTCGGGTTCACCGCCGGCTCATGCTCGAACACATCGAGACCCGCGCCCGCCAGCTGTCCGGCTGCCAGCATGCGGATCAGCGCCTCTTCGTCGACGATCTCGCCGCGCGCGGTGTTGATCAGGTAGGCCGTCGGCTTCAACAGCTTGAGGCGGCGTTCGGACAGAAGATGGAACGTGGCCGGCGTGTGCGGGCAGTGGATGGAGATCACATCCATGCGCGCCAGCATCTGGTCCAGGCTTTCCCAGTATGTGGCTTCGACTTCGGCTTCGAGTTCGGGGCGCAGGCGGCGGCGGTTGTGATAATGCACCGCCATGCCGAAACCCTTGGCGCGGCGCGCGACCGCCGTGCCGATGCGGCCCATGCCGATGATGCCGAGGCGCTTGCCGAAAATGCGGTGGCCGAGAAGGTGGGTCGGGCTCCAGCCCTTGAACGCGCCGCTCTGGATCATGGCCGCGCCTTCCACCAGGCGGCGCGGCACCGCGACCATCAGCGCCATGGCCATGTCGGCGGTGTCTTCGGTCAGAACGCCGGGGGTGTTGGTGACCACGATGCCCTTGGCGCGGGCGGCGGCCACGTCGATGTGATCGATGCCGTTGCCGAAGTTGGCGATCAGCTTCAGGCGCGGGCCCGCCTTGGCAATCAGCGCGGCGTCGATCTGGTTGGTGAGATTCGGCACGAAAACATCACAAGACCCAATGGCCTCGATCAGCTCGTCTTTCGAGAAAGGATGGTCGTCGATATTCAGCCGGACGTCGAATAACTCCATCATCCGCGTCTCGACGACGTCGGGAAGTTTTCGCGTGACGACGACTGTGGGCTTTGTCCGCGTCATCTCTGGGCCAGAAATTGAGCTCGTGAAGTAGGCGTACCAGCCGCGTTTCGCCTTGTCCAGGCGGGCTCAGGTATCAGCCGCATGTCACCGGCGTAACCTCGCGCGCCGTGGACAAAATCGGAAAATACAGGCACAAACCAGACGTTCAGAGGACGAGGCATCTTACGTGACGCGCTGGCTTTTGGTGGTTTTGGCAATGACGTGGTGCGGCGCGGCGGCGGCGGCCGAGGGTCCTGCCGAAGCGGCTCCGAACGAACAGGCCGCTGGAAAACCGGATGGTTTGCCTTTGCCGCGCTTCGTGTCGCTGCGTCCCGACTCCGTGAACCTGCGCGTGGGGCCCAGCGCCCGTTATCCCATCGAATGGATTTATGTGCGGCGCGGTCTGCCCGTGGAGATCATCGCCGAGTTCGACACCTGGCGGCGCATCAAGGATCCCGCCGGCACAGAAGGCTGGGTGCATTCCAGCATGGTCTCCGGCAAACGCACCGCCATGATCACCGGCGAGGCGGTGCGCCCGCTCCTGCGCACCATGGACGGCAAACCCGACACCGTCGCGAGCGTCGAGCCGGGTGTGATCGTGGCCGTGGAAAAATGCCCGCAAGGCTCCGCGCTGTGCCGGGTCGATGCCGGCGGCGTGGTGGGCTGGATCTCGCGCGACGCCTTGTGGGGCGTCTATCCCGCAGAGGTCATCAACTAAGCGAAATCGGCGGCCAGCGACGCGCGGCTGTCTTCCGGCAAAATGGCGAGATGTCCGTACTTGGGATGCGTGATCCCAAGGGTCACTTGCGTACCCG